>JAJZET010000227.1 GCA_021805685.1 Pseudomonadota bacterium
GCTTTCCACGATGCGGCCGCCGGCCAGCACGTGCACGAAATCCGGCTCGATGTAGTCGAGCAGGCGCTGGTAATGGGTGACCACCAGGAACGAACGCTCCGGCGAACGCTGTGCATTGACGCCCTGCGCCACCTGCTTCAGCGCGTCGATGTCCAGGCCCGAGTCGGTCTCGTCGAGGATCGCCAGCTTCGGCTCCAGCACGGCCATCTGGAAGATCTCGTTGCGCTTCTTCTCGCCGCCGGAGAAGCCCTCGTTCACCGCGCGGTGCAGCAGTTCGTCGGAGATCTGCATCACCTTGAGCTTCTCGCGCACCAGCTTGAGGAACTGCATGGAATCGAGTTCCTTCTCGCCGCGCGCCTTGCGTTGCGCGTTGAGCGCCGCGCGCAGGAAATAGGTGTTGTTGACGCCGGGAATCTCCACCGGGTACTGGAAGGCGAGGAACACGCCGGCGGCGGCGCGTTGTTCCGGCTCCAGCGCCAGCAGGTCGATGCCGTTGAAGGTGACCGAGCCGGCGGTGACCTCGTAGCCGTCGCGGCCGGAGAGCACGTTGCCCAGCGTGGACTTGCCCGCGCCGTTCGGCCCCATGATGGCGTGCACTTCGCCCGGGTTCACGCTGAGCGTGAGGCCCTTGAGGATTTCCTTGCCCTCGACGCGGGCGTGCAGGTTGTCGATCTTCAGCATGGGGTTCACTCGATCGGTTCAGGGGCTGGCGTCGTCTTCGCGACGTCGCAGCACGACATAGGTAAAAGCCTGCTCCTTGCCGGCAGGCGTGCGGTGCAGCTCACGGCTGCGGGCAACGGGATCGAACGCCGCGGCGAACAGCCTGGCCAGCCCGTCGGCGTCGTGGCGAGCCACCGGCAGGCCACTGCAGCGTTCCGGGCCGTCGGGCGCGAAGCAGCCGATCACGAGGTGGCCGCCGCCACGCAGGGCACGCGTCGCCGCGGCGACATAGCGCGCCTGCTCCTCGGGCTCGACCAGGAAATGGAACACCGCGCGATCGTGCCACAGCGCGTAATGCGCCGCGGGCAGATCGACCCGGGTGGCGTCGCCGACGATCCAGCGCACTCGCTCGGCCTGCAAGCCCAGCCGCCGGCGAGCTTCGGCCAATGCATTGGCGGAGAGATCGAGCACGCTTACGTCGCGGAATCCGCGCACCAGCAGGTCGTCGACCAGGGTGGCGCGGCCGCCGCCCACGTCGATCGCCGGCTGCCCAAGCGGCGCATCGAGCGCGTCGATCAGGCGCAGCGATTCGTCCAGGCGCGGGCGGAACCAGCTGGTCTCGCCTTCACCCTTGTCGCGATACACCGTCTCCCAGTGCTGCTGGCGCTCCATGCTCACCCCACCGCGCCTTCCAGCGACACTTCGAGCAGCTTCTTCGCCTCCACCGCGAACTCCATCGGCAGCTCGCGGAACACCTGCTTGCAGAAGCCGTCGACGATGAGCGACACGGCGTCTTCCTCGCCGATGCCGCGGCTGCGGCAGTAGAACAGCTGGTCGTCGGAGATCTTCGAGGTGGTGGCCTCGTGTTCGACGATGGCGCTGGGATTCTTCACTTCCATGTAGGGGAAGGTGTGCGCGCCGCAGCGCTTGCCGATCAGCAGCGAGTCACACTGCGTGTAGTTGCGCGCGCCGTCCGCACCCTTCTCCACCTTCACCAGCCCGCGGTAGCTGTTGCTGCTGCGGCCGGCACTGATGCCCTTGGAGACGATCTTCGACCGGGTGCCCTTGCCGATGTGGATCATCTTGGTGCCGGTGTCGGCCTGCTGGCGGTGGTGGGTCAGCGCCACTGAGTGGAACTCGCCCACCGAGCGGTCGCCGCGCAGCACCACGCTGGGGTATTTCCAGGTGATCGCCGAGCCGGTTTCCACCTGCGTCCAGCTGATCTTGGAGTCCGCGCCGCGGCAGTCGCCGCGCTTGGTCACGAAGTTGTAGATGCCGCCGACGCCGTTCTCGTCACCGGGGTACCAGTTCTGCACCGTGGAGTACTTGATCTGCGCCTTTTCCAGCGCGACCAGTTCCACCACCGCGGCATGCAGTTGGTTCTCGTCGCGCCGGGGCGCGGTGCAGCCCTCGAGGTAGGAGACGTGCGCGCCTTCCTCCGCCACGATCAAAGTGCGCTCGAACTGGCCGGTGTTCTGCGCGTTGATGCGGAAATAGGTGGACAGCTCCATCGGGCAGCGCACGCCCTTGGGAATGAACACGAAGCTGCCGTCGGAGAACACCGCCGAGTTCAGCGCAGCGAAGAAATTGTCACCCGTGGGCACCACGCTGCCCAGGTACTGCTGCACCAGTTCCGGGTACTCGCGGATCGCCTCGCTCATCGAGCAGAAGATCACGCCGGCATCGGCCAGCTGCTTGCGGAAGGTGGTGCCCACCGAGACGGAATCGAACACCGCGTCCACCGCCACGCCGGCCAGCGCGGCGCGCTCGTGCAGCGGCACGCCCAGCTTTTCGTAGGTTTCCAGCAACGCGGGATCGACTTCGTCCAGCGACTTCGGCTTCTTCTTGGGCGCGGCGTAGTAGCTCAGCGCCTGGTAATCGATGGGATCGATCTTGAGCTTGGCCCAGTCGGGCTGCGGCATGGTCAGCCAGTGGCGGTAGGCGGCGAGACGCCATTCGGTCATCCACTCCGGCTCGCGCTTGATCGCCGAGAGCTGGCGGATCGTTTCCTCGTCCAGCCCAGGCGGCAGCCCGGTCATCTCGATCTCGGTGACGAAGCCTGCGCTGTAGTTGCGGCCCAGCGCCTCGGCGACCTCAGCGTTGTCGCGCAGCGCGATGGTGGCGGTATCGGTGGATTCGCTGCTCATGCCGTGATTCTGCCTTTCGGGATGCCGGCCTTAAGGGTGCCGATGTCGATCGTCACTTCGCCGCGCGGTGCCGGGCCAAGCATGTCGGCCAGGCTCACCGCACGCAGTGCGCGGTCAAGCACGTTGTTGATGCGCTGCCAGCTGCCGCGCACGCCGCATTGCGCCTCGCGTCCACAGTGGCCCTCGGAGCTGACGCCGCATTCGGTCATGCCAATGGGCCCTTCCATCGCCTCGACGATCTCGGCCAGCGTGATCGAAGCGGCCGGCCGCGCCAGCCGGTAGCCACCGTTGACGCCTCGGAAGGACTCCACCAGACCGGCATGGCCCAGCGACTTCAGCAGCTTGCTTACCGTGGGCAGTTCCAGGTGCGTCTCGTCGGCGATCTGTGCCGTGCTCAGCACGTCGTCCGGGTGGGCGGCGATGCAGGTCATCACCACCGCGGCGTAATCCGTGAGTCGACTGACACGAAGCATGGGAATGGTACGGGGCGCGGGAACGGGCTTAATCCAGACCAAAATGGTACTAATTAAGCCAGAGCCGGTCAAACCGAACCTTCCCGAAGGCAGGGGCCTGCGGTCACGCCCCTGCTACGCGGGCAGCTGGGACAGCTCCATCACGATGGCATCCTCGCGTCCGTCCTTGGCGGGGTAGTAGCGCGGCCGGCGGCCGATCTCGCGAAAACCCACCGATTCGTACAACACCTTCGCCAGCGGATTCGAAGGCCGCACTTCGAGGAACACGCGCTGCGCGGCGCTCCAGCGGGCCACGTCCAGCAGGCGCCCCAGCAGGTGCCGGCCCAGGCCACGGCCGCGATACGCCGGGGCGATGCAGATGTTCAGCACATGCGCCTCGCCTGCACCCACCGAAAGGATGCCGTAGCCGGCGACCTCGTCGTCGATGCACAGCACCCAGCACGGATGCCCCGCCCTGACGCAGTCGGCGAAAATGCCCCGCGACCACGGAAAGTCGTAGGAAGCCTGCTCCACCGCCTCGACCGCATCGAGGTCGTCCATGCGCATCAGGCGCATGTGGCTGGCCGGCCGGGCCACCGCGGCCATCGCGCCTATCGCCCTTCCGCGAGGCTGCGCTGCAAGGTGCGCAGGGCGATCCACAGACGGCGCTTGGCAGCGGCATCGTCCAGCAGCCGCGCCGGTTCGTCCACCAGCACGATCTGCGCCTGCGCGGTCACCTGCATCGGCAGGCTGCGTCCCAGCGCATGCGCCTGCGCCTCGCCGCAGGCCAGGTAGGCACGCGCATGCGGCACCGCGATTTCCGCCTCGCCGGGCTGCACCCGCACGCGCGCGGCACGCGCTAGCGTGGCGCCGCCACTGTTGAGCGCGCGCCCCAGCAGGTCGAGTTCACGCGCTCCGCAAGCCGCCGGCAGCAGCACCACGCATTCGGCGTTGGCCACGTCCGCCGCGCCCCCCCCGCCGATCGCCGCCGATGGCGCCGCCGCGGATGCCTGCCGGCGCTGCCATCGCGCCAGCCCCAGCGCATGCAGCACGCGCTCGCGATGCGCAGTGGCCGGAGTCACGCCGCGCCCCCGCGCCGCGCACGACGGCGATGCACGGCCAGGCCCCACAAGGTCAGCACCGGACCGGACAGCAGGTAGACGGTGAACCCGGCGAACAGCACGCGCGGCGGATCGAGATACAGCAGCACCAGGATGAGCAGGGCCGCCACGATCCACACGAACGGCACGTGCTGGCGGTCGCCCAGCGGCAGCGACTTGAAGCTGAAGTAGCGAATGCGGCTGACCATCAGCAAGCCGGTGACCGCGGCGATCCACGGCGTGACAAAGCAAAGGGCGGCGCCGGAGACGCCAAACTTTTCCATCGTCCACACGAACGACATGCACACTGCCGCCGCCGCGGGACTGGCCAGCCCCTGGAAATAGCGCTTGTCGGCCACGCCCGACTGGGTGTTGAAGCGCGCCAGCCGCAGCGCGGCGCAGGCGGCGTAGACGAAGGCCGTGGCCCAGCCCAGCTTGCCCCACAGCGGGCCGAACTCGCGCAGGGTGGACAGCGACCAGGTGTACATCACCAGCGAGGGGGCC
>JAJZET010000003.1 GCA_021805685.1 Pseudomonadota bacterium
GCATTTCGGATTGAAGAAGTCGGCAGCGGCCTTGGTAGCCGCGACCACGCTGATGCTAGGCGGCTGCGTTCCACAAGCAACTCTCACCTGCACTGTCACAGTGTCCACGCAGCCGGTGAAGCCTAAGAGCCCCAAGGCACAGTTCGTCGATATCTAAGACCTCCAGTTGCAAACGGACGTTTCGGTATCCGGCGAGATGGTGCTGTCAAGCACGCAACGGGCAATGGCGTACGTCATGGCAACGACCATGCCAGACGCGGGGTCGTTCTCGCTTGATACCTCGGGTTCAACGGTGGCTTGGCCTGCAACCGGCACGATTACCCTAGCCATCACCAACCTGGCATCGGGCGCCGTCATCGCCACCAATAGCTTCGCTTATACGAAGTCGGGGACGGTTCTGGTGTTCGCCAACCCCGCCTTGGTGAATGCGTGGCTGTCAGCGACCGGAGCAAACCCAGCCAGCTCGAAACTCTCGTATACCATTGCGGGTTTTCCTGTGACACCGCAGAGTGGTACGAATATCGCTGCGGCGACCGCAAGAGCCGACAACACAGTCATGGCTCAATCGGCAGTCACTTTTGAGGGTTCAAGCTGCCCACGCGGCCCTCACCCGACCATTTGCATGCCAAATAACTAAATCAGCTCGTCAAGCCCAACTCTCTCGCCCCTCAAGGCACTATGGACGGAAAAGCCCTGTTGATAGCCGCGCTGCTTGCATTGGCCACCAATGGCCTGGTGGCCAAGCGATCTGAAACGGGCAAGGACAAAAGTTACGTTTCCAGTACCGAGACGACTTACATCTGGAAATACCTGGGCATCCGACTGATCGTAACCCACGGGCAAGTGGGAGAAGGCCCGCCGTATACCGGTAACTGGAGGCGACAGAGCTTCCGAGAGGATGGGTCTTTGCATGTGGTTGTCCACACCGCCACGTTCGCGACAATCGATGCCGCATCCATTGCGAAGCTGGCTGAGGACGCATTTGCCACGGTCACCCGCATTGCCGGCAAGCCCCCGATTCGGAAGATTGAGCTTTACCTGACGCCACCAGGGACATCCTACGCAATCTCGCACCGATCCTGGGCCATAGGATCCAACAACAGCGTGGCCTATGTGGTTTCGCCCCTGGACGGCGGCTATGAACACAACGTCAGCAGGACGGTTGCCCACGAACTGTTCCATACCTGGGTGGGTCTTGACCAACGTAGCCAGATGGACAATGAGCTTGGCGCAGCCACCATTGAGAACTGCGCCGAACTCAACGCCTTCGGCTATGCGCGACAGTTGGACAAGTCACCTGTCGATAACACCGACCTCAATCAACTGGCCGGCTCATCTCCCGTTGCCCGATACACCCTCATGGCAAGGTACGCCGCCGACCCTCAACTCGACGATCTCTTTATTAACGGCGAAATACGGCGTGGCACACCGCAAGCAAGCGCATTGATGACGCTGTGCCGCGAACGAGCCAGACATGCCCTGCATGATTAATCTCAGAACGACTTATCAAAAAAGAAACAGCAACTCCACAATTTCTGACCTCACCCACCCGTAGCCACCGCCCGCGAACGATCACTCACCCATCCGCTCCACGAAGGCGCATAGAGGCGCGAGCCGCCGAGACCGATGTGTTCCATCGCCAGCAGGTTGTGGCAGGCGGTGACGCCGGAGCCGCACATGTGCAGCACGTCGGCGGGCGCGCGCGGCCCGATCAAGGCGAGGAATTCGCGCCGCAGTTCCGAGGCGTCCTTGAAACGGCCGTCGGCGGCAAGGTTGTCGGCGAAGGGACGATTGAGCGCCCCCGGCACATGGCCGGCAACCGGGTCGAGCGGTTCGACGTCGCCGCGGTAGCGCGGCATGGCGCGGGCGTCGATCAGCAAGGGGACGGGTGCTGCATGCAGCGCGGCATGATCGAGCACCGCTGCGGCGGGCTCGAACCGCACGGCTACCGTGGTGGCGGTGCGCAGCGGCACCACGGTTTCCACCGGCAGGCCGGCCGCCAGCCAGGCACCGTAGCCGCCATCGAGCACTGCCACCGCGCGTTCGGCGGCGAAGCGCAGCAACCACCATAGGCGCGCCGCGGCCAGGGCGCCGCTGGCGGCGTCGTAGGCCACCACCTGCAGGCCCGGCCGCCAGCCCCAGCGCCCGAGCACGCTGGAGAACGCCTCCGCCGACGGCAGCGGATGGCGACCCATGCCCTGCGATTGCAGCGACAGGTCGGAGAGATCGGCATCCAGCTCGGCGTACACGGCACCGGGAATATGGCCGTCAAGGTAATCGCGACGCCCCTTGGCCGGATCGGCCAGGTCCTTGCGGCAATCGACGACCAGCACCTGGTCCGACGGCAACGCGGCGAGTTCTGCGGCGGAAATCAGCGTGGTCTTCATGCACGTCCCATCCTCTTCAGCAGGTTGAGCAGGATCGCCGCGGTGGCGCCCCAGATGCGGTGGCCGCCGTGCACGAACTCCACCATCTCGCGGCGACGGCCGCGAAATTCCATGGTGTAGCGGCGCAGGTTGGCCGGATCGAGGAAAAACGCCAACGGTACCTCGAACACTTCGGCCACCTCGCCGGGCGCGGCCATGAGCCGCGCATCCTCGGCGATGCGTGCCACCACCGGCGTGATGCGGTAACCGCTGATCGTCTCGAAGTTGTCGAGGTAGCCGAGCGGCGCCACCAGCGAAGGATCGAGGCCGATTTCCTCCTCGCTCTCGCGCAAGGCGGTGGCCAGCGCGTCGGCATCGCCGGGGTCCATGCCTCCGCCGGGAAACGCCACCTGCCCCGCATGCGAGGCCAGATGATCAGTGCGCACGGTGAGTACCAAGCGCGAGTCGTCGCCGTCGCGCAGGGCCAACAGCACCGCCGCCTGGCGGCGCTGCGGGGTACCGAGCAGGTCGCTCATGTCCGCATGGTTCCAGCCTGGCGATGTAGGTGGCTCGGAAAGCGGCAGCAGCGCCCGCAGCAGCTCGTCGTTCATGCGCGGAAACGCGCCGGCAGCACCTCGCGCATCACGCGCAGGCGTTCGTCGTCGCTCATGCCGTGCCAGCGGCCGATCTCGTCGATGGTGCGGCGACAGCCGATGCAATAGCCCTGCGGATCGAGCCGGCAGACGCCGATGCACGGCGTGAGCGCGGGGGGCGGCACTGGAGGTGATTGGTTCGACATGGACCACCATTTTAGCAGCGGCCCGATACTGGCTCAGGGCTTGGCCGGCTCCGGCGCGTCCGGCTTGATCGCCAGCAGCTCGATCTCGAACACCAGTGCCTCGTTGGGGCCGATGCGGGGCAACGCGCCGGCCTTGCCGTAGGCCAATTGAGGCGGGATCACCACTTTCCAGCGGTCGCCCACGTGCATGCGCGGGATGACGTCGCGCCAACCGGGAATCACGTGATCCACCGCAAAGCTCACCGGCGCGCCGTGCGCCCAGGTGCTGTCGAACTCGGTGCCGTCCACCAGCATGCCGCGATAGTTCACCACCACCGTGCTGCTGACCGTGGGGCTGACCTTGCCATCGCCCTTCTTCAGGACCGAATACTGGATGCCGGAAGGCAGCGATACCACGCCCGGCAGCTTGGCATTGCGCGCCATGAAGGCAGCGCTCTTGCGCGCATTGGCGGCGGCGACCCGCTCGAATTCGGCCTGCGCATCGGTGCGCAACTGCTGGTTGAAGGCACGCAACTGCTGCTGCATCGCCTGCATCGGCACCGCAGGCTGGCGCTTGCTGTAGGCGTCCTGGATCGCGCGCTGCAGGGTGGCGATGTCGATGTCGGGCACGCCGGGCTGGCTGCGGCCATCGGCGAACTGGCTGCCGATCTGGTAACCGATCGCATAGGAAAGCTTGGTCTTGTCCAGCTTCGCCGGCGCCGGCGGCGACATGCGGGTCTGTGCATGCGCAGCACCGGCCAACAGCAGACAGGGCAGCAACCAACGCAGTCGTGTCATGCCATTCTCCATCGCTTGCCAAGGCGACACATCGTAAGGGTTTCGCCAGCCATATGCAGGGTAGGAACCCGCACGGCCGTAAAGGTTCCCGCTGCTACCATGCGGATTTCGGCATCGCTGGAGTCGGCCCATGGCCTATCGCAACCTCGAAATCACCCATCGTGGCGCCGTGCGCACCATCACGGTGAACCGCCCCGACAAGCTCAACGCGCTGAACCGCGACACGCTCAACGAGCTGACCATGGCCTTCGCCCAGGCCGCACAGGACGACGACGTGCGCGCCGTGGTGCTGGCTGGCGCGGGCGACAAGGCCTTCGTGGCCGGCGCCGACATCGCTGAGATGAACGGCTATACGCCCGTGCAGGCGCAAGGCTTTTCGCGCGCCGGCCAGCGACTGATGAGCGGCATCGAGCGCCTCGGCAAGCCGGTGATCGCGCGCATCCAGGGCTTTGCGCTGGGCGGCGGCATGGAATTGGCGATGGCCTGCCACCTGCGCGTGGCCAGCGAGAAGGCCAGGTTCGGCCAGCCCGAGATCAACCTCGGCCTGATCCCCGGCTTCGGCGGCACCCAGCGCCTGCTGCGTCTTGCCGGCCGCGGTGCCGCGCTGGAGCTGTGCCTCACCGGCGCGAACGTCAACGCGCAGCGCGCCTACGAACTCGGCATCGTCAATCGCGTGGTGGCGCCCGAGGCGCTGGACGAAGCGGTCACCGCCCTGGCCGACCAGCTCGCCGCCGCCGCGCCGCTGGCCGCCGCCGGCATCCTCGATGCGGTGCTGCAGGGTGGCGAGACGGCGCTGGACCAGGGGCTGGAATTCGAGACGCAGGGCTTCGCGCTGATGTTCTCCACCGAGGACATGCGCGAGGGC
>JAJZET010000167.1 GCA_021805685.1 Pseudomonadota bacterium
GGCGACAAGGCGTTCTACGACAGCATCCGCGAGCTGGTCTACGGCCGGCCCGACCCGAAACCGGGCAACTTCCAGCCGCAATACCGCACCACCGCCGACTACGAACGCATCGTGGACCAGGTCACCGGCAAGGACTACGACTGGTTCTTCAAGGTGTACCTGTACCAGGCTGCATTGCCCAGGCTGGATACGCAACGCCGCGGCGACACGCTGGAGCTGCGCTGGCGGGTGCCCGGCAACCTGCCGTTCCCGATGCCGGTGGAAGTACAGGTGGATGGCGCCGTGCACACCGTGCCGATGCTCGACGGCCACGGCAGCCTCGCGGTGCCGGCCGGCGCGCTGGTGACGATAGACCCGCGCTCCGTGCTGCTGCGTGACGAAGCGCGCATCACCGGCTTCCAGCAGTGGCTGAAGCAGCACCCGAAGCACAAGCCCACGCGGAAATAAGCTTCTCTCGGCCTCGGCCTCGGAGGAAACGGCCAACCCGGCGCAGACGCCGTCCCGCAACGGACCGGCAGCCGCCAGCGCGGCGGACGGCGACATGCCCGCAACCGCTCCGCCTGCTCCGGTTCCTGTCCGGCCGAGCATGGCCTGCGCACCGCGTTCATGCCGCACCAACGGACAGAGGCGCCGAGGCGCCCCTGTCCATCGAACCGTTTGGCAGGCTCGTCAGTGCGACGGAGCAGCCGCGGCAGCGGGCTTGTGCGCCGCCGCCAGTGCGGCGAGATAGTCGCTGCCGGGCGGCAGGATGCTGCTGGCCAGCTTGGGGTCGGCCTTCAGCATGCCCACTTCGTCGGCCACGATGTGCGCGGCCTCGCGGAGCTGGACGTCGGGCGCGTTCTTGGCGTCCTTCTCCTGCTTGAGCTCGCTCTTGAGGCTGCGCTCGCTCGGATCCAGGCCGTCGTCCAGCGCGCTGTCCTCATCCTTGAGGAAGGCATCGCTGCCGTCGATGGCCTTCTGGCGCTGGCGGAAGCTAGCCTGCAGCGCGTCGAGCTGCTTGCGCTCGGCTTCGCGCTTGGCGAAGTTCAGCGAGACCGACGTCTTGGCGCGCATGGCCTTGTACTGCGCCAGCTCGTCGAGCATCAGCTTCCACGCCGGCGACTTGGCAATGCGCGCGTCGTGCAGGGTTTCCAGCTTGGGCAGGTAGAGCTTCACGTCGCCGTCCGGCTGGTAGCTGGTCGGGGCGATGTGCGTCCACGGCAACGCGTTGTCGTAGGTGGACTCGCCGAAGTCCTTGGAGTCGCCGTTCCGCGGGAACTCGATGTCCGGCGTCACGCCCTTGATCTGGGTGGAGCCGCCGTTGATGCGGAAGAACTCCTGCACGGTCATCTTCAGCTGGCCGTACTGCGGCTTGCCCTCCGGATCCGGGCTGAAGCGGTCGAGGTCGATCAGGGTCTGCACGGTGCCCTTGCCGAAGGTCGGCGTGCCGATGATCAGGCCGCGGCCACGATCCTGGATCGCCGCGGAGAAGATCTCCGAGGCCGAGGCGGTGCCGCGGTTCACCAGTACCGCGAACGGGCCGTTCCACAGCGGCGCCGCATCGTCCGAGCCCTGCACGTCCACCTGGCCGCGCGCGTCGCGCACCTGCACCACCGGCCCCTTGCCGTTGAACAGGCCAGTCATCGAATCGGCCTCAGCGAGCGAACCGCCGCCGTTGTCGCGCAGATCCATAATGATGCCCTGCACGCCCTCGGCCTTGAGTTCGTCGACCAGCTTGGCCACGTCGCGGGTGGCGCTGCGGTAGTTCTTCTCGCCCTCGCTGCGCGCACCGAAATCGGAGTAGAAGCTCGGCAGGTCGATCACGCCGATCTTGCGCACGGTGCCACCGTCCTTGACCTCGATGACCTTCTTCTTGGCCGCGCTTTCCTCGATGTTGACCTTCTTGCGCACCAGGCTGACGATCTCATGCTTGCCGTCCGGACCGGCGTCGGCCGGCAGGATCTCCAGCCGCACCGTGGTGTCCTTCTTGCCGCGGATCAGGTTGACCACATCGTCGATGCGCCAGCCGATCACGTCGGTGATCGGGCCGCTCTCGCCCTGGCCCACGCCGAGGATGCGATCGCCGGGCTTGAGCTTGCCGGACTTTTCCGCCGGGCCACCGGGGACCAGGCTGAAGATCACGGTGTAGTCGTCGCGCGACTGCAGCTGCGCGCCGATGCCCTCCAGCGAGAGCTTCATCTGGATCGCGAAATCCTCGGCCTTGCGCGGCGTGAAGTAGTCGGTGTGCGGGTCGGTGGTTTCGGCGTACGCGGTCATGAAGGTCTGGAAGGCGTCATCGCCATCCAGCTGCTTCACGCGCTCGATGTAGTTGGTGTAGCGCTTGGTCAGCGTCTTGCGGATGTCGTCGTCGCTCTTGCCGGCGAGCTTCAGGCGCAGCCAGTCGTTCATGGTGCGCTTGCGCCACAGTGCGTCCAGCGCCGCGTCGTCCTTGGCCCAGGCGGCATCCTTGCGGTCGTACTGGTAGCTCTCGTTGCCGTCGAAGCTGAAACCGTTCTTGAGCAGGCTGCGCGCATAGGTCATGCGCTGCACGGCGCGCTGCAGGAACTTGTTGTAGATGTCGAACGGCGCGGAGAGGTCCTCGTTCCAGATCGCGTCGTCCAGCTTGGTCTTGAGCGGCGCGAAACGGTCCATGTCCTGCTGGGTGAAGAACACCTTGTCGGGATCCAGCAGCTTGAAATAGTCCGCGTAGATCTTCGCCGACATCGCGTCGTCCAGCGGCTGCGCGTCGTAGTGGAAGCGGGTGAGGAAGCGCGCGGAGAGCTGCGCCGCCTGCGCCTGCGCGGTGGTCGGCTTGAGCGGCCAAACGGCCGCCTTGCGGTTGCCGCCGGCACCAAGCTCGGCAGCCGATTGCGCGTAGGTGCAGGTGACGGTCAAAGCCAGCAGCAGGGCCAGCACGGGACGGAAGGTCATGGGGTGGGCAACTCTACGGTGAGCGGTTTAGGCGACGCCGGCCGCGTGGGCCTGCAGATCGGCATGGTAGGACGAACGCACCAGCGGTCCGGAGGCGACGTGATGGAAGCCCATCGCCTCGCCTTCCCTGCGCAGCTCGTCGAATTCTTCGGGGGTCCAGTAGCGCACCACCGGGTGGTGGTGCGGCGTGGGCTGCAGGTACTGGCCGATGGTGATCATCTCGACGTCGTGCGCGCGCAGGTCGCGCAGGGTCTCGAGCACCTGCTCCATCGTCTCGCCCAGGCCCAGCATGATGCCGGACTTGGTCGGCACGTCCGGGTGCTGCGCCTTGAAGCGCTTCAGCAGGTCCAGCGACCACTGGTAGTCCGCGCCCGGACGCACCTCGCGGTACAGGTGGGGCACGGTTTCCAGGTTGTGGTTGAACACGTCCGGCGGGAAGTCCTTGAGCACTTCCAGCGCGCGCTCCATGCGACCCTTGCCGCGGAAGTCGGGGGTGAGGATCTCGATGCGGATGTCAGGGCTGGCATGGCGCACCGCGCGGATGCAGGCGGCGAAATGCTCGGCGCCGCCGTCGCGCAGGTCGTCGCGGTCCACCGAGGTGATCACCACGTAGCGCAGGCGCATGTCGCGGATGGTTTCGGCCAGGCGCGCCGGCTCCAGCGGATCGGGAGCGGCCGGGCGGCCGTGCGCGACGTCGCAGAACGAGCAGCGCCGCGTGCACACCTCGCCGAGGATCATGAAGGTGGCGGTGCCCTTCGAGAAGCACTCGTGGATGTTCGGGCAGGAAGCTTCCTCGCACACCGTCACCAGCGAATTTTCGCGCAGGCGCGATTTCAGTTGCTGCACGGCATTGCCTTGCGGCAAGCGCACGCGGATCCAACTCGGCTTGCGCAGCACGGGCACGGCGGTGTCGAAACCGGCGCGGTTCAGCGCGATCTTGTCGTTGCCGAGCTGCTTTTCGCCCGCGGGCGCGCCGCTGACGACGCTGATCGGGATGGACTTGACGGGTGAAGCGGAAGCGTCGCTCATGCGGATTCGCGTGCGGGGAGTTCGGGGATGACGGGAGCAGCCGGCTCGGCGCGGAAGCCGAACTGGCGGCAGAACTCCTCCACCAGCATCTCTTCCACGTCCGCCAGTCGCGACGGGCCGCCCAAGTCTAGCACCTGCGTCACCGCCAAACCCTTGTAGCCGCAAGGATTGATGCGATGGAAGGGCTCTAGGTTCATGTTCACGTTGAACGCCAGGCCGTGGAAGCTGCAGCCGCGGCGCACGCGCAGGCCCAGGGCAGCCACCTTCGCCTCCGCGACGTAGACGCCCGGCGCGCCCTCGCGGCGCTCGGCCACGATGTTCCAGTGCGCCAGCGTATCGATGATCGCCTGCTCGATCCGGTTGACCAGCTCGCGCACGCCCACGCCGGCGCGGCGCAGGTCGATCAGCGGATACCCCACGATCTGGCCAGGGCCGTGGTAGGTGACCTGGCCGCCGCGGTCCACCGGGACCACCGGGATCTCGCCGGGCGCCAGCACGTGCTCCATCTTGCCGGCCTGGCCCAGGGTGAACACCGGATCGTGCTCCAGCAGCCAGAACTCGTCGACGGTGTCGGCCGTGCGGTTGTCGGTGAACGCGCTCATCGCCTTCCACGTCGCCGCATAGGGCTGGCGGCCAAGGCGGCGGATCTTGAGCGGCAGGGACATGACGGCACCTGGTAGAGCGGGAAGGGTGAACATGCGGCCGGTCGGCGGCGAAGCCAAGGGCGGCCGGCTGGCCGCCTGTCCGGTCACAGCGTGTATCGGATCGCCGGATCCGCGCGCAGCACGGCGTGCGCGCTGTCGTACT
>JAJZET010000004.1 GCA_021805685.1 Pseudomonadota bacterium
ATCGGATCGGGCATCGCGGGCCTCGCCTCGGCGTGGCTGCTCTCCCGCCGCCACGAGGTGACGCTGTTCGAGGCCAACGACTACCTCGGCGGCCACACGCACACGCATGACATCGAGCTCGACGGTCGGCGTTATGCGGTGGATACCGGCTTCATCGTGCACAACCCGGTGCACTACCCGCTGCTGACCCGCTTGTTCGACGAACTTGGCGTGACTTCGCAGCCCACCACGATGAGCTTCGCGGTGCACAACGAAGCCAGCGGGCTGGAATACAACGCCACCTCGCTGGACGCGCTGTTCTGCCAGCGGCGCAACCTGCTCTCGCCGCGCTTCATCGGCATGGTGCGCGACCTGTTCCGCTTCTACCGCGAGGCGCCGGCCCTGCTCAACGACCCGCATCCCGGTCCCACGCTAGGTGACTGGCTGGCGGAGCATCGCTACGGCGCCGCATTCCGCGACGAACACCTGGTGCCGATGGCCTCCGCGCTGTGGTCGTCGCCGGCCGAGCAGATCCTCGCGTTTCCGGCGCGCTACCTGGTGCAGTTCATGGCTAACCACCAGATGCTGCAGGTGGCCGGGCGGCCGGAGTGGCGCGTGGTGCGCGGCGGGTCGGCCAGCTACGTGCGCGCCATGCGCCAGCGCTGGCAGGTGCGCGAGCGGCTGGGCAACCCGGTCCGCGACATCCGGCGCGACACGCTCGGCGTGATGGTGACCAGCGAGGCCGGGGCCGAACGTTTCGACCAGGTCGTGCTTGCCTGCCACAGCGACCAGGCATTGGCCTTGCTGGCCGACGCCAGCGAGCACGAGCGCGCGATCCTCGGTGCGATCCCCTACCAGGCCAACGACGTCGTGCTGCACACCGACGCCACGCTGCTGCCGCGCCGGCGCAAGGCCTGGGCCGCGTGGAACGCCTTCATCCCGCGCGAGCCCGGCGCGCCGTGCACGGTGAGCTACTGCATGAACCTGCTGCAGTCGCTCGACGCACCCGAACCCTTCGTGGTCACGCTCAACCGCAGCGAGGCGATCGACCCGGCCAAGGTGCTGCGGCGGATGCGCTACCACCATCCGGTGTATACGCATGCCTCGGTGGCGGCGCAGCAGCGCAAGGCGGAGATCCAGGGTGTCAACCGCACCTGGTTCGCCGGCGCCTACTGGGGTTGGGGCTTCCACGAGGATGGCATGCGCAGCGCGGTGCAAGTGGCTGCCGCGCTCGACGTGCACTGGGATCCAGCCAGGGTCGCCGCGCCGTTCCGTCCGGTCGGAGCCGCCGCATGAGCGAAACGCTGCGCAGCGCGGTGTACGAAGGCACGGTGTGGCATCGCCGGATGGCGCCGCACCCGCATGCCTTCTCCTATCGCATGGCGCAGCTGTATCTCGACCTCGACGAGGTGGATCGGGTGTTCGCCAGGCGCTGGCTGTGGTCGAACGGGCGCCGCAACCTCGCCGAGTTCCGTCGCAGCGACTACCTCGGCCCGGCCGGACTGCCGCTGGCCGAGGCCGTACGCCAGAGCGTGCAGCAGGCCATCGGCCGCCGGCCGGCTGGCCCGATCCGCCTGCTCACCCATCTGCGCTACGGCGGCATCGTCTTCAACCCGGTGAGCTTCTATTACTGCTACGACGAGGACGGCGACACGCTGGACTGCATCGTCGCCGAGATCACCAACACGCCCTGGCGCGAACGCCACGCCTACGTGCTGCCGCGCGAGACCGCGCAAGGCCAGGGGCGCCTCTTTCGCTGGGATTTCCCCAAGACCTTCCACGTCTCGCCCTTCCTGCCGATGGAGCGCGACTACGACTGGCGCTTCAGCCTGCCCGGCAACGAGCTGCAGGTGCACATGAACGTACTGCACGGTGGCGAACGCCAGTTCGACGCCCACCTGCGCCTGCAAAGGCGGCCACTCACCGGGGCGTCGCTGGCGCGCGTGCTGTGGCGCTATCCGCTGATGACGGCGCAGGTGGTGGGCGCGATCTACTGGAACGCGCTGCACCTGTGGCTGAAACGCAATCCCTTCCACGACCATCCGAAACTTTCCCGAGGCGCGCCATGAATGCCATCGCCCAGCACGACACCGACACCCCCATCGGCGGCCTCGATCGCTTCCTGCGCGGGCGCCTGCTGCAGCAGCTGGAGGGCTTCGGCCACGGCCGGCTGAGCTTGCGCGATGCGCTGGGCACGGCGTCGATCGGCACGCCGGCGAGCGAACCCGCCGACCTGGACGTGCACATCGACGTGCTCGATCCGACCTTCTATCGCGCCGTCGCGGCCAACGGCAGCGTCGGCGCCGGCGAGTCGTACATGGACGGCCAATGGCACTGCAGCGACCTGGTCGGCCTGATCCGCCTGCTGCTGCGCAACCGCGACCTGCTCGACGGCATGGAAACCGGACTGGCACGCTTCGGCGGCATGGCGATGCGCGCCGTGCACGCGCTCCGCCGCAACACGCGCCACGGCAGCCGGCGCAACATCGCCGCGCATTACGACCTGGGCAACGACTTCTTCCAGCTGTTCCTGTCGGGCGACCTGATGTACTCCTCCGCGTACTGGGCCGGCGCGGACGACACGCTGGAGGCCGCCTCGGCGCGCAAGCTGGACCTGATCTGCCGCAAGCTGTGTCTCAAGCCCGGCGACCGCGTGGTGGAGATCGGTACCGGCTGGGGCGGTTTCGCGCTGCACGCGGCCAGGCACTACGGCTGCCACGTCACCACCACCACGATCTCGCAGGAGCAGCACGCGCTGGCGCGCGAACGCGTAGCGGCGGCCGGCCTGGCCGACCGCGTACACGTGCTGCTGCAGGATTACCGCGACCTCGCCGGCCAGTACGACAAGCTAGTGTCGATCGAGATGATCGAGGCGATCGGCGCCGAATACCTGGACATCTATTTCCACCAGCTCGGCCGCCTGCTCAAGCCCGACGGCCTGGCCCTGCTGCAGGCGATCACCATCGAGGACCACCGCTACGCGCAGGCGCTGAAATCAGTGGACTTCATCAAGCGCCACGTATTTCCCGGCAGCTTCATCCCCTCGCTCAGCGCGATGCTGGCGGCCAAGGCACGCAGCAGCGACCTGGCCCTGGTCGCGCAGGAGGATTTCGGCGATTCCTACGCGCGCACGCTGCACGCCTGGCGCGAGCGCTTCATGGCGAAGCTGCCCGAGGTGCGTGCGCAGGGCTTCGACGAACGATTCATCCGGATGTGGGAGTTCTATCTCGCGTATTGCGAGGGCGGCTTCCGCGAACGTTCGATCGGCGTATCGCACCTTCTGATGGCGCGCCCGCGCTGGCGACGCGGCGGCACCGGCACGGAGCGCGGCGCGGCATGAACTTCTGGCTCACCCTGGTCGCCTACGAGGCGGTGTGGTTCGCCGCCGTGATCGGCGCGGGCCACGGGCAATGGTGGCCCGGCGTGCTCGGAGCGCTGGCCTTCGCCGCATGGCGGCTGGCCGCATCGGCGCATAGGCGCGTCGAAGGGCGGCTGGTCGCGGTCGCGCTGCTACTGGGCCTTGTGCTGGAGAACCTGTGGGTGCGCAGCGGTCTGGTGCACTACGCCACGCCGTGGCCATGGGCCGAGTCGCCGGCGTGGCTGATGTCGCTGTGGCTGGCTTTCGCGCTGACCATCGTGCCCTTGTTCGGCTACCTGCATGCCCGTCCCGTGATGGCCGCGGTGTTCGGCGCGGTGGGCGGGCCGCTGGCCTACCTGGGCGCTGCGCGCGGCTGGCACGCGGTGCTGCTGCCCTCCCCAATGTGGCCGACGCTGCTGGCCCTGGCGGCGGGCTGGGCCCTCGCGTTGCCATTGCTCACCGTATTGGCGCGGCGCGGGCTGCAGGCCGACGCGGCACGGAGTGCCCCATGAACGCGTGGTTGATCCTGTTGCTGGTCTGGGTGCTGGCCGTGCTGATGATGGCACTGGGTTGGCGCTGGCAGCGGCGGCACACGAACACCGGCATCGTCGATGCGCTGTGGGCCGCGGGGCTGGGCGGCGCGGCAGTGCTGCTGGCTTTGCTTGGCCCCGGCGCGGCGTTGCCTCGGCTGGCGCTTGGCGTGCTGGGCGGCCTGTGGGGCCTGCGCTTGGCGTGGCACCTGTGGCGACGCGTGCGCCGCGAACCGGAGGATGGCCGCTATCGCGCGCTGCGTGAGCACTGGCAAGGCGACCAGCGCAGGCTGTTCGCGTTCTTCCAGTTCCAGGCAGTGCTGATCCCGTTGTTCGCCCTGCCCTTCGTGGCGGTAGCGACCAACGCGACGACCTCGCTCCCCGGGTTGGTTGCAGGAACGGCGATCTGGATCGCCGGCGTGCTCGGCGAAGCCGTCGCCGATGCGCAGCTGGCGCGCTTCCGTGCCGATCCGCGGCAACGCGGCCGGACCTGCCGCAGCGGCCTGTGGCGCTACTCGCGCCACCCGAACTACTTCTTCGAATGGCTGCACTGGTTCGCCTACGTCGCGCTGGCCATCGGCTCGCCGCTGGCCTGGCTGGCGTGGAGCGGGCCGCTGCTGATGTTCCTGTTCCTGCGCTTCATCAGCGGCATCCCATTCACCGAGGCGCAGGCGCTGCGCACCCGTGGCGAGGACTACCGCGCCTACCAGCGCAGCACGCCGATGCTGTTCCCGTGGTTCCCGAAACGCTCCCTCGACCTGAGGATCGAATGATGAATACCGTTGTCATGGACACCCCGCTGCTGTCGTCCGACCGCCCCGCGCCCGGCGTGCTCGGCCTTGCCGAGCGCGGCATGCTGCCCGACGCCCTCCTGCGCCTCGGCATCCGCCGGATGTGCGCCGACCGCCTGCGTGCGGAACGGACCGGCGGGCTGTCCGCGCAGGGCGAACGGCAGGCGCAGCTGATCGACGTGCTGCGGCAGAGTCCGGTAGCCATCGAGACGGCGGCGGCGAACGCGCAGCACTACGAGTTGCCGGCCGGGTTCTTCGGGCAATGCCTTGGCCCGCGCCTGAAATACTCGTGCTGCTACTACCCGCGCGGCGACGAGACGCTGGCCGAGGCAGAGGACGCCATGCTCTCGCTGTACGGCGAGCGCGCCGAGCTGGCCGACGGGCAACGCATCCTGGAGCTCGGCTGCGGCTGGGGCTCGCTGACGCTGTGGATGGCCGAACGCTACCCCAAGGCGCACATCACCGCCGTCTCCAACTCGCACGGCCAGCGACGCCACATCGAGGCGCAGTGCCGCGAACGCGGCATCTCCAACGTGCAGGTGCTCACCCGCGACGTGAATACGCTGACGCTGGAGCCCGGGACCTTTGACCGCTGTGTCTCGATCGAGATGTTCGAGCACATGCGCAACTACCAGACGCTGATGCAGCGCATCGGCGGCTGGCTGGCCCCTGGCGGCAAGCTGTTCGTGCACATCTTCGCGCACCGCGAACTGGCCTATCCGTTCGAGACGGCCGGTGCAGACAACTGGATGGGTCGGCACTTCTTCACCGGCGGCCTGATGCCGGCCGCCGATACCCTGCTGCATTTCCAGCAGGCGCTGCGGATCGAACGGCGCTGGCTGGTGGACGGCACGCATTACCAGAAGACCGCCAACCACTGGCTGCAGGAGCAGGACAGCCGGCGCGACGCGGTGATGGCCGTGCTGCGCCAGGCCTACGGCGACAACGCCAGGCTATGGTTCCAGCGCTGGCGCATGTTCTGGATGGCCTGCGCCGAGCTGTTCGGCTACGCCGACGGCCAGGAGTGGCTGGTGGCGCACTACCGCTTCGTGCGGCGATAGGCAGGCGGCCATGCGACGCGCCTGCGCGCTGCTGCTGGGGCTGGTGTCGTGCCTGGGCCATGCCAGCGCCGACACCTTGCCGCCGATCCGGCCCGTGCCTCACGTCGATCTGCCACGCTTCATGGGCAAGTGGTATCTGATCGCGGCGATTCCCACCGTGTTCGAACGCGACGCGTGGAACGCGGTGGAGACTTATGCGCTGCAGAAGGACGGCCGCATCCATGTCACCTTCCGCTTCAACAAGGGCGCCGCCGACGGTCCGGTCAAAGCGATCCATTCGACCGCCTACGTGCATCCCGGCAGCGGCGGCGCGGTCTGGGGCGTACAGGTCTTCTGGCCGATCAGGGCGCAGTACATCGTGGCCTGGCTCAAGCCCGATTACAGCCAGATGATCGTGGCACGCGATGCACGCGACTACACCTGGGTGTTCGCGCGCACGCCCACCGTGCCGGCCGCCGCGTGGGCGACGCTGCAGGCGCAGGTCGCCGCGCTGGGTTACGACACCTCGAGGTTGCGCAGGATCCCGCAGTAACCGCCGTCTGGACGGCAGCGCACGGGCGACAGGCCGGTGCGAACGAGGGCGGCATGCGGCGCAACCTTGTTGTCGATGCGCGACGTCGCTTTGCGTCTGTCGGCAGGCTCGCATGCGACAAACGGCGCGTTCGCCGTGTGGATGGCGCGTGCTACATTTCGCCCCGTTCCCCGCCTTTTCTGGTCGAGCGCGTGTCGCGACGCAGGGCCCACCGAAAACCCATCGCATGGCTGGCGTGGCTGGCCATGGCACTGCTGGTCGTGGCGCCGCTGGTGTCGCGCATCCTGCCGACCGCGCCAGCGGCGATGGCCCAAGCCATGGGCATGGGGCACCCGCACGCCGGCGCGAATGCCGGCCATCCATCCAGACACGATGGCAGGCGGGATCCCACGGACTGCTGTGGCTACTGCGTGCTGTTCGGCCGGCAGTCGCTGCTGGCTACGCATACGATCCTTTACCTGCTGCCGGCCGCACCGCTCGTGGCCGTGGCGACGGCCTACCGGATTCCGTCGCTGGAACCGCCCGCCCGCTTATGGGCCCGTCCTCGCGGACCGCCTGCTTCGACCTGAACCACAGGCAGGCCCGTGCCGATCCGGCCAGGCCGATGCCTTTCCATCCTCGATGCCGCAGCGGTACGCGCATGCCATCGCATGTGGTCGCCGCGCCGGTATCCGTGGGCCTGTTCCCAGCGAGCGAACCATCAGGCGTTCGCCGCGCCTTCCCGGGTCGAATCTTCCATGCTTACCACACCATCCCCGTCCTCCAGGGCATCGCGTCGTCGTCCTCCGTGGCGCAACGCCGCCCGCGGCGGAGCCTTCCTGCTCTCCACCGCGCTGGCGCCGCAGCTAGCCCACGCCTGCGCCACCTGCGGATGCACGCTCAGCACGGATGCCGCCACCGGTTATTCCACCGCGACCGGCTGGCGGATCAATCTCGACTACACCTATATCGACCAGAACCAGCTTCGCCAC
Source organism: Pseudomonadota bacterium (assembly GCA_021805685.1). Taxonomy (GTDB): domain Bacteria; phylum Pseudomonadota; class Gammaproteobacteria; order Xanthomonadales; family Rhodanobacteraceae; genus Rhodanobacter_A. The sequence continues at coordinate 7,223 of JAJZET010000004.1, forward strand.
GACGGCGGCACGGCATCGCCCGCGCAGGTGGTCGACCGGCCCTCCGATCCGTCGCTGGGCGGCGGCGAGATCGAGAAGGGAACCGTCAACCGCTACATCAACCTCGGCGCGACCTACCGCTTCGATGCCGACTGGGGCGTGACGTTCGTGCTGCCCTACGTCATCCGTGGACACGACACCTACGGTACGCAGTTGGCGCCGTACACCACGGAGGAGACCTCGCCTGGCCAGGTCAGCGGCACGCACGTGGCCGGCATCGGCGACATCAAGCTGATCGGCAGTTACCAGGGCTTCCTGCCCACGCACAACCTCGGCGTGCAGTTCGGCGTGAAGCTGCCCACCGGACACTACGGCGGCCAGACCGATGGCGGCACCTTCGTCGGTCACCCCACCACGTTCCACTCGGGGCCTGGCGCGGGCGAGTCGCTGGACAGCAGCCTGCAGGCAGGCACCGGCAGTACCGATCTCATCGTCGGCGCCTACTACTTCCAGCCCGTGAGCCAGGACTTCGACCTGTTCGCGAGCGGGCAATTCCAGGCGGCAGTGCGCGAAAGGATGAACCGGCCGGGCGCCGATTACCGTCCCGGCAACCAGGCTTCCGCCAGCCTCGGCCTGCGCTATGAAGCCCACGCGAACTGGGTGCCGCAGTTGCAGCTCAACCTGCTCCGCCGCAGCGCCGACCAGGGGGCTTTCGCCGACACCCCCGATACCGCCGGCACGGTGGCCTACCTCAGCCCGGGCATCAGCGCCAGCCTGAGCAGGAACCTGCAGTTCTATGCCTTCGTGCAACTGCCGGTGTACAGCCACCTGGACGGGTACCAGCTGTTCCCGCACTGGACGGGCACCGTAGGGCTGAGCATGCAACTCTGAGCAACGATCACAGGCGTGGGCATGCCGCTGGAAGCATGCCCGCGCCGGAGCCATCACCATGATCTCGATTCCCATGCATTCGCTTCGTCGCTTCGGCCTTGCCTGCCTGCTGTGCTTGCTCGGAGCGTCACCCGCTTGCGCGAACGACCTCCACGTAGGCCGGCCCGCCCCCGACATCACGCTGCACACCCTGGACGGGCAGCGCATTGCCCTGCACGACCTGCGCGGCAAGACGGTGATCCTCACGTTCTGGGCGACCTGGTGCGAACCGTGCCGCGAGGAACTGCCGCTGCTGTCGCGCTATGCGCAGGCCCATGCGAAGCAGGGTCTCGTGGTGCTCGGCTTCAGTCTCGATACGCCCGAAACGCTGGCCCAGGTGCGCCAGGTCGCGTCCAGCCTGCATTTCCCGGTCGGCCTGCTTGGCGACCCGCACGTCCCGGGTTACGGCCGCATCTGGCACCTGCCCGTAAGCTTCGTCGTGGATCGACGCGGCGTGCTCGTCGACGACGGCTGGAACGACCGACAGCCGGCGCTCACGCAGGAACGGCTCGAGCGCATCGTTACGCCGCTGCTCGAACCATCGTCCAGCTAGTAGGGGCGGCTCTCGGCAGGATCCGCCAGGCGTTCCGCCGGTGCGGGCACCCTGCGTCCCGGGACAATGCCGCGCGACCGTCGTCGCAAGAAAATACAGCGTTGCTGTCGGCAATGTTATAACGTACTTTCAGCACCCGTACCGCGACGGGATCCCCGTCGGCGGAGCAGAACGCGCAACGCATACGGGTCCCGCATGGCTTCCATTCCGTCCGTCCAGACATCCGTGCCCAGCGTCTTGCGGTGGGGCATGCCGATGGCCGCCGCGCTGGTGCTGGCGGCATGCGCGGTGGGGCCGAACTTCAAGGCGCCAGCGGCGCCGACGGTCACTGGCTATACGCCCAGGCCGGTGTCGGCCACCGTCGCGACGCCGCATGTGGCCGGCGGCTCCGCCCAGCATTTCGAGCCCGGCGCCGACATCCCCGGCGACTGGTGGACGCTGTTCCATTCCGCGCCGCTCGATGCGCTGATCAAGCAGGCGCTGCGGCACAACCATGACCTCAAGGCCGCACAGGCGGCCCTGCGCGTGGCACACGAGAACACGCTGGCGCAGCGCGGTGCCTTCCTGCCCAGCGTTTCGGCGAGCTTCTCGGCTACCCATCAGCGGCAGTCGACCCAGCTCGCTCCGACGCCGAACTATCCGGTGGTGCCGAGCGAGTACCAGTTCAACCTGTACACGCCGCAGCTCTCGATTTCCTACACGCCCGACGTGTTCGGCGCGAACCGGCGCACGGCCGAATCGTTCAAGGCGCAGGAGCAGGCCGCCCGCTTCCAGATGATCGCGACCTGGAACACGCTGGCTTCGAACGTGGCCGTGGCGGCGATCCAGCTGGCGGCACTGCAGGCGCAGGTCGATGCCACGCGGCAGCAGGTGGCCGCAAATACGAAGATGCTGGGCATCCTGCGCTACCAGTACGCCAAGGGCTATGCGAGCCGGATCGACCTGGCCACGCAGGAATCGCAGCTGGCGCAGACCCAGGCCACGCTGCCGCCGCTGGAAAAGCAGCTGGCGCAGCAGCGCGACCTGGTGGCGGTGCTGGCAGGCCGCTTCCCCTCGCAGGCGGTGGGCCAGCGGATCACGCTGGACAGCCTGCACCTGCCCGAAGCCCTGCCGCTTTCGCTGCCCTCGGCCCTGGTGGCGCAGCGGCCGGACGTGCGCCAGGCACAGGCCAACCTGCACGCCGCCAGCGCCGCGATCGGCGTGGCCACCGCGGCGCGGCTGCCCAATATCACGCTCTCCGCCGACACCGGCAGCACCGCGCTGGAAACGTCCCAGCTGTTCACCGGCGGCACCGGCTTCTGGGACATCGCGGCAGGCATCACTGCGCCGATCTTCGAAGGCGGCACCCTGCTGCACCAGCAACGCGCGGCCAAGGCGGCGTACGTCGAGGCCGCCGAGCAGTACCGCAGCACGGTGCTCGTCGCGTTCCAGAACGTGGCCGACACCCTGGTCGCGCTGGACCAGGACGCGAAGGCGCTGCGGGCCGCGGCACATGCCGAGCGGGCCGCCAGGCTGACGCTTCGGCTTGCGCAGCGCCAGCTCAAGGACGGCTACGCCGGCAGCCTGCAGTTGCTGAATGCCGAACAGTCGTACCAGCAGGCAAGGATTGCCCTCGTGCAAGCCCAGGCCAACCGGTTCGCCGATACTGCCGCGCTGTACCAGGCGCTGGGCGGCGGCTGGTGGCACCACCCCGATCTGAGCAAGCAGTGACGATGAACAAGCCCGCCACGCCCCTCCCCGCTTTCGTGCGCCGCGGCGCCATGCTCGCGGCCCTGCTCGCGACCGTCGCGCTCTGCGCCTGCTCGTCCCACCAGGACGCGCCGCAGTCCGCGGCCACGACGCCGCACAACGTGACCCTGACCCAGGCGCAGCAGCAGAGCATCCAGCTCTACACGGTCGAGCCCTCCTCCTACCGGACGGTGACCGATACCACCGGCGTGGTGGACTACGACCAGAACCGTTCCACCGCGGTGCTGGCGCCGTTCTCCGGTCCGGTGACCAAGGTGCTGGTGAGCCTGGGCCAGAAGGTGAAGCAAGGGCAGCCGTTGGCCATCGTCGCTTCGCCTGATTTCGCCGCCGCCGTCGACGCCTACCGCAAGGCGCTGGCCGCCGCGCATGCCGCGGCGCAGGTGGCCGCCAACGACAAGGACCTGTACGCCCACCACGCGATCTCGCAACGCGAGAACGCGCAGGCGCAGTCCGACGCGATCGGCGCCGCATCCGACAGCAATGCGGCACGGCAGGCGCTGCTGGCGCTGCCGGTCGACCCGCAGGTGGTGAAGGCCATCGAGCAAGGCCGCGCGGTGACCAACGTGCAAGGCGTGATCCGCGCTCCGATCGCCGGCACCGTGGTGCAGCGCTCGATCACGCCCGGCCAGCTGCTGCAGGCCGGCAGCACCGCCTGCTTCACCGTCGCCGACCTGTCGAAGGTGTGGGTGATGGCCCAGGTGTTCGACAGCGACCTCGCCAAGGTACAGGTCGGCGATAGCGCCGAGGTCGAAACCGGCTCCGGCGCGAAGGCGCTGCCCGGCAAGGTGGCGAACGTGTCGCCCGAGGTCGATCCCGATACCCGTTCGGTGGCCGCCCGCGTGGTGGTGGACAACCCCGGCGACCTGCTCAAGAAGCAGATGTACGTGCGCGTGCGGATCAGCTCCGCCAGGCCGGAACGTGGCCTGTTGGTGCCGGTGGATGCGGTCCTGCGCGACGACGAAAACCTGCCCTTCGTGTACGTGCAGGCGGCGGACGGCAGCTACGCGCGGCGTCCGGTGACGCTGGGCGTACGTACCGGCAACCGCTACCTGATCGCCGCCGGCCTCGAGGCCGGCGACAAGGTGGTGACCGAGGGCGGCATCTTCGTGCGTTTCATCCAGACCCAATGAGCGAGCTGACCCCGCCCCCCGGAGCGCGTCCGGCCTCCCTGATCAACCGCATCGTGGCATTCGCGCTGGAGCAGCGGCTGCTGATCGTGCTGCTTACCGCGCTGGTGGCCGGTGCCGGCATCTGGGCGCTGAAGCGTTTGCCAATGGATGCCTACCCCGATCTCTCGCCGCCGATGGTGGAGATCATCACGCAGTGGCCCGGCCATTCCGCCGAAGAGGTCGAACGGCTCATCACGGTGCCGGTCGAGCTGGGCATGAACGGCATTCCCAAGCTGTCGGTAAAGCGTTCGATCTCGCTGTACGGCCTGTCCGACGTCACCCTCACCTTCAACGACGGCACCGACAACTACTGGGCGCGCCAGCGCGTGTTCAACCGGCTCAGCGGCATCACCCTGCCCAGCGGCGTGGCACCGTCGGTGTCCCCGCTGTCCTCGCCGTCGGGGCTGATCTACCGCTACGTGCTGCAGAGCAGCGATCGCTCGCCGATGGAGCTGAAGACGCTGGAGGACTGGGTAATCGCGCCGCAGTACCGCTCGGTACCCGGCGTCGCCGACGACTCCGCGTTCGGCGGCGGCGACATGCAATACCAGGTGCAGCTCGACCCCGCGAAGATCGCAGCACAGGGCCTGTCGGTGAACCAGGTGGAAGCGGCGATCGCGGCCAACAACGGCAACACCGGCGGCGGCTTCTACACCCAGGGCGGCCAATTTTTCTACGTGCGAGGCCTCGGCCGCATCAAGACGCTGGAAGACATCGGCAACATCGTGCTGGCCGTGCACAACGGCACGCCGGTACTGGTGAAGGACGTAGGCAAGGTACGGATAGGCATTGCGCCGCGCCTGGGCGAGTTCGGCTACATGGGCCAGAACGACGCGGTGGAAGGCGTGATCCTGATGCTTACCGGGCAGAAGACCCAGGACGTGCTGCGGCGGGTGGAGGCCAAGACCCGTGACCTGAACGAGCACGTGCTGCCGCCGGACGTGAAGATCCACCCGTTCTACGACCTCAGCGACCTTATCGCACAGACCACCCATGTCGTGCAGCGCAATCTGCTGCTGGGCATGCTGCTGGTGGTGATGGTGCTGATCTTCTTCCTCTACGACCTCCGCGCCGGCCTTATCGTGGCGGTCACGATTCCGCTGGCGCTGCTGTTCGCCTTCGTCTGCATCCAGTTGCAGGGCGCCTCGGCCAACCTGCTCTCGATCGGCGCGGTGGACTTCGGCATCCTGGTGGATGGCGCGATCTTCATGGTCGAGAACATCTTCCGTGAGCTGGCCAAGCGCCACGGCACCAAGTACGACATCCGCGAAGTGATCCGGGTCGCTGCCTCCGAGGTGGACCGCCCGCTGGTCTACGCGGTGGCGGTGATCGTGGCGAGTTTCCTGCCTATCTACGTGCTCACCGGACCGTCCGGCACGCTGTTCAAGCCGATGGCCGATACCATGATCTTCGCCCTGGCTGGCTCACTGCTGGTCACCCTCACCCTGCTGCCGGTGCTGTGCGCGCTGTTGATGCGCAAGGGCGTGCGCGAACGGCGCAACGCGATCTTCGAGAGGCTGCAGGCAGCCTACGCCCGCTGGCTGGACCGCTGCCTCGCCGCACGCTGGCGCACGATGGCCGTGCCGGCGGCGCTGCTGGCACTCTCGATGCTGCTGGTGCCGCGGATCGGCGCAGAGTTCATGCCGCGCCTCGACGAGGGCGCGTTGTGGGTGCGCGCCACCATGCCCTACACCATCTCGTTCAAGGAGTCCGCCGAAATCACGCCGAAGATCCGCGCCATCCTGCGCTCCTTCCCCGTGGTGACCACGGTGACCTCGGAGCTGGGCCGCCCGGACGACGGCACCGATTCCACCGGCTTCTTCAACGTGGAGTTCTTCGTGGGCCTCAAGCCCTACTCCGAATGGGGCGGCAAGTACCCGAACAAGCAGGCGCTGATCGACGCGATCAACAAGAAGTTGCAGGTGTTCCCCGGCATCGACTTCAACTACACCCAGCCAGCTGAAGATGCGGTGGACGAGGCCGAGACCGGCCTGAAGAGTTCACTGGCGGTAAAGGTGTACGGTCCCGACCTGAAGACGCTGCAGGACAAGGGCAAGGCGATCAAGGAAGCCATGCAGCAGGTGCCCGGCATCACCGACGTGACCCTGGTGCACGAGCTGGGCCAGCCCAATCTTGCGATTACCATCAATCGAGCCGCCATCGCGCGCTACGGGCTCAACGTGTCCGACGTCAACGGCATGATCGAGGCGGCGATCGGCGGCGACGTGGCCACCCAGGTCGTGCAGGGCGAGAAGCAGTTCGACCTGGTGGTGCGCCTGCAGCGGCGCTACCGCGACAACCCGCAGGCCATCGGTGACATCCCGATGCTGACGCCGGGCGGCCAGGAAGTGCCGTTGAAGGAGCTGGCCGACATCCGGGTCAGCAACGGCGCCTCCTTCATCTATCGCGAAGACAACTCGCGCTACATCGGCGTGCAGTTCTCGGTGAGCGGACGCGATCTCGCCAGCACGGTGGGCGACGCGATCAAGCAGGTGGCACAGAAGGTGAAGCTGCCCCAGGGCTACCGGCTGGACTGGGGCGGCGAATACAAGGAATACACCGCATCGCGTGCGCAGATGGACGTGATCCTGCCGCTGACCTTGCTGCTGATCTTCGGCCTGCTGTTCGTGCTGTACGGCAACTTCAAGTTCCCATTCATCACCGTGCTGGGCGTGCTGCTCACCTCGCCGGTGGGCGCCATCCTCGCGCTGTGGCTCACCAACACGCCGTTCTCTGTATCCTCCGGCATCGGCTTCATCGTGCTGTTCGGCGTCTCGGTACTGACCTCGGTGGTCTACATTTCCTGCGTCAACGAACTGCGCCTGGGCGGCATGAGCATCGCCGAGGCGACACGGGAAGCCTCCCTGTTGCGCCTGCGCCCGATCGTGATGACCGCACTGGTAGCCGCGCTGGGTCTGCTGCCTGCGGCGGTTGCCACCGGCGTGGGCACCGATTCGCAGCGCCCGTTCGCTCTGGTAATCGTCGCCGGCATGATTTCTCGCTTGGTGATCGGCGTGTTCCTGGCACCCGTGCTCTACCAACTGGTGGCACGCGAAGGAGATAGCCTCAAGGTGTGATATAGCCGGCTTGAATCGCGTCGGACCGCCGCGCCAGGCTCGGGCAACCGCCACTGTCCGCGGCGGCCGATCGCAGGCCGGGCGGTCGTATCCCGTTCCTCAGATGGCCCGGGAAAACCTCGGCAACGCGGCGGTTTCGCCGAGGTAGGCGTCGAAGCACATTGCCACGATGCGCAGCAGCAGGCGTCCGCGCGGTGTGACCCGGATCGTCTGCTCGTCCAGCACGACCAAGCCGTCATCAGCCAGTGCGCGGAGCCGTTCCAGTTCCGTCGCGAAATATTCCGCGAACGGGATACGACGCTGCTCGCTGAAATCGCGCATGTCCAGCTCTCCGTAGCACATCAGCTGGCCGATCGCCTCGCGGCGTATCAGGTCGTCCTCGTTGAGTGCCAGCCCCCGCGCGATCGGCAGGTGACCGTTGTCGATGGCCGCGTAGTAACCGGTGAGGTCGCGCGCGCTCTGGCTGTAGCTGTCGCCGATGCGCCCGATCGCGCTCACGCCCAGGCCCACGATGTCGCATTCGCCGTGGGTGGAATACCCCTGGAAATTGCGCTGCAACGTGCCAGCACGCTGCGCCGCCACCAACTCGTCGTCGGCCCGCGCGAAATGGTCCATGCCCACGTAGGCGTAACCGGCCTCGCCCAGGCGCGCCAGCGCCCGGCCGATCAGCGCCAGCCGCGTCGCCGCGTCGGGCAGGTCGCCGGCCTCGATCTGCCGCTGCGCCTTGAACATCGCCGGCAGGTGCGCGTACGCGTACACCGCGACCCGGTCCGGCGCCAGCGCAACCACTTCGTCCAGCGTGCGCTCGAAGCCCGCCACGGTCTGCCGCGGCAGGCCGTAGATCAGGTCCACGCTGGCCGAACGGAAACCGCTGGCGCGCGCCGCCTCCAGCACCTCGCGGGTCTGTTCCACGCTCTGGATGCGGTTCACCGCCGCCTGCACCGCGGGGTCGAAATCCTGGATGCCCACCGAGATGCGGTTGAAGCCCAGCTCGCCCAGGCCGCGCACGTAGTCGGCATCGGCGAAGCGCGGGTCGATCTCGATGCCGAACTCGCGACTGCGCTCCACGCTGAAGCTGAAATGCCGCGCCAGCACGCCCATCAGCTCCTGCATGCGCGCCAGGTCGAGGAAGTTCGGCGTGCCGCCGCCGAAGTGCAGCTGGGTCACCTGGCGGTCGCGGTCGAACAGCTTCGCCACCATCTCGATCTCGCGGTACAGCCGCTCCAGGTAACGGTCGGCCTTGCCCACGTCGCGCGTGATGATGCGGTTGCAGCCGCAGTAGAAGCACGGACTGGTGCAGAACGGCACGTGCACGTACAGCGACAGCGGGCGCGGGATCGGCTCTTCGTTGGACGCCTGGATCGCCGTGCGCAGCGCCCGCTCGTCGAAGCCGCTGTGGAACTGCGGCGCGGTCGGATAACTGGTGTAGCGCGGCCCCGCCACGTCGTAGCGCGCAATCAGCGCGGGGTCGAATTCGGGGACCTGGATGGCGTGGCTCATGGGCGCAGTCTGTGCAAGGGATAGCCGGCCTGCATTGACGTGCGTCAAGCCGGTCCATCGAGGGCAATCGACACGGCGGCGTTGCCGCGGATGGCCATGCGGCCGGCGAATGGCACGCAGCAGCCCTGGGCGGCGACATCGCCCGGACGGAAGCGCTTCGCATTCGCGGGGTTGGCCGGAACCTGCCCCCGACGTTCAAGCTTCGCGACGATTGACCGATATCACTGCTTGCAGCAACGCACACGCAGTCGGGAGTCGGACATGCTGGTTCTGGTTGGATCGTTGATCGTCATCGGTTGCGTGCTGGGTGGCTACGTGCTGTCGCACGGCCACCTGCTGGCGCTGTGGCAACCCTACGAATTGATGATCATCTTCGGCGGCGCCATCGGCGCCTTCCTGACCGCCAACTCCAGCAAGGTGGTCAAGGACGCGCTCCGCGAGATCGCCGCCCTGGTCAAGGGACCCCGGTACCGCAAGCAGGATTTCGTCGACCTGCTGTCGCTGCTCTACGACATCTTCGGCGTGATGCGCAAGGAGGGACTGCTCGGCATGGAGGAGCACATCGAGAACCCGCAGGCCAGCTCGCTGTATTCGGCCTACCCACGGCTCATGCGCGAGCACCACCTGGTCGAATTCATCAACGACTGCCTGCGCCTGATCGTGGGCGGCAACATGGAGCCTATCGAGCTGGAGGCGCTGCTGGACGCCGAGGTGGAAACCCACCACATGGAAGCGGAGGTGCCGGCGATGGCGGTGAGCAAGATGGCCGATGCCCTGCCCGGCTTCGGCATCGTGGCGGCGGTGCTGGGCATCGTCACCACCATGTCCAACCTGGGCGGCGACACCTCGGCCATCGGCGAACACATCGCCGGCGCGCTGGTCGGTACCTTCCTCGGCATCCTGCTGTGCTACGGCTTCGTCGGCCCGCTGGGCGCCGCCATGGAGGCGCGCGTGCGTGAGGACGGCAGGGCCTTCGAGTGCGTGAAGGTCGGCCTGCTGGCCAACCTGCGCGGCTACAACCCAAAGGTGTCGGTGGAATTCGCGCGCAAGGTGCTGCCCCCCTACGCCCGGCCCAACTTCCAGGATCTGGAGGACCATCTCAGCAAGGTGCACGCCGGAGCGGCTGCATGAGCGATCCGGGTCCGACCATCATCATCAAGCGGGTAAAGAAGCGTGGCCACGGCCACCACGGCGGCGCCTGGAAGGTAGCCTATGCCGACTTCGTCACCGCCATGATGGCGTTCTTCCTGGTCATGTGGATCATCGGCGTGGGCACGCGCCAGCAGAAGGCGGCGATCTCCGAGTATTTCAAGAACCCCAGCGCGACTCCGGGCACCGCCACGATGGCCCCGCCAGGCAAGATGGGGCCGGGCGGCGCCAGCGACTCGATGATCAAGCTGGGCGGCGCGATGGACCTCTCGCACGGCCCGGGCAAGGACCACCACAACGGCCCGGTGGGCAAGCTCCCCGCGGCCGACGTCGAAAAGCAGGCCCGCGCACTGGACAAGGCGCGCCTGGAGGAGCTCAAGAAGCAGTTGAACGCCGCCATCCAGAACAGCCAGGCCTTGGCGCCGTTCAAGGACCAACTGCTGATCGACATTACCCCCGAGGGACTGCGCATCCAGATCGTGGACAAGGAGAACCGCCCGATGTTCGACCTGGGCAGCGCACACCTGAAGGACTACACGCGCGTGATACTTGGCGACCTGGCCAAGTTCATCAACCAGGTGCCCAACCACATCAGCATCACCGGGCATACCGACGACGCCCCCTACAGCAACGACAACGGCTACAGCAATTGGGAGCTGTCGACTGACCGCGCCAACGCCGCACGCCGCGCGTTGATTGCCGGCGGCCTCGACGACGACAAGGTGTCGCGGGTGGTGGGGCTGGCCGCGTCGGTACCGCTGGACAAGGCCAACCCGGGCGACCCGGTCAACCGCCGCATCAGTATCATCGTGATGACCAAGCAGGCCGAGGCGGCAGCGTTGTCGCGCAGCCTGGTGCAGAACCTTCCCGCGCCAGCCCATGACGGTTCGGCGCCCGATGCGCAAAAGCCCGCCGGCCAACCGGACGCGGCTGACACTGGAGCCCATCCCGCGGCTGCGCCGGCCGGCAAGCCTGCCGCTGTAGCCACCTTGCCGACGCCAGCGGTGATTCGTGCCGCCCGCACCCCACCGGCCGGCACGCCACAGCAGCCGAACGGCTGACGCTGCAAGGCCAGGGTCGCGCGTGCCGCGCGCGTCCGTGCGTGCCGGTACACACATGAACAGGTCGCCATGATCCGCCTGCGGAATCCGCGGGCCTAGCGTCGGGCGCGGAAGAACTCGCGCAGCATGGCCGAGGATTCGTCCGCCAGCAGTCCGCCCTGCACTTCCAGCCGATGGTTGTGGCGCGGGTCGATC
>JAJZET010000116.1:0-1932 GCA_021805685.1 Pseudomonadota bacterium
CACGAGCAGGATCGTGGCAACTGGCACACGACATCCGCCCGGACGCGGACAACGCGGTGTCGAAGAACAGCCGCCTGCCCAGTTCGGCCTGCGGGCTCAGGCGCGCCGGTACGGGCGGATAGCGCACCCAGCGGCGGATCGCTGCATCGCGTGCTGCCTGGGCTGCTTCGGCAGCCTGCCCGCGCGCTGCGGCCGGCAGGCAGGCTCCGGCGAAGCCCATGGCGAGCATGGCCAGCATCGCGACGACGACGGGTCCGCTCCAGCCGGACCCGATGCCGTGCCGTTCGCTCCGCACGGGACGCATGCGCTTGGCCAACCCGCGGCGACCGCTCAGAAGCGGAACATCGACATCAGGTCGCCCACCGCCGGGCCGTTGATCGGGCGGTACGGATGGGCGGCCGTGGTCACCGGGTCGGGCAGGTTGTCGCGGCTGCGCGGGGACAGCGGCGGCAACCGCCAGTTGCGCTCGATGAACTTCAGGATCGAGGCGTGATCGTCGTATTCGTGGTCGACCACGCCCTTGCGCGCATACGGGGACACCGCCAGCATCGCGATGCGCGGGCCGTCGCCGAAGAAGTCCAAGGTCTGGATGTAGCCAGTGTCGAAATGGCCGCCGCCCTCGTCGGTGGTGATCAGGATCGCGGTGTGCGCCCACTGCGCGGGGTCGGCCTGCACCTTGGCCAGCAGGTCCTTGAGGAAGGCCTCGTAGCTGGCCGGCGCCGAATAGCCCGGGTGTCCGCTGTCGAGGTTCTTCGGCACCACGAAGGACACCGCCGGCAGCGTGTGGTGCGCGAGGTCGCTGTCGAACGTGGCGAGGCCGGCCAGGCCGGACTTCAGCGCCGGATCGCCCATCACCGTGGCCGAGGCCGTCAGCGGATCGCCAAGGTTGTTGTACTGGAGCATCTGTGCCTTCGCCACCGGCGCGTGCAGCGCGGCGGCCTCCGCGGCGACGTCGGCCGCGTCGCGCGCGCCGGTGTACCACTTCCAGCTCACGCCGTGCTCCGCCAGCAGCTCGGCGATGGTGGGCACGGTCTGCGGTGGGTAGTTGTAGTTGTTCGGGCCGATCGGCTGCAGCTTGCCGTCCATGTCGTAGCCGGGGTTGTAGTTGTTCACCAGGTAGTAGGCGCCGGGGGCGCACTTGCTCGGGATGTGGCGCGCTTCGAGGAAGGCGCGGATGGCGGCGACGCCCGGCTGCTTCGGGTCGGAGCAGTCGACGTAGGAGCCGCCCTGGTAACCGTCGCGGGTGTAGAAGTCCGGCGTGCCCGGCATCGGGTCCGGGTTTTCGATCTGGTTGGCCGGCGGCACGGCGATCTTGCCGTCCTGGTTGAAGAACGGCACGTCCGCGGTGGCGATGGCGAAGAAGTTGGCGCCGGTGCCGCCCATGATGGACTGGTGGTAGTTGTCGCTGAGCGCGTAGCCCCGCGCCAGCTTGTCGAACAGCGGCGCATCACCGGCCGACATGTTCATGAAGCCCATCAACTCGCCGCCCTGCGCCGGGTTGGCCGGAGTCACGCCTGGGGTGTCGCCGCCCTGGCCGGTGCTGTCGGCGACCCAGGTGAACATGTCGTGCTTGGCGTTGTCGCCGCCGGTCTGCTGCCACATCTGGAAGAAGCGGTGTACCGGATCGCCGGTCCTCACCGCCGAAGCCAGCGCGTCCTTGCCGGCTATGCGGTAGGGCACGTAGCGGGTGATCTGGAACGGCCCGTTCGGAAGGTTTGCCGGGAACCGCTTGTCCGGCAGGCCACCGGCACTCTGGAAGGTGACCGGGTTCATCTCGCCGATCTGCTCCGGCTGCGGCAGGGTGGCGTAGCTGCCGGCGCGCTCGGGCTGCAGGGTGTAGGCCTTGAGCGGTGCGCCCTTGCTCTGCGCGGCCACCGCGAAATTCGGCCCCGGCGTACCGTCGGCCTTGATGATGCCTTCGGACAGCAGGTT
>JAJZET010000116.1:1942-4668 GCA_021805685.1 Pseudomonadota bacterium
TGTCCCGCGGGCGGCGCATAGCCGCCGAACAGGGCGTCGAAGGTCTGGTTCTCGCCGATCACCACGATCACGTGCCGGATCGGCGTGGTGGTCGGCCCCTGCGCCAGCGCCAGCGCCGAGGCCGCCGCGTTGGCGGGCACCGCAGCGGAAGGCGCGCCTTGCGCGGGCACCGAGACCACCGCGCGGTCGGCGTCGCTGCCGACGCTGGCGCTGCCCCGCCGCACGTCGAAGTGCACCACCGAGAACAACGCGCCCAGCGGGTTGCTGGAATCGGCCCGGAACGACGCATCGCCCGCGGGATCCTTCGCCGCGGCGGCAGGCACGCGGAACGCCGCGTACAACGGCGCGAACACGCTGGCGACGTCGCGGCTTGCCGCGGCGATGCGCGCGGCGTCGAGGCCGGCCATCTTGGCCGCATCCGGTGCGCCATCCAGCACGGCGCCCAGCGCACGCTGGGCCTGCAACGTGGTGATCGGATCGAGGTTCGCCACCGCCGATGGCTGGCCCGACGCAGGCGACAAGGTCGCGGACAAGGTGGCCGGGGTGCCGTCGTCGTCGTTGAACGGCGCCGTCAGCACGAAGGGGCCAGGCCCGTCGAGCACCAGCGCGTAGCGCCCTTGCGCGTCCGTCACACCGGACACCGTGCGATGACCGCCATGGTCGGTAGCCGTGACCGGCACGCCGGCCACCGGCACCGCGCCGCCGACCACGCCGCTGACGGCAAGATGCGAGACCACCGCATTGCGCGCGCATCCGCTCAGCGCGAGCAGCAGGACCAGGGGCAACAGGCGACGTTTCATGGGCAATCCCGCAAAGTGAAAGGACGCGAACGGGTTCGCGTCCGGTGGACATGGTGCCGCTTTCTCGCGCGGCCTGCTCGCCGCGCGTGCCGGCACGGATCGGCCGGCACGCGCGCGAGGCATCAGAGCCGCGCGTTGATGTTGAAGAATACCTGCCGCGGCGCGCCGGCCTGCAGGGTCTGGTTGTAGCCGTTCGGATCGGAGGCGACGTAGCCGTTGGTGCCGGTGGTGGCAAAGTAGTGCTTGCCAGCGAGGTTGGTCACGTTGAGCGCCAGGCGGATGTCGCGGAAGCCGGCCATCGCGCCGAGGTCGTAGCTCGCGCCGGCATTGAACAGCCAGTACGACGGCACCTGCGAGTCGTTGGTGTAGGTGATGTAGCGCCGGCCGGTGTACTTGCCGTCGACGGTGAAGTCCCAGGCACCCACGTGGTAGTTCACGCTGGACGTGGCCATCCAGCTCGGAATGCCCACCACGTACTTGCCCTTGGTGGCGACCACGCCGCCGTTGAGGTAGTCGTCCTGGTACTTCGAGCTGTCGTAGGACAGCGTGTTGAGCCAGCGCAGGCCCTGCACGGGGCGCCAGATCAGCGACAGGTCGGCGCCCTTGCTGTCCACGCTGCCCACGTTGTCGAGCTGGCTGGCGCAGGTCTGCACCGCAGAGCACGGCGTGGTCTGCAGCAGGCGGTTGCTGAAGCGCGTGTAGTACAGGTCGGCCGCCGCCTCGAAGGTTTCGCCGTGCACGCGGTAACCCGCCTCCAGCGTCTGCGAGCCTTCCGGCTTGAGCGTGCTCTTGCTGGCGTCGAACGTCGCCTGCGAGGTGGAGAAGGGCAACGCGCCGTAGGCGTCGATGTTCTTGCTGTACGAGGCGTAGATGTCCTGGTGCCCGTCCAGCTTGTAGTCCACGCCGGCCTGCGGCAGGAAGCCCTTGCTGGCCTTGATGCTGCCCTGCGCGAACGCGCTGGTGGGCACCAGCGAAACCGCGCTGCTGGTGGAGCGCAACGACTTGGCGCCGAAGTTGACCGTCAGCCGGTCGTCCATCAAGTGCAGGGTGTCTTCCGCATACGCCATGCGCGTGTTGTAGGTGTAGTGCTGCAGGAAGCCGCGCAGGAACGGCGTCTCGCCGTCGTAGAAGGTCCACAGGCCGGTGTACTGGCCGGCGAGGTTGAAGTAGTTGCGCTCGACGTGGTTGCTGGAGTCCTCGCCCCAGACGCCCACTTCGATGTCGTTGTTGCCGAGCGTGTACTGCAGCGAGCTGGTCACGCCATAGCGGTCCAGGCCGTAGTCGGTGGTGCGCATCGCCAGCGGCAGGCCGGAGGCCGGCGACGACGTGTACGGCGTCACCCACTGCCCTTCGCCGCGATCGTGGTGGTAGTAGCTGCCCACGTTCCAGGTCAGGTTCTCGCCGAAGTTGAAGCTGCCGCTGAGGCCGACCAGGTTGTCCTTGCGGATGCCGCCGCCGGCATAGTAGTTCGCGTCCAGCCAGTCGTAGTTGGCCGGCAGGCCGGCCAGCGAGGCTGGGTAGCCGTTGGCCACGCCGCTGTATTGCCCGCTCGTGTGGTAGGCGTTGGCCGCCTGCAGCGCGGTGTTCCAGTCCGGCTGCCAGTAGTCGAAGTTCCAGCCGAGCACGCGCTGGCTGGTCAGCGACAGATCCTGGTAGTCGTATTCCTTGCGCCGGGAGCTGTCGGCGAACAGGCTGATGCGATCACCGTCGCCCCACTGGTAGACCGCCTTCAGGTTGGCCTGGTTGGAGCGCTGCGAACCGTAACCCTTCCACTTGTCGGTGTTGGCGTGGTCGAACGACACGTACATCGAGAAGCCGTGGAAGTCGCCGGTATCCAGCCGCGCGTAGCTGCGGAGCGTGCTGTCCGAACCGATCGTCTGGTTGAAGCGCGCGCCCGGCTTCATGTCCGGATCGGCGGAGTAGAAC
>JAJZET010000294.1 GCA_021805685.1 Pseudomonadota bacterium
CGCGCGGCCGCCGCGGTCGCGGCTGCGGCGCGCATGCCCATGGCGTGTCAGAGTGCTTCGGGAGCGGAAAGTTCCGCTGGGCCTACGGGGTGTGGGGGATTACGGGCGGGAGGGTCCGGTGCCACGCAGCGCGCGCAATCGCTCGTGAAACGACGCCGTCGCAGACTGGCGGCCGGCCTGGCTGCCGGCCTCGGGGCGGTGCGCTACGCCCCGCTTTCGTCCAGCACCTCGTCGAGGTGCCCGCAATCGTTCCAGCCCACCAGGCCGACGTGGTCCTCGCTGACCAGCAGGCGGTTGATGGCGGCGTTGCGCAGTTCCCAGGTGCGCGGCGCGCCGAGTTCCTGGCCGGTGGCGATGCGGTACAGGCAGTCCAGGGCGCCGCCGTGGGTCACCATGGCCACCGTCTGGCCGCGATGGCGTCGCGCGATGGACAGCAAGGCCCCGCGAATGCGTTCGTGGAATGCCTGCAGGGCTTCGCCACCGTCGGGCGCGCCCCAGTGCGGATCGCGCTTGCGCCAACGTTCGCAATCCTGCGCATGCAGGCTCTCGAGCTCGGTGAAACTGCGCCCCTCGAAACTGCCGAAGGCTCGCTCGCGCAGTGCCGGCTCGAAGCCCAGGCTCAGGCCGCACTCGCGCGCCAGCGGCTCGGCGGTATGGCGCGCACGCCGCAGGTCGCTGCTGTACAGGGCGTGCAGGGTCTGCCCGGCCAGCGCCTGCGCGAGCGCCCGGGCCTGCGCGAGGCCGCGGGCGTTGAGGTCGATGTCGGTATGGCCCTGGATGCGCCGCGCGGCGTTCCAGTCGGTCTCGCCGTGGCGTATGCACAGCACCAGCGTGGAGGAGTCTTGGAGCATGCGCGGATCCTAACCCGGGATCCGCGCCGCTCCGCCGTCTGGCGTCAGTGCGCCGCGCCGGCGTCGACCTTGGCGCCGTTGCTCGCGGGCTTGACCAGCCACACCAGCACGATCAGCGCGAGGAACAGCCAACCGCTCAGCCGGAACATCTCGTCCACCGCGATGGTGTAGGACTGCTGCTGCACCAGGCGGTCGATCAGACCCAGCGCCTGCTGGTGGTTCAGCCCGAGGTGTCTCGCCAGCCCCAGCGCGCGGTCCGTCGCCGGGTCGCCCTGGTAGATGTGCTCGGACAGTTGCACGTGGTGCAGGATGGCGCGGTTGGTCCACCAGGTGGTGTAGATGGACGTGCCGAAGGAGCCCGCGGTGATGCGCGCGAAATTCGACAAGCCGGAAGCCGCGGCGATGCGCTGCGGAGGCAGCCCGCCGAGCACGATGGACAGCAGCGGGATGAAGAACATCGCGGTGGAGATGCCCTGCACCAGCGTGGGCAGCGAGTAGTCCCAGTACGTGTCGCCGATGGTGAACTTGGACCGCATCCAGAACACCAGGGCGAACACCGCGAAGGACACGGTGGTCAGCCAGCGCGTATCCACGGTCTGCACGTAGCGGCCGATCACCGGCGAGATGGCCAGCGCGAACAGGCCCACCCAGGCGAGTACCTCCCCGGCATCCGTCGCCGTGTAGCCGACGAATTCCTGCAACCACAGGGGCAGCAGCACCAGCGAGCCGAAGAACATGGCGTAGGCCAGCGCCAGCATGATGGTGCCGATGGTGAAGTTCGGGATCTTGAACAGGCTGAGGTCGACCACCGGGTGCTCGTCGTGCAACTCCCAGATCAGGAACAGCACGAAGCCGGCGACGGCGGCGGCCGCCAGCGCGCGGATGGCGCCGGAGCCGAACCAGTCCAGCTCCTGCCCCTTGTCGAGCATGACTTGCAGCGCGCCGACCCACACGACGAGCAGGCCCAGGCCGGTCCAGTCGATCGGCAACTTGCGCGTGGGAGTCTCGCGGCTGCGGTAGATGGTCAGGGTCACGCTGGCGCAGATCAAGCCCACCGGCACGTTGATGTAGAAGATCCAGGGCCAGGAGATGTTGTCGGTGATCCAGCCGCCGAGCAGGGGCCCGGTGATGGGCGCGACCAGCGTGGTCATGGACCACATCGCCAGGGCCATGCCGGATCGCTCGCTTCGATAGCTCGACAACAGCAGGGTCTGCGACAGCGGGATCATCGGACCCGCCGATGCGCCCTGCAGCACCCGGAACAGGATCAGCACCGGCAGGCTCGGCGCCTGGCCGCACAGGAAGGAGAACAGCGTGAACAGCAGGATGCTGGTGACGAACACCCTCACCGCGCCGAAGCGCTGGGTGACGAAACCGGTCAAGGGCACCGCGATGGCGTTGGCCACGCCGAAGGATGTGATGACCCAGGTGCCCTGCGAGGAACTGACTCCCAGGTCACCGGCGATGGCCGGCAAGGACACGTTGGCGATGGACGTGTCCAGCACGTTCATGAACGTGGCCAGGCTGAGCGCCACGGTTCCCAGCACCAGCGCGCCGCCGGTGAGCGGGCGCAGGTGCGTGGGGTGCGAGGGCTCCGGCGTGGCGCCCGCGGCGGCTTCCTCGATGACGACCGTATCGGTCATGGTGGGACTCCGGTGCGACGGCGTCGATCAACGGCGCGCGGCACGGCCGGCGCGCAGCCCGACCTCGGCGGCGGGCATGCCGCTGACGTTCTCGGCGATGATGCGTGCCACCAGCTTGTCCGCCTTGGCCCAGTTGGCCGCGTACATGTCGGTCTGCGCCACCGGCTGGGTCGGCGACAGGCCGATCACCGGGGTGCCCGAATGGTCGCGGATGTCCACGGTGGCCTCGGTCGACAGGCCGACGCGCAAGGGATGCTTGCGCAGCTGCGCCGGATCCAGCGCGATGCGCACGGGAAGGCGTTGCACCACCTTGATCCAGTTGCCGGTGGCGTTCTGCGCCGGCAGCAGAGCGAAGGCCGAGCCGCTGCCCGCGGAAATGCCCACCACCTTGCCGTCATAGGTCACGTCGCTGCCATAGATGTCGGCGACTACCTTGGCCGGTTGGCCGATGCGCAGTTCGCGCAGCTGGGTTTCCTTGAAATTGGCGTCCACCCACAGGGTGTCCAGCGGCACCACGGTCATCAGCGGCGTGCCCGGGGCGACGCGCTGGCCCAGTTGCACGGTACGCCGCGCCACCACGCCGCTGACCGGGGCGACCACATCGGTGCGCTCGAGCGCCAGGTAGGCCTGGCGAACGCGCGCCGCTGCCAGGCGCACGGTCGGGTTGTGGGCGAGCACGGTGCCGGCGGTCTGCGCCTCGTTGGCGGCCACCTGGGCACGCGCGGCCTTCACCGCGCTCTGCGCGGTGCGCACGGTACTCTGGGCTTCCTGCACGGCGATCTGCGCCTGGCGCAGTTCCTCGGCGCCGACGGCGCCGGTGCCGGCCAGCTTGCGCCGGCGCTGCAGCGCATCTTCGGCCTTGGCCAGGTTGGACCGGGCGGTGGCCACGTCGGTCTCGCGCACCGCCACCTGCGACTCCAGGGCCGCCGTCTGCGCATAGGTCACGCGCAGGCCGCGCACGGCCTGTCCGAGCTGGGCCTCGGCCTGCTGCAGCGCGACGCGGGCATCGGCCCCGTCCAGGCGCACCAGGGTCTGGCCGGCGCGCACGACCTGCGTGTCGTCGGCGCCGATTTCGGTGACGGTACCCCCGACCTGCGGGGTCACCTGCACCAGATTGCCGTTGACGTAAGCGTCGTCGGTGTTGACCTCGCGCGTCGACAGCCAGTACTGGTAGCCGCCGTAGACCACGCCCAGCACGACGAAGGTGCCGATGGCTCCGAGCATCAGCTTGCGGCGGCGCGCGGCCTTCGCGTCGGCTTCACCGTTCGGGGTCGGGTTGTTGGATTGCGGATTGGCGCTCATTCGAAGCTCCGTGGAATTCTTGGTTGTCTTGGGGTTGTGTTCGGGTGTTCGGCTTCAGCGGGCCTGGTCCGCCGCCGGCTGCTCGTCGCGGGCTGCGTCGTAACCGCCGCCCAGGGCGCGAATCAGCGCGACGTCGTCCACCAAGGCCTGGGTCTTCAGGCGCGCGCCGAGCTGCTGCAACTGCAGCACGGGCTCCTGGGTCTGCAGCACCACGATCTCGTTGCCCAGGCCGGCGGCGTAGCGTTGTCCGGCGAGGCGGTGCGCCTGGCCGGCGAGCTTCAGGGCCCGGCTCTGGGACTGGATCTGCGCCTGGGTCGAACGCCGCTGCGTGATGGCATCGGCCGCTTCTCGCACCGCGCCCACCAGGGTGGCGTTGTACTCGTCGATGGCCTGGTCGGCCTGGGCGTCATGCGCGCGCAGGTTGGCGCGCAACTGCCCGCCCTCGAAGATCGGCAGGTCGATCGCCGGCCCGACCCCGAATTCGCGGCTGCCCGTGTCGAGGAACTTGCTGAAGCTGACGGTATCGAAGCCGATGAAGGCCGACAGGTTGATGTCCGGATAGAACCTGGCCTTGGCCTCGTCCACCGAGGCCAGGGCGCTTTGCACCTGCCAGCGTGCGGCCGTCACGTCGGGGCGGCGCCCGATCAGGCTGATCGGCAGTGCCCGGGGCAGCCCGGGCACCGGCACGCGGGCCAGGCTGGGACGCAGCCCGGCGGTGACCTGAGGGCCGGCGCCGATCAACGCAGCCAGCGCGTGGCGGGCCTGCTGCTGGGCCTGCAGATTGGCGTCGAGGTCCACGCGCAGTTGCGGGATCTGCGCCTGCGCCTGGCGTTGCTGCAGGGTGTTGTCC
>JAJZET010000030.1 GCA_021805685.1 Pseudomonadota bacterium
TGGAGCGCCGCTGGCTGCGCATCGCGCCGCGCACGCTGGCGCGCCACCTGCCGGCCGCAGGGCCCGTGCTGTACCTGCCATGTGCGGTGACGCCGGCGACGGCTGTGGCTTCCGGTCTGCTGGCGGGATGCCGCGAGCTGGCACCGCTGCTGCGCGTGCACTGGCTGGTCGCCGCCTGCGCGATCGGTTGCGACGGTCCCCGCGAATGGCTGGAATGCCGCGCCGGCGATGGCCGCCTGTGTGCCCGCCTGCACCTGTTGCCGGACAGCGACTACCTCGGCTGGGACGCGTTGCTGGCGGCGGGCGTGCCGATGGGTGCCCTCGGCCGGTCGTGGCCGTGCGACGAGCGCATCGAGGCCGCGCGGGTACTGGAGTTCCGCTGCCGGCGGCTGGCCGGGCTCGACCTGCTGGAAGCGCGGCCCGCAGCGCGGGTTTCCGCGCTGGGCGGCGGGATCGCGCGCGGCATCGCGCGGGCCGCGGGGTTGGCGCTTGGCTGCTAATCGCGCGGACGGCGCAGGTCGTCGGCATCGGCGCTGTGGAAATGCCGCTTGAACGCGACCTCGCCGCAGGCCGGTTCCTGCAGCTCGCGGGCGTAACGGTGGCCGGCGTAGACCGCGTGCGCGATCAACCCTGGCGCTTCGGCGTCGCCGATGCAGCGCACGCTGCAGATGCCGGCCCCGGCCCATTCCGCCTCGCGCCGATTCAGCTCCTGCCACAGCGCGTCGTCGGGCAGGCGGGCGGTAACGGTGACCACGGCGTCGCAGGCCAGTTCGCGCCGCCGATGGGTCCACGCGTCCTCGACGGTGAGC
Organism: Pseudomonadota bacterium; assembly: GCA_021805685.1. Lineage (GTDB taxonomy): Bacteria > Pseudomonadota > Gammaproteobacteria > Xanthomonadales > Rhodanobacteraceae > Rhodanobacter_A. The sequence continues at coordinate 810 of JAJZET010000030.1, forward strand.
GCGGCGCCGTCGTAGCCCACCACGTCGTGCGACACCATCGCCTCGATGCCGAGCTCGGCCATCCGCTTGCGCACATGGCGATAGTCGAGCGTGTTCAGCGTCCACGGCGCGAGGCTGTCCTCGGGCGTCAGGTGGATCACCTCGCAACCGCGCAGGCGCAGCAGTTCGGCCGCCACGCCCGCGTGGTAGTAGCCGTCGTCGTCGAACACCACCACGCGGCCTTGCGGCAGGCGGTCGTCCATCAGGTCGTCGGGCGTGTAGACCCGCGCGCTGTCGGCGAAGCCCGGGATGGCGAAGCCGTGGCTGCGGCCGTAGCCGTCGCGGCGCCAGTGGCAGCCGGTCGCCAGCACGACGTGTTCGGCACCGAAGTCGAGCACGTCCTGCGCGCTCAGCACCGAGTCGAGATAGACGTCCACGTTCGCCAGCTTGTGGATCTGGCCCACGCGCCAGTCGCGCACGCGTGCCCATTCGGCCAGGCCGGGCAGGCGCGACTCGCGGGTGACGCGGCCGCCGAGTTCCCTGCGTGCCTCGGCCAGGCTCACCGCGCAGCCGCGCTGGCCCAGCGCACGCGCCGCTTCCAGCCCCGCCGGGCCGGCGCCGACCACCAGCACGCGCGTCGGCGTACGCGCCGGCGCGATGCGTTCGGGGTGCCAGCCCTTGCGCCATTCCTCGCCCATGGTCGGGTTCTGCGTGCAGCGGATCGGCGAGATAGTCATATCGCCGGAGACGCAGACGTTGCAGCCGATACATTCGCGGATATCGTCGACGCGGCCCTGCTCGATCTTCTGCGGCAGGAACGGGTCGGCGATCGACGGGCGCGCACAGCCGATCAGGTCCAGCACACCGCGCCTGAGCTGCGACACCATGGTGTCGGGCGAGGTGAAGCGGCCCACGCCCACCACCGGCTTGGTGGTGGTCTTCTTGACGAAGGCGATGAACGGCTCCTGCGCGCCTTCGGCGGCGAAGCGCGAGGGCACCGAGTCGTTGTACCAGGCGGCGAGGTTCACGTCCCAGAGGTCCGGCAGTTCGGCCAGCAGCCCCACGATGTCCTGTGCCTCGGCCAGTTCCACGCCGCCCGGGCCTAGCATCTCATCGACGGCGAAGCGCAGCGCCACCGCGCAGCGGTCGCCCACCGCCTCCCGGGTGTCTTCCAGCACTTCGCGCAGCAGGCGCACGCGGTTTTCCAGCGGGCCGCCGTAGGCGTCGCTGCGCTGGTTGCGCCGGCGCTGCAGGAAGTGCATCGCCAGCGACAGGTCGTGCGCGGCGTAGACGTAGACGATGTCCATGCCGGCGCGCTTGCCGCGGATCGCCGCCTCGCGGTGCCAGCGGCGGTATTCACGGATGTCGTGCAGCGTCATCGCGCGCGCCTGGTGCGGGTAGCCGTATTTGGTGGGTTGGTGCGAAGGCGCGATCAGCACCTCGCGCGAATACAGGTTCGACGCGGTGGGGCCGTTATGGGTCAGCTCCAGCGCGGCCAGCGCGCCGTGCGCGTGCACCTTGTCGCACATCAGCGCCAGCGCGGGGATGTCGCGGTCGTCCCACAGCCGCGCCTCTACGTAAGGCGTGAGGTCGCCGCTGGGGTGGATCTCGCACTCCTCGGTGGAGACCACCGCCCAGCCACCCGCGGCCTTGGTCTCGCGCATCGCCGCGTGGGCCAGCGGCATGGCATGGCCCATGCCGTTGCAGTGCGGCACCTGGAAGAAGCGGTTCCTCGCGGTGACCGGGCCGATCTTCAGCGGCTGGAACAGGGGGTCGTAGCGCGGATCCCTCATTCCGGCAGTACTCCGGCCGATGGATCGCCGCGGCGCCACAGGCGCATCAGCGCATACAGCGGCAGCCCTGCCGCGATCAGCCCCAGCGCATACAGGAAGGGCTCGCGGCCGGTGCCGACGAAGGCGAACGCGACGAACAGCACGCACGCGGCCGCTACAATCATGCTCCGCCGCGTGTTGCAGGCGGCGTGGCGCCGGCGCCACAGCACGGCCAGCGCCAGCCCGCAGCAAAGGTAGAGCGGCAGGCTGGCGGCCGTCCCCACCCGGGTGAGGAAGGTGAAGGCCGACACCAGCGACTTGCTGTAGCTTAGCGCGATCATTCCCGCGGCCAGCACGCCGCTGACCAGCAGCGCCACCACCGGCGTGCCCTGGCGGTTGCTTCGCGCGAGCACTGCCGGCAGTACGCCGTTGCCGGCCATCGTGCGGGTCAGCTCCCCTACCAGCAGGGTCCAGCCGTTGAGCGCGCCCAGTCCGCTGATCGCCACGAACAGCGCCAGCCAGCGCCCGGACCCCGCGGCGGCGTAGCGGTCCATCAGCAGCGCGAACGGCGCGCTCGTGTTGGCCAGCTCCTGCTGCCGGATCAGCAGCAGTGGCACGGCCGAGACGACGATGTAGATCGCCGCGGTGAGCACGGTGCCGGCCATGGTGGCGCGCGGGATGGTGCGCGCAGGGTCATCCACGCGCGCCGCCGGCACGCTGGCCGATTCGACGCCGATCATCGCGAACAGGGCGATGGTGGAGGCAGCGGTCACGCTGCCCAGGCTGATCGGCGTGGGCGGAAGGTGGGCGGTGTAGCTGGCCGGCGAGGTCAGCAGCAGCCAGCCGCCCAGCAACGCGATCGCCAGCATCGGCAACAGCTTCAGCGCCGTGGTGGCGATCTGCACGCCGCCGCTGCTGCGCACGCCGCACAGGTTGACCGCCACCATCGCCCACAGCAGCGCCTGGGCGAACCACATTGGCGGCAGCGCGCCCAGTGGCGGGAATACCACCACCAGATAGCCGACCACGCCGGTCGCCAGCGCGGAATTGGTGAGCCACACCGACACCCAGTACGCCCACAGCGCCAGGTAGGCCGTCGTCCCGCCCAGCGTGTGGCTGATGTAGCCGTAGGGTCCGCCGACCCCGGGCAGGGCGCGGGCCAACTGCGAGAACACGCGGGCCAGCACCAGGCAGCCGGCCAGCACGATGACCCAGCCGATCAGTGCATTGAAGCCGTAGGGCGCCAGCGAGGCGGGCAGCACGAAGATGCCCATGCCGATCACGTTACCGATCACCAGGGCCGTGCAAGTCCAGAAGCCGATCTTGCGTTCGCCGCGCGCCGCGGTGGCGTCGACACCGCTCACGCGGGGTCCCCGGCGGGCCCGGCGTAGGCCGCGCGCAGCAGGTTCTGGAAATGCCAGACGCCGCTTTCGCGCTTCGGGCACAGCCGGCCGGGGACGTAGTGGCCGGAGGACAGGCCCCGTTGCACCGCCTCGCAGATCGCGATGTCCTCGCGCTGTACCTCGTCGCTGAAGGCCTGGTCGGCCTCGATGCGCGCCTGGGCCGACTCGTCCTGCGTGTAGTGGTAGTCGAACACGATGCGACAGCGGTCGGGACCCAGCGGCAGGATGCGGTTGGTCTGCAGTCGGCCCGGCAGGATGTTGAGCATCACGTTGGGGTAGACGAAGTAGTAGAACGCCTGGCCGTCGCCATACAGCGCGCTGCTGTTGCGCAGCGGCGAGGACTGCAGCGAATGCCAGGCGAACAGCTCGGTGTCGTAGGCGCGGTAGTCGAGCACCTTCGACAGGCCCGGATGCACGTGCGGCAGGTGGTAGCCCTCGAGGAAGTTGTCGACGTAGACCTTCCAGTTGCAGGCGATGTCATAGGTGTCGCGGCGCAGGTAGCGCATCGCCGACAGGTCGATCGGCGCGATGCGCTCGACGATGCCGCCGTAGACCTCGTCGAACGGCGGCGTCTCCGCGTCCAGCGCCACGAACACCAGGCCCTGCCATTCGTGCACGCGCAGCGGCGGCAGGCGGATGTCCTCGACCCGGAAGTCGCAAGCGTCCTGCATCTCTGGCGCGCTGCGCAGTTGGCCTTCCAGTGTGTAGGTCCAGCCGTGGTACTTGCAGTGCAGGGCGCGGATGCCCTTGCCGTCGCACAGTGCCAGCGGCCCGGCGCGGTGGCGGCACACGTTGGGGAAGGCGCGCAGCACGCCATCCTGTCCGCGCACCAGCAATACCGGCACCTCGGCCACCTGTCCGACCACATGGTCGCCCGGCTCGGCCAACTGCCCCTGGTGGGCCACCAACTGCCAGCTGCGCGCGAACACCGCGCGCTGTTCCAGCGCCAGCGCCGCGTGGCCGGCGTAGTAGCGCGCCGGTAGGGCGTGTGCATGGTCGAGTGCCTCGATCCCGGTGTCGGCAGTGGTCACGGATTCGGTCCCCTGGCTGGCATGGCGCGACGACTCCCCGATTTCGTGGGCGTCCATGCTCCGCGCATCCCGGCAGTGTATGTCCGATCCTGGCGTGCGTGTCCACCGTCGCCGCCCCCTATCTGCCAGCCGGATCGCAGTGCTAGATTGCCGTCAATCCCCTGAGGAGCTGCCGTCGCCCATGCCACGCGTCGTGTTCCTGTCTTGCCGTCTGGGCATCGGCCCGCACTGGCCCGCCGCGCTGCCGCGGCAAGCGGGCGCATGACGGCGGCTCCCGTCACCGGCACGCTGGAACAGGCGCTGGCCCACGCCGCGCTGCTGCTGGAGCGGGACCCGGCTCAGGCGGCCGAACAGCTCGACGAAATCCTGCAGGCAGCGCCCGGACATCCGGCCGCCCTGCAATTGCTGGCGGCACTGCACTCGCTGCAGGGCAACCTGTCCGCGGCCTTGGCCGTCCTCGTACCGCTGGCACGCCGCCGGCCGGACTGGGCGGAGATCCAGCTCGATCTGGGGCTGGCGCTGGCCCGCAGCGACCGTGGCCAGGAAGCCATCACCGCGCTGCGCCGGGCGGTGGCGCTGAAACCCGACCTGCCGCAGGCCTGGCGCATGCTTGGCGACTGCCTCGCGGCAGCCGGCGAGCAGGTGGCGGCCGAGGCGGCCTACGTCAGCCACGTACGACATTCCGCCCGCGATCCGCAGTTGCTGGCCGCCGCGATGGCGCTGGCGGAGAACCGCATCCCCGCGGCCGAGGCGCTGCTGCGCGCGCAGCTGAAGCAGGCACCCACCGACGTGGCGGCGATCCGCATGTTCGCCGAGGTGGCGGCCCGGCTCGGCCGCAATGAGGATGCGCTGCACCTGCTCGAACGCTGCCTGGAGCTGGCCCCCGGCTTCCACGAAGCGCGGCGCAACTATGCACTGGTCCTGCATCGCAGCAACCGGCCGGAACAGGCGCTGGCCGAGATCGACCGCCTGCTGGCGGCCGATCCCGGCGACGCCGGTTGCCGCAACCTGAAGGCGGTGGTGCTGTGCCGTGTCGGCGACTACGAACCGGCCATCCGCATCTACGCCGAGCTGGTAGAGAGCAGTCCGGATACGCCGAAGCTGTGGGTGAGTTACGGCCACGCGCTGAAGACCGCAGGGCACCTCGATCGCGCCATCGCCGCCTACCGGCGCAGCCTGGCGCTGCAGCCGTCGTTCGGCGAGGTCTGGTGGAGCCTGGCCAACCTCAAGACCTTCCGCTTCGGCGCCGACGAACTGGCCGCGATGCGCGCGCAGCTGGCGCGCTCGGACCTGGCCGAGGACGATCGCCTGCACCTGGAGTTCGCCGTCGGCAAGGCGCTGGAGGATGCCGGCGAGTACGAGCCATCGTTCCGCCATTACGCGCAGGGCAATGCGATCCGCCGCGCGCAGCTGCACTACAGCGCCGACGACACCAGCGCGCGGGTGCGCTACATCCGCGAGCACTACACCGCCGAGTTCTTCGCCGCGCGCGCCGGTGCCGGCAGCCCGGCGCCCGATCCGATCTTCGTGGTCGGCCTGCCGCGCGCCGGCTCCACCCTGATCGAGCAGATCCTGTCCAGCCACAGCCAGGTCGAAGGCACCATGGAGCTGCCGGAGATCACCTCGATCACCCGCCTGCTGCGCCGGCAGGGCGAAGCCGACGAGGCGATGCCCTACCACGCCGCGCTGGCGACGCTGGATGCCGATGCGCTGCGCGCGCTCGGCGAGCGCTACCTGGCGCACACCCGGATCCAGCGCAAGACCGCGGCGCCGCTGTTCATCGACAAGATGCCGAACAACTTCATGCACGTCGGCCTGATCCACCTGATGCTGCCGAACGCGAAGATCATCGACGCGCGCCGGCATCCACTGGCCTGCGGCTTCTCGGTCTTCAAGCAGCACTTCGCGCGCGGCCAGAACTTCAGCTACGACCTCGGCGACGTGGGGCGCTACTACCGCGACTACGTGGCGCTGATGGCGCACTTCGACGCCGTACTGCCCGGGCGCGTGCATCGCGTGGCGTACGAGCGCATGGTCGACGACACCGAGGGCGAGGTGCGCCGGCTGCTCGACTACTGCGGCCTGCCGTTCGAAGCGGCATGCCTGCGCTTCTTCGAGAACACGCGGCCGGTGCGCACGGCCAGCTCGGAGCAGGTACGCCGTCCGATTTACCGCGAAGGGGTGGATCACTGGCGGCATTACATGGCGTGGCTGGGTCCGCTGGCATCGGCACTGGGGCCGGTGCTGGAGAGCTACCCGGATGCGCCGGAGGGGTGGTAGCGGTTCGATACCGATCGATGGTCGTGGACTACTGGGGAGGGGTCATGCACACGAAGAACTTCAAGCGTACGGGTGGGGCGTACGGGAGCGGAATGGCCAGGCTGCCGCTGGCGGCGGCGATCTGCCTGGCCATCGCCGCGCCGGCACTGGCGCAGGGCGCGGGACAGGCGGCAACCGCAGCTGCACCGCCGGCAGCGAAGACCAAGCCGAAGACCACCACGCTGGGCGTGGTGAACGTGACGGCGCAGAAGCGCACCGAGAACCTGCAGAAGGTGCCGATCAGCATCAACGTGCTGGAGAACGACCAGCTCGAAGCGCTGCACGTGCAGAACTTCAACGACTACGTGAAATACCTGCCCAGCGTCACCTTCCAGCAGGGCGGCGGTGGCATCGCCACCGGCCCGGGCTTCGCCACCATCTACATGCGCGGCGTGGCCAGCGGCGGCAACACCAACCACTCCGGCTCGCAGCCGAGCGTGGGCGTGTACCTCGACGACCAGCCCATCACCACGATCCAGGGGCCGCTCGACATCCACATGTACGACATCGCCCGCATCGAGGTGCTGGCCGGGCCACAAGGCACGCTGTACGGCGCCAGCGCCGAGGCGGGTGCGCTGCGCATCATCACCAACAAGCCGGATCCCCGCCGTTTCGCGGCGAGCTACCAGCTCGGCGTCGACGACGTGGCGCACGGCGGCGTGGGCTATACCGGCGACGGCATGCTCAACATTCCGCTCAGCCCGGTCGCAGCGGTGCGCGTCGTGGGCTGGCGCGAACACGACGCCGGCTACATCGACAACAAGGCCGGCACGCGCACCTTCCCGGTGTCCGGCATCACCATCAGCAACGCCGACAACTGCACGCCAGGCCCGATGCTGGAGTGCCACGGGCATGCCCGCAAGCACTACAACGACGTCAACACCCAGGGTGCCCGCGCCGCGCTGAAGGTGGATCTCAACGACGACTGGTCGATCAGTCCGACCCTGATGGGCCAGCAGACGATCTCGAACGGCACGTTCGCCAGCGATCCCGCCGTCGGCGACCTGGCGGTCACCCACTTCTACCCCGAGCGTGTCGACGACCGCTGGTGGCAGGGCGCGCTGACCGTGCAGGGCAAGATCGGCAACTTCGATCTCACTTACGCCTACGCGCACCTGAAGCGCGACCAGGAGGAGGCGACCGACTACAACGACTACTCGTTCTGGTACGACACCCTGCTCTCGTATGGCGCCTACATCCACGACAACAGCGGCGCCCTGATCAACCCATCCGAGTACATCAACGACCGCGACCACTACCGGAACGACAGCCACGAACTGCGCATCGTCTCGCCCAGCGACGACCGCCTGCGCCTGGTCGCCGGCGTGTTCTGGCAGAAGCAGAAGCACGACATCATGCAGGACTACCAGATCGCCAACCTGGCCACCTCGTTGTCGGTGGCCGGCTGGCCCAACACGATCTGGCTGACCCGGCAGGTGCGTTACGACTACGACAAGGCCGTGTTCGGCGAGCTGTCCTACGACATCATTCCCGACACGCTCACCGCTACCGTCGGCGGGCGCTACTTCCGCAGCGAGAACCAGCTCTACGGCTTCTACGGCTTCAGCAAGGGCTTCTCGCCGAACTCCAGCTATGGCGAGGCCGGCTGCATCTCGAACCAGCCCTTCCTCGGCGCGCCGTGCCTGGATTTCAACAAACAGGTGCGGCAGAGCGGCTCGCTGGGCAAGGTCAACCTCACTTGGAACATCTCGCCCAACGCGATGGTCTACGCGACCCGTTCCGAAGGCTACCGCCCGGGCGGCGTCAACCGCGCCGGTGCGCTGCCGCCCTACCAGGCCGACTACCTCACCAACCTGGAATTCGGCTGGAAGACCTCGTGGTTCGGCAACCGGCTGTCGTTCAATGGCGCGGTGTTCCGCGAGGACTGGAACAACTTCCAGTTCAACATCCTCGGCCCCAACGGACTGACCATCATCAAGAACGCCAATTCGGCGCGCATCAACGGCCTGGAGTCGCAGCTGGTCTGGCAGGCTACCTACAACCTCAACCTCAGCGCGGGGGTCGCCTTCTACGACGCCAAGCTGACCGCCAATTACTGCGGCTTCACCGGCGCCGACGGCAACCCGGTCACCTACTGCCCCGCCGGCTCGATCAATCCTTCCAACGGCTCGGTGGTGAGCGGGCCGCAGGCGCCCAAGGGCACCCAGCTGCCGATCACGCCACGCTTCAAGGGGAACCTGATCGCCCGCTACAGCTTCGACATGGGCGAAAACGAGGGCTACGTGCAAGCGGCACTGGTGCACGTGGGCAAGCGCACCAGCGACCTGCGGCTGCAGGAGCGCAGCCTGCTCGGCGACATGCCCGCGTACAACACGGTCGACCTGTCCGCGGGATTCCAGAAAGACAACTGGTCGCTGGATGTCTACGTCGACAACGCATTCGACGAGCGCGCCGTGCTGTACAAGTTCACCGAATGCGGGGTGACGATCTGCGGTGCGCACGGCGTGGTGCCGCAGTATCCGAATGGACAGGTCTATACCGGCGTCAGCCAGCCGCGCACCATCGGCATCCGCTTCAAGCAGGACTTCTGACCGGCGTCCGCCGGGCAGCGCGAGCCACGGATGGCGCAATCCATGGTTATGACGATCCATGGACGGATCGCACGACGGTCAAGCGTAAGCGCTTGGCCCGCGGAGCGGAGTCCGGGCGAAGTCCGGACGCAGCGAACCGGGAAAGTGCAGGAAAGCACTTTCCCGGTATCGATACAGGCTGTTGCCGGACTAGCAGTAAGCCCACAAGCCCCGGCCCCCGCCGGGGCTCTTCGCATGTGCGCCCGCCATGCCCCCTGTCCGTTGTCCGCGCAGTGTCCGCGGACACAGGTCGCTCGTGGCTTGCCGATCCCAACTTGCGGAAATTCGGACCGTTTTTCTTTTGTTCCGGCTTGGCACGCCGATTGCTGAGTACGGATCGGGGCCGCACTGTCCGCGGCAAGGGAACCGACGATGATCCGCGACACTTCCGCACAAGACCGCATGGTCGAGGTCAAGCCGAACCGCAAGCGCCGGCTGCTGCTCATCGGCGGCGCAGTGGCCTTGCTGGCGGTGCTGGCATTCGCCATGCCGGGCATCCTGCGCCTGTTTTCCGCCGACGCCTCGGTGAGCGCGTCGCGGCTGGCCTTCGCCACCGTCGAGCGCGGGCCGTTCGTGCGCGACATCGCCGCCGAGGGCAAGGTGGTGGCGGCGAACAGCCCCACGCTCTACGCGACCTACCGCGGTGCGGCGGTGCTGAAGGTGCGCGCAGGCGACGTGGTGAAGAAGGGCCAGGTGCTGGCTGTGATCGACAGCCCCGAGCTGCGCAACAAGCTGGCGCAGGAGGAATCCAAGGCTGACGCGATGAAGGTGGACTACCTGCAGGCGCAGGTGGACGCGCGCACCAAGCGCGGCGCGCTGCAGAAGGCCTTCGATGATGCGCAGATCGACGCCAAGAGCGCGGAAACCAACCTCGATCGTGAGCAGAAGGCGTTCGCCGCCGGCGCGGCCACCGGGGTGGAAGTGGACCAGGCCAAGGATGCGCTGGAGAAGGCGCGCATCACGCTGGCGCATGCCAAGGCGGACCTCGGCATGAACAACGACAGTCTCAACTTCAACATCCAGGCGAAGAAGCTGGCGTATGACAACCAGATGCTGGTGGTGCAGGACCTGCAGCGCCAGGTGGACGACCTCAACGTGAGGTCGCCGGTGGACGGCCAGGTCGGCCAGCTGTTCATCGCGCCGGTGGCCACCGTGGCGAAGGACGCGCAGCTGCTGAGTGTGATCGACCTTACCGCGCTGGAAGTGGAGGTGAAGGTGCCCGAGAGCTTCGCCCGCGATCTGGCCATCGGCATGACCGGCGAAATCAGCGGCAACGGCAGCACCTGGAAGGGCTTGGTCAGCGCGATCTCGCCCGAAGTGGTGAATGGCGAAGTGGCTGCCCGCGTGCGCTTCGAAGGCAGCACGCCGAAGGAGCTGCGCCAGAACCAGCGCCTGTCCGTGCGCATCCTGCTCGAGAAGCGCGACAACGTGCTCACCGTGCAGCGCGGTTCCTTCGTCGACGAATCCGGCGGCAGCTACGCCTACGTGGTCAAGGACGGTATTGCCACCAAGACGCCGATCCGTGTGGGCGTGAGCAGCATCGACAAGGTGGAGATCCTGCAGGGCCTGAAGGAAGGCGACCGCATCGTGATCTCCGGTACCGACAGCTTCAAGGGCGCGCAGCGCGTGGCGATCAGTCGGTAACCAGTGCGTTCGTCCATGAACGCGAGAGTCAAAAGCGGCCATCCATGGCCGCCCTCTTCAGAAAGGCCCTTGTTCCATGAGGGTTCGCAAAAACCAGCAGATCCACCACCACCGAGGAACGTGAACATGCTCAAGATGACCCATCTCTCCAAGGTCTACCGCACCGAAGTGGTGGAGACCTACGCGCTGCGCGATTTCAACATCGACGTGAAGGAAGGCGAGTTCGTGGCCGTCACCGGACCGTCGGGCTCGGGCAAGACCACCTTCCTCACCATCGCCGGCCTGCTGGAGACTTTCACCGGCGGTGAGTACCACCTCGACGGCATCGAGGTGAGCCAGCTCAACGACAACGCGCGCTCGAAGATCCGCAACGAGAAGATCGGCTTCATCTTCCAGGCGTTCAACCTGATCCCCGACCTCAACGTGTTCGACAACGTGGAAGTGCCGCTGCGCTACCGCGGCATGAAGGCGCCCGAGCGCAAGCAGCGCATCATGGACGCGCTGGAACGCGTGGGCCTGGCCTCGCGCTTCAAGCACTACCCGGCCGAACTCTCCGGCGGCCAGCAGCAGCGCGTGGCGATCGCCCGTGCGCTGGCCGGCTCGCCGCGCCTGCTACTCGCCGACGAACCCACCGGCAACCTCGACACGCAGATGGCTCGCGGCGTGATGGAGCTGCTGGAAGAGATCCACCGCGACGGCGCCACCATCGTGATGGTGACCCACGATCCCGAGCTGGCCGCGCGCGCCCAGCGCAACGTGCACATCATCGACGGCCAGGTGGTGGACCTGTCCGAAGACCCGCGCTTCCACGCCAGCGTGTCCGCTGCGCGCGGCAACGCCGGCCAGGCCTGAGCGCGCATGGCCGCCCCCGTGTCCGTCAACCGCGAGTTCCGTCCATGCGCCTGAAGTTGCTGCCCGTACTGCTGCTGCTCGCCGTCGCCCCCATCGCGGGGCACGCCGAGGACCTGATGGATGCCTATCGGCAGGCTGTCGCCAACGACCCCGTGCTGGCCACCGCCGACGCGCAACGGCTGCTGGTGGCCGAAGGCGTGCCGGCGGCCCGCGCGGCGCTGCTGCCGCGATTGTCCGCCGGGCTCGAGCTGGATCAGATCCACAGCAGCGGCAATGCGCAGACCACCGATGCCAACGGCAACATCGTCAACACGGGCGGCGGCGGCCATACCCGCGACCGCAGCCTCAGCGGCACGCTGAGCCAGCCGATCATCGACCTGTCCGCGATCGCCAACCTGCGTGCCGCACATGCGGCACGCGACGCCCAGGACCAGACCTACCGGGCTGCGCTGCAGAACCTGTACGTGCGCGTGGCGCAGGCCTACTTCAACGTGCTGGTGGCGCAGGACATGGTCGGCATCGACCACGACTACGAGGACGCCTACAAGCAGGAGTACGACCAGACCTCCACGCGCTTCAAGAACGGCCTGTCGATGTCGGCGGACGTCAACCAGTCCAAGGCGTTCTACCTGTACATCAAGGCGCAGCGCATCAGCGCAGAGGACAACCTCAAGGACGCCCGCCGCGCATTGCAGCAGATCACCGGCAAGCCGGTGGGCACGCTGAAGAAGCTGCGCGACGACCTGCCGATGCAGCCGCCGAAGCCCGACGACGAGAAGGCGTGGATGGACGCGGCGAGCGAGACCAACCCCACCGTGCTTGCCGCGCGCTATGCGGTGAGCGCCGATGAGCATCGGGTGTCGGCTGCGCGCGCCGGTCACCTGCCCACGCTGGTCGCGGGCGCGGGCTACAACAAGTTCGGCCAGTGGTCGAACGCGATGCCGGGCACGGCGGCCTACGGGCCGGCCACCACCACGGTGGGTCTCACGCTGAGCATCCCGTTGTTCAGTGGCGGCCTCACCCATGCGAAGGTCCGGCAGGCGCTGTATCAGCGCGACGCCGACCAGGGCGTGCTGGAGAGCCAGCGTCGCCAGGCGGCGCGCGACGCCGCCAATTATTTCAACCTGGTGCAGGACGGCATCGAGCAGGTCGACAGCGCGCGCAACTCGGTCGACGCGGCGCAGAAGACGCTGGCCTCGATGCGCGCGGGCTATTCGATCGGCACCCAGTCGCTCACCAACGTGGTGTTCGCCATCGAGATGCTCGCCAACGTGAAGAGCGAATACACCGTGGTGCGTCACCAGTTCATCCTCGACAAGCTGCTGCTCAAGCAGGCCGCCGGCACCATCGACGTGCACGACCTGGAAGCGGTCAACGGCTTGCTGCAATAGCGTCCCATCGCCCTCCCGCCGCATGGGAGGAAGCACCAACGGCCCTCTCCCGCGGGAGAGGAAGACCCACCACGGAGTGACGGCATGTTTGCCTACTACTTCCAGCTCGGCCTGCGCAGCCTGCGCCGCAACCCGGCGCTCACCGCGCTGATGGTGATGGCGATCGGCTTCGGCGTGGCCGCGTCGATGACCACCTACTCCGTGTTCCGCGCGGTGTCTGGCAACCCCATCCCGGACAAGTCGGCGCGACTGTTCACGCCGCAGGTCGATGCCTGGGGTCCGCAGCAGAATCTCAAGGGCGGCGAGCCGGCCGAAGCGCTGGGCTACGTCGACGCGACGGCGCTGATGCGTGCGCACGAGGCGAAGCGCCAGACGCTGCTGTACCAGGTGCTACTGTCGGCGATACCGGCCGGCAATCGGGACATGCCGCTGAGTCTCATCAGTTACGCCGTCAGCAGCGATTTCTTCAGCATGTTCGAGGTGCCATTCCGCTATGGAAGCGGCTGGAGTGCCCAAGACGACGACGCGCGCGCCGCGGATGTGGTCATCAGCGACGCGCTCAACCTGAGGTTGTTCGGCGGTGCCAACAGCGTAGGGCGGACGCTGGATCTGAGCGGTCACGATTACCGCATCGTTGGCGTCGCCAGCCACTGGAATCCGCGCCCCCGCTTCTACGATCTGTTCAGCACCGACGGTTTCGACGAGGAACCGGATGTCTACATGCTGTTCAACCGCGCGATCGACCTGAAGATGCGCCCCAGCGGGCGCAACAGCTGCCGCGGCTCGCTCAGCTTCACCACCTGGCAGGGGTACCTGCAAAGCAATTGCGTGTGGATCACGCCGTGGGTGGAGCTGGACACTCCGGCCGAAGTCGCCGGCTACCGCCGCTTCCTCACCAACTACGCCGCCGACCAGCAGCGCGCAGGTCGCTTCAACTGGGCGCCAAACGTGCGGCTGCGGGACGTGATGCAGTGGATGGATTACGAGAAGGTGGTGCCGCCGGAGAGCCGCATCTCGCTCGCGGTGGCGCTGGGCTTCTTCCTGATCTGCCTGGTCAACACCATCGGCCTGCTGCTGGCGAAGTTCATGCGGCGTGCCGGCGAGATCGGCGTGCGCCGCGCGCTGGGCGCGACGCGAGGTGAAATCTACACGCAATACCTGATCGAAGCCGGCACGGTGGGTCTGGCGGGTGGTTTGCTGGGCCTGCTGCTCACCGCGGTAGGCGTGGGCGGCATCGGCCTGCTGTTCCGTCCGCAAATCGCCAAGCTGGCCACGCTCGATCCGTCACTGGTGGCGCTCACGTTTGCGGTGGCGATCATCGCCACGGTGCTCGCGGCGTTCTATCCGGCATGGCGTGCGGCGCATGTGCAGCCGGCCTGGCAACTGAAGTCGAGCTGAGGAGCACGCCATGAATATCCAGATCAGGCCCATCCTCGTCGCTTTACGCCGGCACAAGGCGGGTACCTTGCTGATTGCGCTGCAGATCGCGTTGACGCTGGCCATCGTGTGCAACGCGCTATTCATCATCCACCAGCGGCTGGCCAACATGAGCCAGGTCAGCGGCGTGGACGAGGCCGATGTGTTCGTCATCACCAACAGGTGGGCCAACTCCGATCAAACGACATCGCAGATCGATGCGCAGGTACGCGCCGACCTGCTCGCGTTGCGGCAGTTGCCTGCCGTGCGCGACGCCACGCCGGGCAGCGGATACCCGCTGAAAGGTGGCGGCTGGGATAACTACGTCATGCTGACGCCCGAACAGGTGCAGCCGACCACGGATGCGGCGGTGTACACGGGAGACGAGCATTTCATCGATACGCTGGGCCTCAAGCTCGTCGCGGGACGCAATTTCCGCCCCGACGAGGTGATGGTGATGGGTACCCAGCAGGCCATCACCCCGCCGTCGGTGATCGTCAGCAAGGCACTGGCCGATCGCCTGTTCCCGGGTGGCCATGCACTGGGCAAGAGCTTCTATTCGATGGGTCCGGTGCCGACCACCATCGTCGGCATCGTCGATACCCTGCAGCGACAGGGTGTGGATCGCTACGCCCAATCGCACGCGGGGCAGTCGCTGATCTGGCCGCTTCGCGCGGACGACGCGCGTGGCATCTACTACATCGTGCGTGCCAAGCCGGGCCAGCTTGCCGCGGCGATGCGCGAAGCACCCAAGGCGCTGCTTGAGCAGAACCGCATGCGCATCATTGATCCGAAGGACGGGGTCCAGGACTACGCCACCATCCATCACAAGGTGTACGACAACGATCGCGGCATGGCGATCCTGATGGGCATCATCTGCGTGGTGCTGCTGGCGATCACCGCGGCGGGCATCGTCGGCCTCACCAGCTTCTGGGTTGGCCAGCGCCGCAAGCAGATCGGTGTGCGCCGCGCGCTGGGCGCCCGGCAGAGCGACATCCTCGCCTATTTCCTCACCGAGAACTTCCTGATCAGCACGATGGGCGTAGTGCTTGGCACGGTGCTGGCGATCGCCGTCAACCTGTGGATGAAGAACCGTTTCGAAATGAGCAGCATGTCGATGGCCTACGTGGGCGTGGGTGTGCTGGTTCTGCTGTTGCTGGGGCAGGGCGCCGTGCTGGCGCCGGCGCTGCGCGCCTCGCGTGTGTCGCCGGTGGAAGCGACGCGCGGCGGTTGACCTTCCACTCCTGCCTGGATGCGGGCGATACCCGGAGAGTCTGGACATGTTCGGCTACTACATCGATCTCGCCATGCGCAGCCTCAGGCGCAACAAGGCGCTCACGACGCTGATGGTGCTGGCCATCGCGCTGGGCATCGGCGCGTCGATGACCACGCTCACGGTGCTGCATGTGCTGTCGGGCAATCCGCTGCCGGGGCGCAGCGGCACGCTGTACTACCCGCAGATCGACCCGCGCGACAACAGCGGCCTCATGCCGGGCAAGGAGCCGCCCCTGCAGCTCACCGAGATCGACGGCTTCAACCTGCTCCGTGCGAAGCGGGCGGATCGCCAGGCGCTGATGACCGGTGGCTCGGTGCCGATCCAGCCGGATTCCGCCGCGATCGATCCTTTCTACGTGGAGGCGCGCTACACCACGGCGGACTTCTTCGCGATGTTCGGAGCACCCTTCCGTTATGGCGGCGGCTGGGACGCGGCCGACGACGAGGCGAAGGCCCGTGACGTGGTGATCAACAGCGGGTTGAACGAGCGCCTGTTCGGCGGGGCCAACAGCGTGGGGCGCACGCTGCACATGGCCGGCAGCCTGTTCCGCATCGTGGGCGTGCTCGACCACTGGGCGCCGAGCCCGCACTTCTACGACCTCTATACCGGCTCCTATGGCTACACGGAACAGGTGTTCCTTCCGCTGCAGACCGCGCTGGACATGCACCTGGCCCACAACGGCTCGAACGACTGCTGGGGCAACGGCACCGGCGGCGTAGGCAGCATCTACCCGTCGTCCAGCTGCGTGTGGATGCAGTTCTGGGTGCAACTGGACACACCGGCCAAGGCCGCCGACTACAAGCAGTTCCTGATCCATTACTCGGAGCAGCAGAAGGCGCTCGGCCGTTTCGTGAGGGCGCCGAACGTGCGCCTGCGCAACCTGATGCAGTGGCTGGCCTACTGGCAGGTAGTGCCGGACGACGTGCGCCTGCAGGCCGGGCTGGCGTTCGGGTTCCTGCTGGTGTGCCTGGTCAACACGGTGGGGCTGATGCTGGCGAAGTTCCTGCGTCGCGCCGGTGAACTCAGCGTGCGCCGCGCGCTGGGCGCCTCGCGGCGCGCGCTGTTCGCGCAGTTGTTGGTCGAATCGGGCGTGGTCGGCCTGGTGGGCGGCGTGGGCGGCCTGCTGCTGGCCCTGCTCGGCCTGTGGGTGGTGCGGCACCGCCCTTCCGACTATGCCGCGCTGGCGCATCTCGACCCCGCGATGCTGCTGACCACCTTCCTGATGGCGCTGGGCGCAAGCCTGCTGGCCGGCCTGCTGCCCGCCTGGCGCGCCTGCCAGGTGGCGCCCGCCCTCCAGTTGAAGAGCAACTGACATGGAACTGCGGCCCATCCTCTCGACCCTGCGGCGGCACAAGACCACCGCCTGGCTGTTGATCCTGGAGATCGCGTTGACCTGCGCGATCGTGTGCAACGCGGTGTTCATGATCGGCAACCGCCTGCAGCGCATCCACATGACCACGGGCATCGACGAGCACGCGCTCGTGCAGATCCAGCTAGCCCAGATCGATCCCACGCCGGACATCTTCGCCCGGGCCCGCGAAGACCTCGCGGTGCTGCGGCAGGTGCCAGGCGTGCAGGCGGTGGCGCTGACCAACCAGCTGCCGCTGGGCGGCTCCTCGTCGAATTCCAGCATCAAG
>JAJZET010000118.1 GCA_021805685.1 Pseudomonadota bacterium
AGGCCTACCGCACCGGCCGCGGCCGCATCCTCGTGCGCGCCAAGACCGAGATCGAAACCGAGAGCAACGGCCGCGAGACCATCCTCGTCCACGAGCTGCCCTACCAGGTGAACAAGGCACGGTTGATCGAGAAGATCGCCGAGCTGGTCAAGGAAAAGAGGATCGAGGGCATCAGCGAGCTGCGTGACGAGTCCGACAAGGACGGCATGCGCATCGTCATCGAGGTCCGCAAGGACGCGATGGCCGACGTGGTGCTGAACAACCTGTTCCAGCAGACCCAGCTGCAGGTCACCTTCGGCATCAACATGGTGGCGCTGCTGGATGGCCAGCCGAAGCTGCTCAACCTCAAGGACATCCTCGAGGCCTTCATCCGCCACCGCCGCGAGGTGGTGACCCGCCGCACCATCTTCGAGCTGCGCAAGGCGCGCGCCCGCGCGCACATCCTGGAAGGGCTCACCGTCGCGCTCGCCAACATCGACGAGATGATCGAGCTGATCAAGACCTCTGCCTCGCCGGCCGAGGCGCGCGAGCGCATGCTGGCGCGCAAGTGGCAGCCGGGCATGGTGGGTGCACTGCTCGCCGCCGCCGGTGCCGAGGCCTCGCGGCCGGAGGACATGGACCCGCGCGACGGCCTCAAGGCCGGCGGCTACCAGCTCTCCGAGGTGCAGGCGCAGGAAATCCTCGCGATGCGCCTGCACCGCCTCACCGGCCTGGAGCAGGAGAAGCTTTCCGACGAGTATCGCGAGATCCTCGAAACCATCCGTGGCCTGATCGAGATCCTGGAAAACCCCGAGCGCCTGCTGGCGGTGATCCGCGAAGAGCTCGAGACGATCAAGAGCGAGTTCGGTGACGCCCGCCGCACCGAGATCCAGCATTCGCAGGAGGACCTCAACGTCCTCGACCTGATCGCGCCCGAAGACATGGTGGTGACGCTGTCGCATACCGGCTACATCAAGCGCCAGCCGGCCAGCGCCTACCGTGCGCAGCGCCGCGGCGGCAAGGGACGCTCGGCCTCGGCGCTGAAGGACGAGGACGTGGTCGAGCAGCTGTGGGTGGTGAACACCCACGACACCCTGCTCGCCTTCACCAGCACCGGCCGCGTGTACTGGCTCAAGGTCTACCAGATACCGGAAGCAGGCCCCGGCGCGCGCGGCAAGCCGATCATCAACCTGCTGCCGCTGGGCGCGGGCGAGAAGGTGCAGGCGGTGCTGCCGGTGCGCGAGTACCCGGAAAACCGCTACGTGTTCTTCGCCACCCGGCAGGGCACGGTGAAGAAGACCCCGCTCAGCGAATTCGCGTTCCAGCTGCAGAAGGGCAAGATCGCGATCAATCTCGACGAGGGCGATGCGCTGGTCAACGTGGAACTCACCGACGGCAACAGCGACGTGATGCTGTTCGCCTCCAACGGTCGTGCCGTGCGTTTCGCCGAGGACGAGGTGCGCGTGATGGGCCGTACCGCCGCCGGCGTGCGCGGCATTCGCCTGGCCGAAGGGGCGCATGTCGTGTCGTTGCTGGTGGTGGAGCACGCCGCGGAACAGGCCGGCGACGACGAGGCGGACGAGGTCGATGATGCGGCCGACGATGCGGCTTCGCCATCGGAGATCTACGTGCTTACCGCGACCGAGCGCGGCTACGGCAAGCGCACGCCATTGTCGAAATACCCGCGCAAAGGACGCGGCATCCAGGGCGTCATCGGCATCCAGTGCTCCGAGCGCAACGGCAACCTGGTGGGCGCCGTGCCACTGGACGAAACGCACGAGATCATGCTGATCTCCGACCGGGGTACCCTGGTACGCACGCGCGCCGCGGAAATCGCCAAGGTCGGCCGCATCACGCAGGGCGTCACCCTGATCCGCCTGCCGGCGGAGGAGTCGCTGGTCAGCGTAGTACGGCTGGATGCCGTGGATGACGCTGGAGAGGAGTCGCTCCCGGAGGGCGGCGTGGCGCCGGAAACGGGGGCTGACGAAGGCTGATCCGCCCGGCGGTGCGAAGCAGGCCCCGGCCTTGCCGGGGCCTTTCGCATGATGTGCACGCGGGATGGGCGCCGTCGTTTCCATTTTTCGCGGCGCAAACGTCTTGCAGGTGAAGAGCCGCCGTATCCGGGCGGATTACCATGTGCATGGATCGTCGCCGGCGGCAGGGATGTCGGCGACGGCGCGATGCGCACCTCCCCGCATCCGCGGGCCAGCCCCCGTTCGACGGAGTCCGAGTGGAAGCGCCATGAGCCAGCCGCAAACCATCGCCGGTACTGTTGCGCCGCACGCGGCCGGCGTGGAGGCGCTGTTCCGCGAGCACGGGCGTGCGCTGGTCGCGTTCCTGCAGTGCCGGCTCGGCTCGCTGGCCGACGCGCAGGAGCTGGCGCAGGAAACCTGGCTGCGAATGCTGGCGCTGGAGCGCCCCGAACAGATCGATTCGCCGCGCGCCTTCCTGTTCCGCATCGCAGCGAATCTTGCGGTCGACCGGCAGCGCATGCGCAAGCTGCGCGACGCGGTGCCGCTCGACGAGGCGCCGGAGCCGACGCCGGAGTTGCATCTGGCGCCGGTGCCGGAGCGCCACGCAGCGGCGTCCGCGCAATGGCGCAACCTAGGGGAGGCGCTGCGCGAGCTGCCACCCAAGACCAGCCAGGCGTTCGTGCTGCATGCGATCGAGGGACGCGACTTCGAGGCGATCGCACAAACCATGAGACTCAGTGCACGCATGGTGCGCTACCACGTTACCCGCGCGTTGGCGCATTGCCGCGCACGAGCGGATGAACGGGAGATGCCGTGATGGACAACCCCAACCAACAATTCGACGAGCACCTGTTGCTGGCTGCCGCCGACTGGTGGACGCGCCTGCGCGATCCGCAGGGTGCCGAAGCCTGCGTGGAGCAATGGCTGGACTGGACCGCGCAGGACGAGCGCCATCTCGCCGCGTTCGAACACGTCGCCGCGTTCGGCGAAGGGCTGGGCTTGCTGGATGCCGTCACCCGCCGACGCCTGCTGGCCGAATTCGCCCCCGCGCCGGTGGCCGCGCCGGCCATCGCGCCGCGCCGGCGCTGGTGGCTGACGGCGGCCGCGGCGGCTGTGCTGGCGTTGGGCATCGGCGGCGGGGTGCTGCTGTGGGGGGGCGTGGGCGGCGATGCCGTGACGGTGGCGACCTATGCCAGCACCACCGGGCAGAACCGCGACATCGTGCTGCCGGATGGCAGCAAGGTGACCCTGGGCGGCGCCAGTCGCCTGAGCGTGCGCTTCGCCGGCAACGAGCGCAGCGCGACGCTGGAGGCGGGCGAGGCGTATTTCCAGGTGAAGCATGACACCCGGCGCCCGTTCGAAGTGACCGCGGGAGGTGTCGTGACGCGCGACATCGGCACTGCCTTCGACGTACGGCGCGACGGCAGCAACGTGACCGTGGCGGTGACCGAGGGCCAGGTACGGGTCGCCGTCGCGGGCGATGCCACGCGTTCGCTGGATGCCGGCGCCGAGCAGCGCGTGGCCTGGGATGCGACCACGCGCACGCTGCGCCTAGGCACCACCACGCCGGAACAGGCCATCGGCTGGCGCCAGCACCGGCTGGAGTTCGTCGATGAACCGCTGTCGGTGGTGATCGCCAGCATCAACCGCTACAGCGCCAGGCCGGTCCGGCTGGATTCCCAGGTGGCCCGCCTGGGCTTCACCGGCACGGTGCATACCGACGAGATCGGCAGCTGGCTGCACGCGCTGCCGCAGGTGTTCCCGCTGCAGGTGCGGGAGGATGAACACGGGGTGACCCTCTCTGCCGACAAGGTGCCTGCGCAGCGTCGTTGATCCATGCCAAACTTGCCGCTTTCAGCAGGGGCATGTAGGGGAGATGAGTCGGTTCGGCCTGTTGCCAGCGATGGCTGCGTTCGCCGCCATGGTCGCGCCGTTGCAGGTGGCGGCTGCTGCAGTCACGCTGCATTTCGCCATACCTCCGCAGTCGCTTCCGACCGCCCTGATCGCCTTCGGGCGGCAGGCGAACGTGCAGGTGCTTACGGCAGGCGGCAGCGTGGCGGCGGTGCGCTCGCGCGGTTTTGCCGGTACCGGCACGCCCGCCACGGCGCTGGGCCGCCTGCTGCAAGGCACCGGTCTTGCCTATCGCTTCGTCGATGCCGGCACGGTGGTGGTGACGCCGGAGGCGACGGCACGCCGCGATGCGGCGTCGGGCGCGAAGGCCGACGTACGTCAGCTGGAGCCGGTGGTCACCACTGGCGAGGTCGATGCGGGCGGCTACCTGGTGGATGTCGGCAGCGGCGCCACCCGCGTGGACAGCGATCTGCTCGAACTGCCCGCCGCGGTGAGCGAAGTGCCGCATGACCTGCTCGATTCGCAGCAGGCACGCACCGTGGCCGATGCCGTGCGCAACGTGGCCGGCGTGGAGTTTCTGGACGGTGCGGATGCCTTGCCGGTGTTCCTGGTGCGCAGTTTCCAGGTCGGCAATGGCATGATCGATGGCCTGCCCAACAGCATCGCGTCGTACGGTGACTACCCGCCGCTGATCGGCATCGATCGCGTCGAGGTGCTGAAGGGGCCGCAGGCGATCATCGGCGACACCTCGGTAGATCGG
>JAJZET010000041.1 GCA_021805685.1 Pseudomonadota bacterium
GATGGTGTAGTCGTGCTTCAGTTCCTCGATCAGCTGCTCGATGCGGCCGGTCGCGATCGGATCGAGCGCCGAGGCTGGCTCGTCGAGCAGCAGCACCGACGGGCGCAGCGCGATGGTGCGGGCGATGCACAGGCGCTGCTGCTGGCCGCCGGACAGGCTGGAGCCGCTTTGGTGCAGCTTGTCCTTGACCTCGTCCCACAGCGCGGCGCGGCGTAGCGCGCTCTCCACGCGGTCCTGCATGTCGGACTTGCCCAGCTTTTCGTACAGCCGGATGCCGAACGCGATGTTGTCGTAGATCGACATCGGGAACGGCGTGGGCTTCTGGAACACCATGCCGACCCGCGCGCGCAGCAGGTTGAGATCCTGCCCGGGCGCGAGGATGTTGCGGCCGTCGAGCAGCACCGAGCCTTCGGCGCGCTGGTGCGGGTAGAGGTCGTAGATGCGGTTGAGCACGCGCAGCAGGGTCGACTTGCCGCAACCGGAGGGCCCGATGAAGGCGGTCACGCGGTTGGTGTACAGCGGCATCGAGACGTGCTTGATCGCCTTGAAATCGCCGTAGTAGAACGAGAGGTCCTCGATCTGGATCCTGACCTGCTCGGGGTCGGCGGCAGCGCCCGCGGTGGTCTCGGCGGCTTCGGCAAGGTTGTCGTTCATGGCGTGGTTTCCGGCTTGGACGCTCAGTGGGCCTGGTTGGACGAGAGCTTCGAGAGCGACAGTCGAGCGAACATGGTGATGACCAGCACGAAGACGGTGATCAGCAGTGCGGCAGCGTAGGCCAGTGCGTGCGCGCTGTCGAAGGGTTCGTTGATGAAGGACCAGATCACGTAGGTGAGGTAGCCCACCGGCTCGCGGGTCATGTGACCGTCCCAGACGTAGTTGGACCAGTTGACGGTGTAGATCAGCGGCGCCGTCTCGCCCATCGAGATCGCCATGGCCAGCAGGATGCCGGTGAGCACGCGGCTGAAGCACGAGCGCAGGATCACCTTCATGACCACCGTGGCGTGGCCGGCGCCCAGCGCGTAGGCGGCTTCGCGCAGTTCCGGCGCCACGCCGTGCAGGGCCAGCTCGGTGGTGCGCAGGATGTAGGGGATGATCATTAGCGCCAGCGTGATGCAGCCCGCCAGCATCGAGAACTGCCAGCCCAGCCAGGTCACCATGGTGATGTAGCCGAACAGGCCGAATACGATGGAGGGCACGCCTACCATCACGTCCGACAGGTAGCGGATCAGCCGCGCGAAGGGGCTGCTGCGGTACTCGGAGACGTAGATGCCGGCGAACACCCCGACCGGCGCGGCGAGGATCAGCGACCCGGCGGTCAGCGCGAAGGTGCCGGTGATGGCGTTGAGCAGGCCGCCGCTGACGCCGTTGGTGGACTGGGTGAACAGTTCCAGGCTCAGCGCCGGCCAACCGCGCTCGAGCACGGTGCCGACGATGTCGAGCAGGGCGAATGCCAGCAGCGCGAAGAACAGCCCGAACAGGGTCCAGCCGAGCAGGTTGACCAGGCGGCGGCGACGGTACAGCGCGGCGTCGGTCCTGCGCTCCTGGGGCATGGCGATGGCGGGGGTGGAGGTACTCACAGCGTGGATATCCTGGAAACCAGCAGGCGCGCGACACCGTTCACCAGCATCGAGATCAGCAGGAGGATCAGGCCGATCTCGGTGATGCTGTTGACGGCCATGCCCGAGGGATCCTGCAGCGCGCTGTCGAGCTGCGAGACCATGAAGGCGGCCATCGTCGAGATCGAGCTGTAGATGCGGTGGGGAAGGATGTTGATGGCGTTGCCGCTGACCATCAGCACCGCCATCGTCTCGCCCAGCGCACGGCCCAGCGCGAGGGTGCTGACGCCGACCAACGGCAGCCGCAGGCGCGGCAGCACGATGTGGCGCATCACTTCGAAGCGGGTGGCACCGGTGGCGAGGCCGGCCTCGCGCAGTGCGCGGGGCGTGGTCATGATCGCCTCGCGCATGTTGGCAGTGATCAGCGGCACCACCATTAGCGCCAGCACGATGCTTGCGGTGAGCAGGCCGTAGCCGTCGCGGGTGGGCGGGGCGAAGAACGGAATGAAGCCGAGCACCTTGGCCAGCACCGGGTAGACGTGCTTGGAGGCGAACGGGATCAGCACCACGTAGCCCCACAGGCCGAACACCACGCTGGGCACCGAGGCCAGCAGTTCGACCAGCATCGAGGCGGGCTGGCGCAGCCGGGCGGGTACCGCCTCGGCAAGGAACACGGCGGCGCCCAGACCGATCGGGACCGCCAGCAGCAGGGCGATCAGCGAGCTGGCCAGGGTGCCGACGATAAGGAACAGGATGCCGAACGAGGCCCCGGGCATCACCTCGGCGCCGCGCACGGTGACGGCGTCGCCGTACTGGTTGCCGAGGTTCCAGGAACTCTCGGTCAGGAACCGCCAGCCGTTGAAGTGGATCGCCGGCCAGGCGTTGTAGAACAGGAAGGCGATCAGCGCACCGATCGAAAGCGGGATCACCGCGGCAAACAGGGCCACGAAGATGCGAAAAGGTCCGCCGGCATGTCGCATGTCAGGGGCATCCAGGAAGAAGGGTGCGAGCGCCGCATTATAGGGGCATCGCGGCGAATGGGCCGATGCCGCATCCTGGACCTCTCGGAATGAACTCCGGTACCGGGAGGCACGCCTGCCGCCGCGCCACGAGGGCGACGGCGGCAGGAGTCTTGGCCAGCCTGAGCCGGGATTACTGGATCTCGGCGATCTGCTTCATGGTCAGCGCACGGGCCGACGCCGGCAGCGGCAGGAAGTTGACCTGCTTGAGGTAGGACATCGAGTTGCCACCCTTCTCGCTCACCGCCCAGGTCAGGAAGTCGCGCATGACCTTGGCGGTCTCCGGCGACGCCTGCTTGTTCTTCACGATCACGTACTCATAGTTGATGATCGGGTAGGAGTTGGCGCCCGGCGCGAAGATCATGCTGATGCGCTCGTCCTTCGGGGTCTTCGGCACCATCGCGGCGGCGGCGGCCGGCACGGTCTTCTCGTCCAGCTTGACGAAGTTGCCGGCGCGGTTCTTCAGCAGCGCTTCGCCGAAGCCGGCCTTGTCGGTCTCGCTCTTGAAGCTGACGCCGACGTAGGCGATCGAGTACGGGCTGTTCTTCATCGCGGTGACCATGCCCGGGTTACCGGTGGCACCGATGGCGCTGGGCACCGACGGCCAGCTCACCGAGGTACCGTAGCCGGTCTTGGTCTGCCAGGCCTTGTCGCTGAAGCTCAGGAACTGGCTGAACATGAAGGTGTCGCCGCTGCCGTCGGCGCGGTGGATCGGCACGATCTCCTTATGCGGCAAGGGCAGGCCGGGGTTCAGCGCCTTGATCTGCGCGTCGTCCCAGTAGCGGACCTGGCCGTCGTACATGCCGGCGATGACCGGGCCGTCGAGCTTGAGGTTCTTGTCGTTCAGGCCCGGCACGTTGTAGTTGATCATCTGCGACGAGATGGCCACCGGGATGTTCAGCATCCCCGGGTTCTTCTTCATCTGCATGTCGCTGAGGTAGGCGTCCGAGGCGCCGAACTGGGCGATGCCCTCGATCGACTGCGCGATGCCAGTGCCGCTACCGGTGGAAGCGGTATTGATGCGCACGTCCGGATGGCTCTGGGTGTAGGCAGGCACCCACAGGTTGAAGAGCGGGTAGAGCAGGCTCGAGCCCGTCTCCACCAGGTTGGTCGTGGCGGCGAAGGCCGGGCCGGCGATGGCGATCATCGCCGCGGCGGCAATGACCACCCCCCGCTTGCTGATACGACGCTTGGCAACACGCATGGTCATGTCTAGATTCCCGTTGGGTTCGAAGAGGTGACGGCTCGATAAGCCGAGGGCATTCTTCCAGTCGGATGTGACAGCTTCGTTTCAGGCCGGACAGGTCTGTTTGCGGGTGCTTCCCGCCTGTGGAAACGCCAGGGCGTGCGGATCAGTCGCCATTTCGACGCTCGAGGCCTTCCAGCGAACGCCAGCGATTGACGATGCCGCAGAACAGCTGGGCGGTCCGTTCCGCATCGTATACCGCCGAATGCGCCTGCTGGGCGTCGAAATCATGGCCGGCGGCCAGCACCGCCTTGCTCAGCACCGTCTGGCCGTAGGCGAGGCCGCCGAGCGTGGCCGTGTCGAAGCAGCTGAAGGGATGGAACGGGTTGCGCTTGTGTCCGGTGCGACGAACCGCGGCATTGAGAAAACCCAGGTCGAACGCGGCGTTGTGGCCGACCAGGATCGCTCGCTGGCAGCCGCTTTCGCGCACGGCAGCGCGCACCCCATGGAAGATGTGTTCCAGCGCGGCACGCTCGTCAAGGGCGCCGCGCAGCGGGCTGTCCGGGTCGATGCCGGTGATCTCCAGTGCGCGCGGGTCGATGCGTGCGCCGGGGAAGGGCTCCACGTGCGCGTGCGCCGTGGCCTGCGAGTACAGGAAGCCATCCGCGTCCATGCCGACGGTGATCGCGGCGATCTCCAGCAGCGCGTCGTGCTCGGCATCGAAGCCGCCGGTCTCGACGTCCACGATTACCGGCAGGAAGCCGCGGAACCGCTGGGAAAGCAGGGTTGAGGAAGAGAGTGAGGAAGGGGGCACCCGCCCATGATAGCGTTTGAATCGCTTTTGCAGTTCGCGCGGGCGAGCGGCAGCGTCGAGCCTGCCTGCCCGGGTTCGCGCGTCCATCGCCGGGTTCGGGTGGGGTGCCGGCTCCGCATTCCCCGGCACCGGATACTGGGGCGCTTTCCCCGCATGCCCCGTCCTGCTTGCGCGCAATCAGGCCCGCCGCGGCCGCACGGGGTATGGGGCCGGTGCCGGGTGGGAGGCGCGTCCGGAGTGTCCTGTCCGGAGGGTGTCACTTTTCTGTCACGAAATTGGTGCGCGACTGTAACAAGCGACGCTCATCCTTACCGTATTCCAACGATTTTCCAACAATCCGGGGCATGCGGCGAATCCGCTGTAGGCACCGGCTAGTCCAAACCCTCGATTGCGGAGCACAGCCTCATGCGTAATACCTTGATCGTCGCTGCCGTGGGCCTTGCGCTCGGCTACGCCAGCTTCAGCGCTCATGCTGACACGTCCGGCAACATCTTCACCCAGGGCCACGTCGACGGTGAGCTGCGTCTCTACAACTTCGACCGCATGTACTCGACGGCCTCGGTGCCGGATGCGCACGCCCTGTCCGGCGCGCTGCTGCTGAACGCGCAGACCGGCGACTTCGGCGGCGGGTTCAGCCTGGGCGCCTCGCTGGTCAGCGCCAATGCGTTCGGCACGCAGGATTCCAACCCCGCCAAGATCGACACCACCCTGATGGGGCCGAACAATTCGGTCAGCGCGCTGAGCCAGGCCTACGTGCAGTACAAGGCCAGCAATACGCTGGTGCGCGTCGGTCAGCAGTACCTCAACACGCCCTGGATGGGCTCGAGCGACTCGCGCGTGATGCCTGCCGCGTACCAGGCGGCCTTGGTCGACTTCAAGCCGGCCAAGGGCTGGGACCTCGTCGGCGTGCGCAGCTTCGGCTGGAAGAGCCGCACCTCGGACTCCTTCCACTTCGACAACCTCTACTATCCGGCCACCTACGCCGGCGACTCGTCCTACGGCGGCATCGGCGGCCTGCCGAGCAGCGCTCGTTCGGCCCGCGGCACCTGGGCGGCCGGTGCCCTGTACGGTAACGGCGGCTTCAAGGGCCAGGCGTGGTACTACGACTTCATCGACTTCGCCCGCATGGGTTACGTCGACGGCACCTATACCTTCAAGACCGGCACCGGCTTCGATCCCTTCATCTCCGGCCAGTACCTGGATGAAAGCGCGGGTTCGAGCTCGTACCTGGTGCAGAACAGCGTGAAGCTGCTCGGCATGCCGGGCAACCGGGTGAAGAGCCGCGCGTGGGGCACCGACGTCGGCGTCAACATCCCGCACGGCAAGTTCGAAGTGGCCTACAACAAGATCAGCCAGCAGTCGGGCGCGGTCGGCGACGGCGCGATCATTTCGCCCTACACCGATGCCTACGCCACCGACCCGCTGTACACCACCTCGATGATCCGCGGCATGGTGGAGCAGGGCCCTGGCCATGCATGGAAGACCAAGCTGACCTACAACCTGTTCAACGACAAGTTGAACGTGATGGTGGCCTACGCCAAGTACACCACCGTGCTTCGCGGCAGCAGCCACGACGTCTACGTGGACCTGACCTACAGCCTGGACGGCGTGCTCAAGGGCCTGTCGCTGCGCAACCGCTGGGAGCGCTCGAGCGGCGGCGCGAACGGCCTGAACCCGGGCAACGGTTCATTCACCTACAACCGCGTAATGATCGACTACAAGTTCTAAGCAGGACGGCCGCCGCAAGCGCGGGATCAAGCGATGCCCCGGGAAGGGGCAGGTGCCCGGCGGCGGCAGGCGGTGCGGAAACGTCTATCGTAAGGGAGTTCGACCCAGGGACGGAAAACGGCGGGCATGATGCCCGCCGTTTGCTTTTGCGCGACCGCGCAGGCGTGAGAGCCGGCGGCCGCTCAGGTCGCTCGCGCCGTGGCTGCCGGCCGCTGGTTCACGATGCCGGCGTCTTGTCCCTGTAACGGCAGAGGTCGCGGATCACGCAATTCGGACAGTCCGGCTTGCGCGCCTTGCACACGTAGCGACCGTGCAGGATCAGCCAGTGGTGGGCGTCCTGCTTGAACTCGGCGGGCACCACCTTTTCCAGCTTGTCCTCCACCGCGCGCACGTCCTTGCCGGGGGCGAGGCCGGTGCGGTTGGCCACGCGGAAGATGTGCGTATCCACTGCGATGGTGGGCTCGCCGAACGCGGTGTTCAGCACCACGTTGGCGGTCTTGCGGCCCACGCCGGGCAGCGCCTCCAGCGCCGCCCGCGTGCGCGGCACCTCGCCGCCGTGCTGTTCGACCAGCAGGCTGCAAAGCGCGATCACGTTCTTCGCCTTGGCGTTGAACAGGCCGATCGTGCTGATGTACTTCTTCAGCCCTTCCTCGCCCAGCGCGAGGATCGCCTGCGGCGTGTTCGCCACCGGGTAGAGCTTGCGCGTGGCCTTGTTCACGCCCACGTCGGTGGCCTGGGCGGACAGCACCACGGCCACCAGCAGCTCGAACGGCGTGGTGTAGGCGAGTTCGGTGGTGGGCTGCGGGTTCAGCTCACGCAGGCGGGTGAACAGCTCGACGACGTCGGCGCGTTTCATGGTCTCTTGTCCTGTTTCGCGCGCGCGCGCGCCAGTGCGGCCAGTACCGGGTTGGCCGCGGCGGCGGCGTCCACCGCCGTCTTGCGCGCAGCCAGCTCCGCCTCGCGCTCGGCGGCTTCGCGCGCCAGCCGTGCCTCGCGCCGGCGGAAATGCTCGCGCGCCGCGTTGGCATGCGCCTGGTCCAGCTGCTCGGCCGGCATCGGCTCCAGCACGATGCAATCGACCGGGCAGGCCGGCACGCACAGTTCGCAGCCGGTGCAGTCGTCGGCGAGCACGGTGTGCATTAGCTTGGCCGCGCCCACGATGGCGTCCACCGGGCAGGCCTGGATGCACTTGGTGCAGCCGATGCATTCGTCCTCGACCACCCGTGCCAGCATGCGCGGCTTTTCGACGCCGTGTTCCGGGGCTAGTGGCAGGATCGGGCGATCCAGCAGTGCCGCCAGCTTGGCGATGCCGGCTGCGCCGCCGGGCGGGCACTGGTTGATCGCCGCTTCGCCGCGCGCGATCGCTTCCGCGTAGGGCCGGCAGCCGTGGTAACCGCATTGCTCGCATTGCGTTTGCGGCAACAGGGCGTCGATACGATCGGCGAGTTGCTGTGTCACGGCGAGTGTGTCCCCTCACCCTAGCCCTCTCCCCGGTGGGGAGATCGAGCCGGGCTCAGCGCACTGTGGCGCCAGGCTTGGCGCCCTGGTCGGCGTCGAGCAGGAACAGGTCGCTGCCGCCGTCGCCGGCGGAGAGGATCATGCCCTCGGACAGGCCGAAGCGCATCTTGCGTGGCGCGAGGTTGGCGATGAACACCACGTTGCGGCCGACCAGCTTCTCCGGCTCGCCATAGGCGGCGCGTATGCCGGAGAAGATCTGCCGAGTGCCCAGCACGCCGGCATCCAGCTCGAAGCGCAGCAGCTTGTCCGAGCCTTCCACGAATTCGCAGGCCAGTACCTTGCCCACGCGCAGGTCGAGCCTGGCGAAGTCGTCGATGCCGACGGTGGCGGGCGCGTCGGTGGATGCAGGTGCGGCAGGCTTGGCGGTGTCGTTCACGGATTTCTTCTTGGCAGGTTCGGCGGAAGGCGCTGGCGCGCCCAACGATTCCTTGGAGGCCTCGACCATCGCTTCGACCAGCTTGGAGTCGAGGCGCGCGAGCAGCGGCTCGAAGGCATTGATGGTATGGCCGTGCAGTTTGCGAGTAGCGTCGTCGAAACCGGTGATCGGCGCGGCGAGGAATCGTTCTGCCGCGGTCACGGTGGCGGGTACGATGGGCTTGAGCATGCCGGCAAGCAGTCGGAAGGCGCTTAGCGCAAATGTGCAGACCCGATGTAGTTGTTCGTATTGGCCTTCATCTTTGGCCATGACCCATGGCGCTTTTTCCGCGATGTAGGCGTTGATCAAGTCAGCCATCTCGACAAAGGTACGGGTCAGTTCCGAGAAGGAGCCATCTTCGTATCGGTAGGGCGTATTTTTGTGGTAGCTGAGCAGGTGGCCCCACAGTTTGTCGCCCTGTTCATCGAATCTGTCTGCCAGCTTGCCATTGAAAAGCTTGTGCACGAAGCCCGCAGTGCGGCTGGCGATGTTCACCCACTTGCCGACCAGGTGCGAGTTGACGCGCTCCTCGAAGGCCTTGAGATCGAGGTCCACGTCCACCGGCGTGTCGTTGAGCAGGCTGGCGAAGTAGTAGCGCAGGTACTCGGGATTCAGGCCGCTGTCGAGGTAGGTGCGCGCCTGGATGAAGGTGCCGCGCGACTTGGACATCTTCGCGCCGTTCACCGTCAGGTAGCCGTTGACGTGCAGCGCGGTGGGCGTGCGGAAGCCGGCGCCATGCAGCATCGCCGGCCAGAACAGGCCGTGGAAGTTGATGATGTCCTTGCCGATGAAGTGGTGCATCTCGGCGCTGCTGTCGGCATCGAGGTAGTCGCCGAACGTCAGGCCGGTGCGGTCGCACAGCGCCTTGAAGCTGGCGAGGTAGCCCACTGGCGCGTCCAGCCACACGTAGAAGAACTTGCCCGGCGCGTCGGGGATGGGGAAGCCGAAGTAGGGCGCGTCGCGCGAGATGTCCCAGTCCTTCAGGCCGCCGTCCAGCCACTCGCGCAGCTTGGCCGCCACGCCTGCGTTCGCCACCGGCTTGCCATGGGAATATCTGCCGGCGAACCAGTCGCGCAGCAGCGCCTCGAACTTGCCCAGCTCGAAAAAGTAGTGCTCCGAATCCTTCAGCACCGGCGTGGCGCCCGACATCACCGAATACGGGTTGATCAGGTCGGTGGGCGCGTAGGTGGCGCCGCAGTTCTCGCAGTTGTCGCCGTACTGGTCCGGCGTGCCGCACTTCGGACAGGTGCCCTTGATATAGCGGTCCGGCAGGAACATCTGCTTTTCGAGATCGAACAGCTGCTGGATGTCGCGGCGGGCAATGAAGCCACCGTCGCGCAGCCGGGTGTAGATCAGCGACGCCAGCGCGCGGTTCTCGTCCGAGTGCGTGGAGTGGTAGTGGTCGAAGGCCACGCCGAAGGCGGCGAAATCCGCCTCATGGCCCTGGCGGATGCCTTCGATGTACACCTCGGGCGCCAGTCCGGCCTTTTCGGCAGCCAGCATGATCGGCGTGCCGTGCGCGTCGTCGGCGCAGACATAGGCCACCTGGTTGCCCATCATTCGCTGCGCCCGCACCCAGATGTCGGCCTGGATGTAGCCCAGCAGGTGGCCCATGTGCAGCGGGCCGTTGGCGTAGGGCAGGGCGTTGGTGACGAGCAGGCGGCGGCTCATGGCGTCTCGTGCAGGCGGATGGGCTGGCGATTATGGCATGCGCACTCGCCCGCCTACTCCGGCGAACGGCGGCAGCGTGCCCGGAGCTTCGCCGGCCGGCTGGCGCGAAGCCGCTGACGCCGCGGGCGCGATTGTTTACATTGACCGCTGTCTGGATGCAGCGGCGGGTGACGATGGGTGCGAAGCACGACACGATCGATACCGTGGTCTTCGACCTCGGCGGCGTACTGATCGACTGGAATCCGCGCTACCTCTACCGCCGGCTGTTCGACGACGAGGCGGCGATGGAGCGCTTCCTGGCCGGAGTCTGCACCGGTGCATGGAACGAACAGCAGGATGCAGGCCGCCCGTGGCGCGAGGCGGTGGACAGCCTCAGTGCGCAGTTTCCCCAGCATGCCGGGCTGATCGCAGCCTATCGCGACGGCTGGCGGGAGATGCTGGGCGGCGCGATCCAGGGCAGCGTCGACCTGCTCGCCGAATTGAAGCGTCGCGGCGTACGCCTGTATGCCTTGACCAACTGGTCGCACGAAACCTTCCCGCTCGCGAAGGAGATCGAAAGGTTCGGTTTCCTGCACTGGTTCGAGGGCATCGTGGTTTCGGGCGAGGAACGGCTGATCAAGCCGGATCCGCGCATTTACCAGCGGCTGTTCGAGCGCTACGCGATCGAGCCGGGGCGGGCGGTCTACATCGACGACGCGCGGCGCAACGTCGACGCGGCGGAGGCGCTGGGCATGCGGGCGTGGTGGTTCCGTGGCCCGGAGGGCCTGCGCGAGTGGCTGGCTTCACACGGGCTGGTATCGGCATAAAAACGGCGCTGGCCGATGGCCCGCGCTGTTTATTTGGGCCTTGGCAGCCGCGCCTACGGCTGCCGTTCCCAGGTCTGGCTGCGGCCAAGCAGGGCGAAGCCGATGTAGCCGTGCACGTCGAGCTTCTGCCCGCCGTCCTCCAGCGTGAGCTTCACCTTGTAGATCCTGCCGCTCTTGGGGTCGAGGATCCTGCCGCCGTCCCAGACGTCGCCATCCTTGCGGACGCCCCACATGATGGTCATGCCCACGATGGGCTGGTCTTTGCGCGCACCGTCGCACTTCACGCACTTCGGCTCCTGGCCGTCGCGCGCGATGTCCTCGGGGCTGCGGTTCAGCAGCTGCGTCACCTTGCCCTGCAGTTCGCCGTTGGTCTCGCTGATCTGGATGATGGACTTCACCTTGCCGGTGACGTCGTCCACCTGCTTCCAGGTGCCGACCGGCGTACTGGTGTCGCTGGCGGACACGGCGCCGGCGCCCAGCAGCAGGCCGAGGGCGAGGGCGAGGCGAACGACGTGCTTCATGACGAGATCCCATGCGTGACGGTATGGTTCGAGCGTGCCGGTGCGTGGCGGGGCCGTCAAGCTGCATCGCGCCATGCTGACCTGCATCAGCCGGGTTCGCGGTGGCGGCTGGCATAATGTGCTGTCCCCACCCGCAGCGAAGCCCGATCCGACATGACGCAGGCGAACGAAGCCCTGGTCCGCCACCTGCTTGGCGAACTGACCGACTCCCACACCGGTGCCCCGCTGGCCGAGGCCGTGCGCGCGGTCGGCGTGGATGGTGCGCGGGTGTCGGTGGACCTGCAGCTGGGCTATCCCGCCGCCAGGGCCGCCGAGGCGCTGGCCACGCGGGCCAGGCAGGCGCTGGAGGCCAATCCGGCGATCGAATCGGCGGCGGTCTCGGTCACCAGCCGCATCCAGTCGCACAAGGTGCAGGGCACGCTGGCGCCGCAGCCCAACGTGAAGAACATCATCGTGGTGGCCTCGGGCAAGGGCGGCGTGGGCAAGTCCACGGTGGCGGTCAACCTCGCGCTGGCGCTCAGGGCCGAAGGCGCCAGGGTGGGCGTACTCGACGCGGACATCTACGGCCCCAGCCAGCCGCGCATGCTCGGCATCAGCGGCAAGCCGGAGTCGCCCGACGGCAAGAGCATCACGCCGATGCAGGCGCACGGCCTGCAGGCGATGTCGATCGGCTTCCTCGTCGACGAGGAGACGCCGATGATCTGGCGTGGCCCGATGGTGACCCAGGCCATGATGCAACTGCTCAACGACTCGCGCTGGGACATGCTGGATTACCTGGTCATCGACCTGCCGCCCGGCACCGGCGACATCCAGCTCACGCTGTCGCAGAAGGTGCCGGTGGCCGGTGCGGTGATCGTCACCACGCCGCAGGACATCGCCCTGCTGGATGCGCGCAAGGCGCTGAAGATGTTCGAGAAGGTCGAGGTGCCGGTACTCGGCATCGTCGAGAACATGGCCACCCACGTCTGTTCCAACTGCGGCCACGAGGAACACATCTTCGGCGAGGGCGGCGGCGTGCGCATGGCACAGCAGTACGGCGTGCCGTACCTCGGCTCGCTGCCGCTGGACATCCGTATCCGCGAGCAGGCCGACGGCGGCACGCCCACCGTGGTGGCGATGCCGGACTCCGATCTCGCGGCGCGCTACCGCGAGATCGCCCGCAACGCCGCCGGCCGCCTGTCGCGCCAGCCGCGCAACAAGTCGCTGGGGCTGGGAAAGATCGTGGTGCAGGGCGCCCCGTGAGGGTGCGTCCGGAAGCTGCTGCGCGAACCCCGGGCGGGCGCGGTCGATGCCCGAAATCCTCATGTATTGACCCATGCACCCCCGTCTCTGCGCGTCGCCCACGCCCGCCCTGCGTCCGCCCGCTACGCCTCCGAACGGGTTCTCAAGCATGAGCGCGCCACGGCGCGTGCTGTGCCTGTGCGGCAGCCTGCGCCGGGTCTCGTCCAACCGTGCCGCGCTGGAGGCTGCACGGCAACTGGCGCCGGCGTCGCTGCAACTGGCGATGTACGACGGTCTCGCCGCGTTGCCGCTGTTCAATCCCGACGACGAACGTGATCCCTTGCCCGCTGCCGTGCTGGCGCTGCGCGAGGCGGTGGGCCAGGCCGATGCCTTGCTGGTCGCCTGCCCGGAATACGCGCATGGCGTGCCGGGTGCGTTCAAGAACCTGCTGGACTGGCTGGTGGGAAGCCTGGAGTTTCCCGGCAAGCCGATGCTGCTGCTCAATGCCTCGGCGCGCGGCTCGAGCCACGCGCAGGAGGCGCTGGCCGAGATCCTGCGCACCATGGCGGCGCAGCTGCTGAGCACGCAGCCCATGCCGGTGGCCCTGCCGGGCGCAGGATGCACGGTGGAGCAGGTGCTGGCCAGCGCGGAACGCCGTGCCGAACTGCACGCGGCGCTGGACTGCCTGGCGTCGGAACTGGGCTGAGTCGCCGCTGCGCTGGCGCCTTGCCGCCCTGACCATGTATTTTTGTCGTTTCGCCCGACCCGGTCGGGCGCCAGACACGTCTGCGGGGCGCATGTGAGCATCAAGTCCGACAAGTGGATCCGTCGCATGGCCGAGGGCCACGGCATGATCGAGCCGTTCGAGCCGGGCCAGGTCAAGCAGAACGGCGACGGGCGCATCGTGTCCTACGGCACCTCCAGCTACGGCTACGACGTGCGCTGCGCACGCGAGTTCAAGATCTTCACCAACATCAATTCCACCATCGTCGATCCCAAGGCGTTCGACCCGACCAGCTTCGTCGACATCGAGGCGGACGTGTGCATCATCCCGCCGAATTCCTTTGCGCTGGCGCGCACCGTCGAATACTTCCGCATCCCGCGCGACGTGCTGGTGGTGTGCCTGGGCAAGAGCACCTACGCGCGCTGCGGCATCATCGTCAACGTGACGCCGCTGGAGCCGGAGTGGGAGGGGCATGTGACGCTGGAGTTCTCGAACACCACGCCGCTGCCGGCGAAGATCTACGCCAACGAGGGCGTGGCGCAGATGCTGTTCTTCGAATCCGACGAACCCTGCGAAACCAGCTACCGCGACCGCGGCGGCAAGTACCAGGGGCAGCAGGGTGTGACCCTGCCGCGTACCTGAACCACCGGTGCCTGCGGGCCGCCAAGCGCGCGGCCCGGCGCTACACTCGCCAAGCCATCTCGACCGTTTTTTGCAGGAGATTCCGATGATCCGTTTTTCCACCCTGCTGGCCCGCTTCGCCGTCGCGCTGGCGCTGGGCAGCACGCTCGTACTCGCCGGCTGCCACAGGAACAGCGTGAAGGAACAGGCGCAGGCGGCGCAGTGGAAAGGCAAGTTCGACACCACCATCGAGGCCTACAAGGGAGGCCAGTTCCTGGTCGACGGCGCAGTGCTGTCGGCGGTGGACACGGGTAGCCACTTCGCCTACCTCAAGGACATCGGCAAGCTGCCCAGGACCGTGCTGCTGCTGCCCAGCGACGATTCCAAGATCCGCAAGATGCACCTGCAGTACCTGGCGCGCATGTCCATCGACTACGGCTTCGCGGTGTATTACGACAAGGGCGGCGAGCTCACCGAGATCAACGCGATCAACACCAAGGCGCGCCAGCTGCAGGACTACCATGCCCCGGCCAAGGGCAGCAACGTCGAGGATTGCAGCAAGACCGCCGCCGGTTGCGACAACATGGAGCAGGCCGCGCAGCAGTAGCGCTGATCCGGTGGCAAGTCGGCACAAGGCCCGCGGAGCGATCCGTGGGCCTTATGCTTTCGGGAGGTCGGGGCAGCGAGTTCGGTGCCAGCTGGCTCAACCCAGCGCGTGTCGCAAGGCTGCCAGTCGTGCGGCCAGCGCCTCGGCATCGTACGGCACGGCGTTGCCGCTGCCCCACACCGGGCCGGGCCAGGCGGCGTCGCCCTCGATGCGCGCCACCACGTGCAGGTGCAACTGGCGCACGATGTTGCCCAGCGCGCCGAGGTTGAGCTTGTCGCAGGGTGCCACGGCACGCAGTGCGGCGCTGGCCTGGTTCGCCTCGCGCCAGAGTTGCTGCTGCTCGTCCCCGGTGAGGTCGGTTACCTCCGCCAGGCCGGCACGGCGCGGCACCAGCAGCAGCCATGGGAACCGCGTGTCGTCCATCAGCCGCAGCTCGCACAGCGGCAGCATGGCGACATGGCGGGAGTCTGCGGCGAGCCGCGGATCGAGCGTGAAGCCGGCCTCGCTCATGCGCCGGCCAGGTGCTTGTCGAAGAACGTCAGCGTGCGGTCCCACGCCAGCCTGGCGCTGGCCTCGTGGTAGTGCGTGTCGCCCGGCACGTCGCGGTTGAACGCGTGGCCCGCATCGGGATAGGTGAACACCTCCATCTGCGGCAGCAGCTCGCGATGCCGCGCCACCGCCTCCGGCGGAATCGAGGAATCATGCTCGCCGAAATGGAACATCACCGGCGCCTTCGGCTTCTCGCCGAGGAAAGGCACGTTGCGCGCACCGTAATAGCTCGCCGCGGGCAGGCCCAGCCGCAGCGCCGCGAGCAGGGCCACCGTACCGCCCCAGCAGTAGCCCACCACGCCCACCTTGCCGGCAGAGGCGATCGCCTCGGCGGCGCTGGCCACGTCTTCCAGCGGTCGATCCAGTCCCAGCTCGGACACCAGTGCCTTGCCGCGCGCCATGCCCGTCTCGTCGTAATCCAGCTCCAGCCAGGACTCCAGGTGGTCGAAGAAGGCCGGTGCGATGGCGGTAAAGCCGGCTGCGGCGAAGCGGTCGGCCACGCTGCGGATGTGTGCGGTGACGCCGAAGATCTCCTGCACCACCACGATGCCGCCCCTGGGTTTTCCCTCGGGCTGGGCGAGATAGGCGCCGATGCACTGCGTGCGCGAGGTGGGGATGTTGATGTGCTGGCCCATGACGGTTGTTTCCCGGACGGTGTTGCAAGGATTCTAGCCGGCGCGCGCGGCAGCGTATGGTGAAGGCACATCGCCGTATAATTCGCCGTTTCCCCATTGCCCACGGTCGCCGCCGCCATGTCGCAGGCTTCGCAGAAAATCGGTTTCGTCAGCCTCGGCTGCCCCAAGGCGCTGGTGGATTCCGAGCGCATCCTCACCCAGCTCAAGGTCGAGGGGTACCAGATCGTGCCCAGCTACGGCGAGGCCGACGCGGTGGTGGTGAACACCTGCGGCTTCATCGACGCCGCGGTGCAGGAGTCACTGGACTCGATCGGCACGGCGCTCAACGAGAACGGCAAGGTGATCGTCACCGGCTGCCTCGGCAAGCGCGCCGAGCTGATCCGCGAGGCCTACCCGGACGTGCTCTCGATCAGCGGCCCGCAGGACTACGCCAGCGTGATGCATGCGGTGCACGAGGTGTTGCCGCCCAGGCGCAACAAGTTCCTGGACATCGTGCCGGACACGGGCATCAAGCTCACGCCCAAGCACTATGCCTACCTGAAGATTTCCGAAGGCTGCAACCACCGCTGCAGCTTCTGCATCATCCCTTCGATGCGCGGCGACCTGGT
Source organism: Pseudomonadota bacterium (assembly GCA_021805685.1). GTDB lineage: Bacteria > Pseudomonadota > Gammaproteobacteria > Xanthomonadales > Rhodanobacteraceae > Rhodanobacter_A. The sequence goes on from JAJZET010000041.1 coordinate 16,200, forward strand.
TTCGCGCCCGGTCGACGAAGTGCTGCTGGAGGCCGAGAAGCTGGTCAAGGGCGGCGTGAAGGAGCTGCTGGTGATCTCGCAGGACACCAGCGCCTACGGCGTGGACCTCAAGTACGCCGAGCGTGCATGGCGCGGCAGGGCATACCGCACGCGCATGACCGAATTGTGCGAAGGCTTGTCCGAGCTCGGTGTGTGGACGCGCCTGCACTACGTCTACCCCTACCCGCACGTGGACGAGGTGATGCCGCTGATGGCGGAGGGGAAGATCCTTCCCTACCTCGACATTCCGTTCCAGCATGCCAGCCCGCGCATCCTCAAATTGATGAAGCGCCCGGGCAACATCGACAAGACGCTGGAGCGCATCAAGAACTGGCGCAGGCTGGTGCCCGACCTCACCTTGCGCAGCACCTTCATCGTCGGCTTCCCCGGCGAAACCGACGCGGAGTTCGAGGAGTTGCTGGATTTCCTGCGCGAAGCCGAGCTCGACCGCGTGGGCGCCTTCGCGTATTCGCCGGTGGACGGCGCCAAGGCCAACGAGCTGCCCGGCGCGGTGTCCGAGGAGCTGAAGGAAGACCGCCTCGAACAGTTCATGGCGGTGCAGGCGGAAATCTCCGCCGCCAAGCTGCAGCGCAAGATCGGCCGCACCCTGCAGGTGCTGGTGGACGAGGCGAACGCCGACGGCGCTGTTGCGCGCTCCGCCGCCGACGCGCCGGAGATCGACGGTACCGTGCTGATCGCCGACGGTCAGGGCCTCAAGCCCGGCCAGTTCGTCGACGTGGTGGTCGAGGGCGCCAGCGAGCACGACCTGCATGCGTGCCTGGCGCACCCGACGCTCAAGGTGATCTGAAAGCCTGGTCGCTGCGGGTGTTCCGATTGCCCACCAAGTTGTGCCGGCCTTCATCGTTCGCCCTGAGCACAGGCCCGCAGGGCCAAAGTCGAAGGGCAGACGATCGCAGGGCGTGCTCATGGATGTGCGCATGAAGAAAACCCGCTATGTGGCACCGATCCGCGATGCAGTCGATCCGCAGGTGTTCGAATGCATGCCGTTGGCGGCGTGGCGCGAGTTCGCGTGCCTGATCGAAGGCCGCGAATGGCCAGGCATCGACGCGCTCAATGCCGCCCGTTCCGCCGGCATGCGCGAACGCTTCGTGGCGCAAGATCGCGCACTGCTGGCCGATGGCCTGCACTACGAACAGCGCATCGCCGAACGCGGCGAGATTGCCACCCGCGAACGCAACTGGCACGACCTGTTCAACGCGCTGGTCTGGCTGCGCCATGCTGCCCTGAAGCGCGCCCTCAACGCGCGGCAGATGGCTGAGATCGCGCACATGGGCACCAGGCAACGCTCGCGCGCCCAATACGCGCTCACCCACTTCGACGAAGCCGGGGTGGTGGTGGCGCTGCGCGATCCGGCGCTGCTCCCGCTGTGGGACGCGCACGACTGGCACGGCCTGTTCTGGCGTGAACGCGCGGCCTGGCTGGACGGCCGCATCCGCGTCGAGTTGTTCGGCCACGCCTTGCTGGAACACGCGCTGACGCCCGCGCAGTTGCTGGTGGGCAAGGCGCTGGTGGTGGCAGGTCACGATGTCTCGCCGGCGACGGCCGTGCACGCGAGCGTGCGGGCGATCCATGCCGGCCAGCTGCTGTGCGATCCGCTGGAGCTGCGGCCCCTGCCGCTGGCCGGCGTACCCGGCTGGCATGTCGACAACGGACGCGAAACGTTCTTCGCCGAAGCGCCGTGCTTCCTGCCGGCGCGGGCGGGGCGCCGCTATCCCGCGGCGCTGGAACTGCGCAGCGAGGCCGGTGGGACGGCAACCTGCGCGGCACGGTGATGAATCAAGCGTACGATGACTTGCCGTCGTCGCATCGCAGGCCCTCCGACATGCCGCAAACGCCATCTTCCATTTCGAGAAAAAGCCGTATCCAGGGTGCCCTGATGGGTGCCTTCATCGGCGACGCGTTGGCCCTGGGGCCGCACTGGTACTACGACCTCGATGCGCTCCGGCGCGACTACGGCGACTGGATCAGCGACTACACGGCGCCAAATCCGGGGCGCTATCACGAGGGATTGCCGGCCGGCGCGTCGTCGCAAGCCGGCTTCATCCTGGCGCTGACCACGCGTTCGCTGGTGGATCGCGGCGGCTACGACGAGGCGGATTTCTGCGCGCGCATGGATGGCGAGCTGTTCCCGTTGCTGGACGGCACGCCGATGGCAGGACCTGGCGGCTACACCAGCCAGTCGATCCGAGAGGCGTGGCGCAAGCGCCGCGCGGGCCTGCCGTGGGGACAGGTGGCGGGCCTGGCGGACAACACCGAGGCGGCGGAGCGGGTGCTGGCGATCGCGCTGCGGTACGCAGGCGAGCCGGCGCGGCTGGCACGGCATGTGGGCAGCAACGTGGCGCTCACCCAGCGCGATCCCACGGTGGGGGCGATGACGCTGGCGTTCGCCGCGGTGCTGGGGCAACTGGCCAACGGCGTGGCGCTGGATGGCGACTTGTCCGGCCGCCTGATGGGCATGGTGAAGTCCGGCGAGCTGCCGTTCCACACGGTGACCAGTGGCGCGCTGGACGTGCCGCAGGGCGCGGAGGCGCCCCTGCAGGCGGGCCAGTTCGCCTCGCCCGATGCCTTGCTTACGGTGTCGTCCATCGCGCGGGCGGCGCATGATCCGGCGATACGCATCGAGCCGGCGTCGAAGGTGGGGCTGGTCTACGGCCTGCCTTGCGCGGTGTACCACCAGTTTCCCGCGGCCTACTACCTCGCCGCGCGTTTTCAGGGCGACGTGGAGCTGGGTGTGCTGCACGCGGTGAACGCAGGCGGCCAGAATCAGGCGCGCGCCATGCTCACCGGCGCGCTGTGCGGCGCCATCGGCGGACTGGAGACAATCCCTGCGCGCTTCATCGCGGGACTGGAGAAGGGCGAGGAGTATCGGGCGTTGGCGAAGGCGCTGGCGGAACAGGCCGGCTGAGCAGGCTCACGCTTCGTAGCGCACGTCCACGATCAGGAACCTTGTGCGCCCGCCGGGCAGTTCGGCTTCGAACTCGTCATCCAGCCGCTTCTTCAGCGCCGCGCGCGCCAGCGGCGAGTCGATGCTGATCCAGCCGAGCCTGGCGTCGGTCTCGTCCGGGCCAACGATGCGGTAGTTCACTTCCTCGCCGCTGACGAGGTTTTCCAGCGTGATGGCGGCGCCGAAGAACACGGCATCGCGGTCGGCAGGTACGCCTTCGGCCACCTTGAGCGCGGGGATGCGCTTGCTCAGGTAGCGTACGCGGCGGTCGATCTCGCCGAGCTGCTTCTTGCGGTAGGTGTACTCGGCGTTTTCCGAGCGGTCGCCCTCGGCCGCGGCGGCGGCCAGCGCCTTCACCACTTCGGGGCGCAGCGTGTGCCACAGATGGTCGAGTTCGGCCTTGAGCCTTTCGAAGCCGGCGCGGGTGATGATGGCCGTGGAGCCGGGTGAGGGGGGGCGCCAGCGGCTCATGCATTGGTCTCGTGGTGGATGGCGTCGTGAGGGGTGGCGCGCAGCAGTTGCCAGGCGGCGGTCAGCAGCCAGCCCAGCATCAGCAGGATCAGTGCCTTCTGGCTGAGGCCACGCGGCAAGGCGCGCCAGAACGCCTGCACCCACAGCAGTGCGAAGCACAGCGCGGCATAGGCCAGCGCGGGCCGGAACCGGTGCGCCCAGCGCGCGTCGCCGCGCAATCGCCAGGCCTGCAGCAGCATCGCGGTGGCGGTGCAGAGGAAGGCAGCCTGCGCCGCGACGCCATGCACGTAGCCGTGCAGCGTGGGCGGATGGTTCCAGGTGTCGGTGCTGGCGAGCGCGGTGATCGCCAAGGCCACGCCGCCCACGGCGAACAGCAGCCACGGTGCCGCGCTGCGTGCCTGCGGCGCAAGCCCGGCATAGGCGCTCGCGCCCAACAGCGGCAAGGCCAGCGCCATCGCGTAGTAGCCGGCGCGCACCATGCCGCCCCACGGGCCGATCAGGTAGAAGCTGTTGGGTACGCGTGTCCAGTCGAGGTCGTGGCGCAGGCACTGCGCGGCGATGCCGGTGGCGACGAAGGCCAGCATGCCGGCGAGCGCGGCCGCGGCGGCGCGTCTGCCGGCGCTCACGCGGCGCCCGACCATTGCCGCAGCAGCACGGCGATGTCGTGGCGCAGCGGATGCTCGGGCCAGGCGTTGGCGAGCCTTTCCAGCAAGGCGACAGCGTCGGGGCGGGATTCGGCATGCGCGCCCAGCAGGCGTGCGACGAGCAGCCCGTAATGCGGCGCGCGTTCGTCGTGCGGCCAATGCACGAGGTAGCCGCGGCCGAGGTGGATGGCGAGGCGCTCCATGCCGAGGCGTGCGGCGAGGTCGACCAGTTCGCCGCAGGTGCGCGGATCGTCGGGAATGAAGGCAGGGTCGATGCCCTGGCAGTCCTGCAATACGCCGAGCGCGCGGCGTGCCTCGTTCTGCGCGATCAGCGCGGCGATCCAGATCTGGCCGTGCACCAGCAGGTCATCGCGCAGCCCTTGCCTGCGCAGCAGCTCGCGATAGAGCTGGTGCAGCGGCGCGGGCGCCGTGCGCTGGCGCAGGCGGTCGGCCAGCCGGTGCAAGGCCGCGACGGGATCGCTCACGGCCAACGCGCGCGCCTCGTCGAGCAGGCGGCTGTCCTCGTCCTGGCCGGAGGCCTGGGCGAGTTTCGCTGCCTCGGGCTGCAGTCCGAAGCGTTCGTGGCGCTGGTGGATCAGCCCACCCATCAGATGGAAGGCGAAGACGATGAGGTAGGTGTAGGCGAAGCCGAACAGCGGCAGCGCGACAAAGCGCGGCAACAGGCTGGAGGTGACGGTGGCTACCGCCACCATGGCGCCCAGCAGCAGGTTGATCGCGACCGGAACGAAATACGCGCCGCCGAAGCCGAGAGCGATGTGCCACCAGGTGGCCGGGTTGAGCGCCAGCAGGGGGTTGCCGTCGAAGGCCAGCGACATGTCGATGGCCGGCAACGCCAGCACCAGCAGGGGAACCAGTAGCCACAGCATGGATGGGGCGAGCAGGCTGCATGCGATAAGCAGCGCCCCTGCCGCGAAGTGGATCAAGGTGAGTGCCCAGCCGGCCGTGCCTGCCTCGTCCACGCCTACGTCGGGTGGATGGGCGTAGCCGTTTGCGGTGTGCTGCATGCACTCGGCGGCGTAGCGCCAGGTGGCGGCCCATACCAGCAGGCTGGCGAGCGTGCCGATGCCCGGCAGCAGACCCGCCCAATGCGCCAGCGCCAGCGCCGTGCAGGTGGCCAGCCCGGCACCGCGCAGGGGATAGCCGAAGCCGACGGCGAGGCGCTCGCCAAACGGCGTGTCGACGGCGACCACTTCGATGCGCGGCATCAGCGCTCTCCGCGTCGGATGCCAACCGGCCTGCCGCGCAGAGGGTATGGGCGCAGTGGCGGCTCGATGGACTGCGCCCGCCTGCTGGTGGCCCCGAGCATGCCTTGGCGGTTGCCCAAGCGCGGATCGAGGTTGACCTCGGCGTCGTCGCTGCGGCCGATCAGGATGTCGGTCATGGGGTTCCCTGCATGCAGTTCGAAGCCGATTGTAGCCAGCCGGCGCGACGCCTCGATGCATTGAGTATGCGAAGGCCGCCGGCTATGGTGTCCGCTTTTCGTCGAGTGGTTTTGTCATGCGGCCTGTTGCTCTTCCTCGCTCCCTGCGCCTGGTTCCGCTGGCGGCTTCGCTGCTGGTGCTGACGGCTTGTGCCAGCTCCGGGGCGACCAGGCCGACGCCGACGGTGGCCGCGTTGTATGCCCAGCTCGACCAGGCGACGCTGGGCTACCAGACCGCCCTGCAGCAGGTGCGCGCCGGCGACACGGCGGCAGGGAAGAAAACGCTGGAGCAGGCGCTGGACACCGTCAAGCAGGCTTCCGCGCAGTGCGGCAACACCGCCGGGTGTGACCCGCAGCGCTTTTTCTCGGCCTACGACCGCATGTTGCGCCTGAAGGACGGCAGCTTCATCGGCGACGAAAGCCTGGACGACGAACCGCAGACCGGCATGGCGCTGGACCAGCGTGGCGTGGCTGCCTTGCCGCAGGCCCAGCGCAGCGTGACCCTGCTGCACGGCCAGAGGCTGTCCGAACTGATCGCGATGAACGGCGCGGTGAAGGCCGCGCTGCAGATGTGGCTGACGCAATGGCGGCCGAACCTGGTCGACGCGTGGATCCGCTACCAGTACATGCGCAACGAGATGTGGCCGGCCTACAAGAAGGTCGACCTGCCGGAGGCGCTGCTGTTCGGCATCATGGCCAAGGAATCCGACGGCAAGGTGCACGCGGTGTCCCGTTCCGGCGCGGCGGGGCCGCTGCAGTTCATGTACGCCACCGGCCTGCGCTTCGGCCTCACCACTGAAAACGGCTTCGACATGCGCTTCGATCCCGCGGCCTCGGCGCGCGCGAATGCCGAATACATCGACGAACAGCTCAAGGTGTTCAATGACAACCTCGAGCTGACCATCGCCGCCTACAACGCCGGCGAGGGACGCATGCATCGACTGGTGGGCGACGACACCTCGGTGAGCTTCTACGACCCGCGCATCTACGACCAGCTCCCGCAGGAGACCCGCGACTACGTGCCGGCGGTGCTGGCGGCGGCGTGGCTGTTCCTGCATCCGGACAGCTACAACCTGCGCTTCCCGAAGATCGACCGCGTGCCGGGCAGCATCACGCTGAAGCGCCCGGCCTCGATCGACGAGCTCACCGTTTGCCTGGGCTCGGCCGGCGGCATGGAGGAGGGCTGGTTCCGCATCCTGCGCAACCTCAACCCGCGACTGGACCCGCAGCAGGAGCAGCCGGCCGGCGCGGTGCTGCAGGTGCCCAAGCTGCTGGAGCGGCCCTATGCCACGCGCTGCGTGGATGGCCCGTGGCCGATCCTCGCGGCGGACCTGCATGCGGCCTCGGCGCCGGTGGTTGCGGTCGCACCGCCGCCGCCTCATCCGGTGCCGGCAAGGACCCGCGGTTACAAGGTACGTCCTGGCGACACCCTGATCGGCATCGCGCACAGGCTGGGCTGTTCCAGCGTGCAGGAGCTCGCCGAGACCAACCACCTGCGCCACCACCGCATCACGGCGGGACAGGTGTTGCGGGTGCCGGAATGCCGCCGCTGAGGGCCTAAGCTCCAGCCGGCGCGGTGGCGCCGGTCAGGCCGTGGCGCCGGCGTTCATCCAGCTCTCGGCCACCGATTTGGCCGGGCGGTGCAGGCGCTTCAGCTCGTTCAGCAGGTGCAGTACCTGGCGATGCTGCGGCAGCAGGCGATCCTGCGGCGAGTGCTTGGTTTCGTGGTACGCCACGGCCAGCCACAGTGCGATGCCGCGCAGCGCCACCTCGGGGTTGTCCGAGCGTGCCCGCTCGAAACCGGCGCCGGTGCCCTGGCCCCACGGCAGGTAACGCGCTTCCGGCGCGGTGCCGTACAGGTGCGGGAACTCGCTGCGCGAAGCCAGGCCGATCTCGCGCAATACCTGCACGCTGAGCTGGGCAAGGCTGCGCTGGGGCAGGGCACGTACGCAGCGCTCGATTTCGCGCATCTGGCGGTTGAGCTGGTGGGCGCGAAACAGCGCGATCGCCGGGCTGAGCAGTTGCATGGATTCTCTGTCCCCAGACGCCGCACGAGCCGCGGCCATGGCCGCAAGCTTAAGTCGACTGCCGGGACGGGATGCACTAATTGCGTCACAAAACGACGCCCTGCGTCAGTTTCCGCGTGGCGCTCCAAGCCGTTGGCCCACCTTTACGGCCTGCTGTGGCGCCCACGCGTCCAGCTCGGCCATGCCCTCGGGCAGCAGCACGATCACGGTGGAGCCCATGTTGAAGCGTGCCATTTCGGCGAAGCGGTCCAGCGTGATGCCCTGGCCGGCAAACGACTTGCGCCGGATCGCGGGTGCGTAGGGCGGGATCACCAGCCCATCCCATACGGTGGCCACCGAGGACACCAGGATCGCGCCCACCATCACCACCGCGAACGGGCCCTGCTCGCCCTCGAAGTGGCAGACCAGCCGCTCGTTGCGCGCGAACAGGCGCGGGATCGCTTCCACCGCGAACGGCGCCACGCTGAAGATCCGCCCCGGCACGTGCACGGTCTCCTTGAGCGTTCCCTTCAGCGGCATGTGCACGCGGTGGTAGTCACGCGGCGACAGGTACACGGTGACGAAACGGCCGTTGCGGTACGGGGCGGCGGAAGCCTCGTCGCCGAGCAGTTCGGCGGCACTGTAGTCCTGCCCCTTGGCCTGGAAGATGCGCCCGTCCACGATCGGGCCGGCCTGGCTGATGCGTCCGTCGGCGGGCGAGAGCAGGGCGGCCGGATCGGCGTCCGCCTGCCGCGCGCCGGGCTTCAGCTTGCGGGTGAAGAAGGCGTTGAAGTGCGGGTACGCCAGCGGATCGGGCTGCGCCGCCTCGGCCATGTCCACGGCGTAGTTGCGCACGATGGTGGCGATCAGCCAGTTCTTCCATGGCGCGAAGGTCCAGCGCGTGCCCCAGTAGACCAGGCGCGACAGGAAGCGGTGCGGAAGGATGTACTGCAGCAGTACTTTGAAAGTCATCCAGCCAGTATACGGGGCTCGCGCTTATAATCAGCGGTCTTTTTGCCGCGCCGTGGGCCGCCCGTGACCGCCGAACTCGCCACCATCATCGACTTCATCCGCTACGGCGCCAGCCGCTTCTCGGCCGCCGGGTTGACCTTCGGTCACAGCCACGACAACCCCATCGATGAGGCCACCCACCTGGTGCTGGCCAGCCTGCACCTGCCGCCGGACATCCCGCCGGCCTACGGTGCGGGCCGACTTACCGCGGAGGAGCGCGCAAACGTGCTGGCGCTGATCGAGCGCCGTGTCAGCGAGCGCCTGCCGGTGGCCTACCTCGTCGGCGAAACCTGGTTCGCCGGGCTGAAGTTCAAGAGCGACCGCCGCGCGCTGGTGCCGCGCTCGCCGATCGCCGAGCTGATCGAATCGGGCTTCGCGCCCTGGCTGGACGAACGCCATGTGGAGCGCGCGCTGGACCTGTGCACCGGCTCGGGCTGCATCGGCATCGCGATGGCCGAGTACAACCCGGACTGGCGCGTGGATATCGTCGACATCAGCGACGAGGCGCTGTCGCTGGCGCGCGAGAACATCGTGTTCCAGCACGTCGAGGCGCGCGTCGAGGCGGTGAAGTCCGACCTGTTCGAGGGCGTGCGCGGCCGCAGATACGACCTGATCGTCTCCAATCCGCCGTATGTCACCGAGGACGAATACGCCGCGCTGCCTGGCGAATACGCGCACGAGCCCAAGCTCGGCCTCACCTCGGGCGAGGACGGGCTGGACATCTGCCTGCGCATCCTGGACGAGGCCGCTGACCTGCTGGCCGACGACGGCCTGCTGATCGTCGAGGTGGGCGAGAGCGAGCACGCACTGGCCGCGCTGCTGCCGGAAGTGCCCTTCGTGTGGATCGAGTTCAAGGTGGGGCCGATGGGCGTGTTCGCGCTGGAGCGGCGCGACCTGGTCGAGCACCGTGCGGCGATCCACGCCGCCGCGGCTGCGCGCCGCGGTTGAGGCGATGGAACTCGCCACGGCACGGCTACGGCTCGACAGGCTGCGCCATGGCGATGCCGCGGCGCTGCTTGCCTATCGCGCCGACCCGGCGGTGAGCCGCTACCAGGGTTGGCGACCGGCTTCGTTGGACGACGCCGCAGGATTCATCCAGCGCCAGCAGGCGGTGGTGTTCGACACGCTGGGCAGCTGGTTCCAGTTCGCTCTCCGCCTGCGCGACAGTGGTGAACTGGTCGGCGACCTGGGTCTGCATTTCGTGGACGCGGATACGGTGGAGTTCGGCGTCACGCTGTCGCCGGCGCATCAGGGGCGCAGACTGGCCGCCGAAGCAGTGCGTGCCGCACTGGCATTGATGTTCGACGACCTGAAGCGCCACCGCGTGTACGCCTCGGTCGATCCGCGCAATATCGCCTGCATTGCCCTGCTGGAACGCCTGGGCATGCGCAAGGAGGCGCATTTTCGCGAGAGCTGGCGCGATGGCGATGCCTGGGCGGATGACGTGGTCTACGCAATGCTGGCGAGGGAGTGGGGCGGCCGCGGCTGAGCTTGTCCCGCCGCAGGAAGTTTCCCTCGCGAGTGATAGAACGGTTTCGTCCATCTGCCGGTGGTCGAGTGAGTTCTCCTCAAATGTTTGTCCAGAGGAGAAGTAACCAAGAGGAGGCGACACCCCGGCTGGCGTTCTCCTGGCATAAGCCAACGCCAATGCAGCGCGGAGCGCCGCGAGGCTTGGTGTCCCCAGTGCTCAGATACGGCGTGGCATGGGCGCACCGTCTGAAGTCGCTCTGTCCCCTGCGTAGGCGTCAAGAACCGCCTGTTCCTCGCCAAGAAAAACCAGAAAACCAAGCTGCAAACCCCGGTGCTCGTCGCAACTCCAAAGGTCAATGTCCTGTGCCGTCGTCCAGGCGCAAGCAACCACCTCCAAACGCGGTTAAGCTGTGAAGCCCGGCCTCATCCAAATGGACGTCCAAACCCGTGTCCAGCAATTCCTTCGGCAAGCTCTTCACCGTCACCACCTTCGGCGAAAGCCACGGGCCGGCCATCGGCTGCGTGATCGACGGATGCCCGCCGGGCCTGGCGATCAGCGAGGAAGAGTTTCGTCAGGATCTCGATCGCCGCGCCACCGGCAAGAGCCGGCACACCTCGCAGCGGCGCGAGGCGGACGAGGTGGAGATCCTCTCCGGCGTCTACGAAGGCAAGACCACGGGCACGCCCATGGCGCTGCTGATCCGCAACACCGACCAGCGCAGCAAGGACTACGGCGACATCGCCTCGACCTTCCGCCCGGGCCACGCCGACTACACCTATTGGCAGAAGTACGGCATTCGCGATCCGCGTGGCGGCGGGCGCTCGTCGGCGCGCGAGACCACGATGCGCGTCGCGGCGGCAGTGGTCGCCAAGAAATGGCTGGCCGAGCGCCACGGCGTGCGCGTGCGCGGTTATCTGGCGCAGCTCGGCGACATGGCGCCAGCCGGCTTCGACTGGGATGCGGTGGAGCGGAATCCGTTCTTCTGGCCCTGTGAGGGTCAGGTGCCGGAGCTCGAAAAGGCCATGGACGCGCTGCGCAAGTCGGGCGATTCGGTCGGTGCGCGCGTCACCGTGGTGGCCGAGGGCGTGCCGCCGGGCTGGGGCGAGCCGGTCTACGGCAAGCTGGACGGCGATCTCGCCGCCGCGCTGATGTCGATCAATGCCGTGAAAGGCGTGGAGATCGGCGATGGCTTCGCTGCGGTTGCCCAGCGCGGAAGCGAGCACCGCGACGAAATGCATTTGGACGGCTTTACGTCCAATCATGCGGGTGGCATCCTTGGCGGCATCAGCACCGGGCAGGCGGTGGTTGCCTCGATCGCGCTGAAGCCCACCTCCAGCATCCTGATCCCCGGTCGCAGCATCAACCTGGCCGGCGAACCGGTGGACGTGGTCACCAAGGGTCGCCACGACCCCTGCGTCGGCATCCGCGCCACGCCCATCGCCGAGGCGATGATGGCGCTGGTGCTGATGGACCACGCGCTGCGCCATCGTGCCCAGTGCGGCGACGTGGGCGTCGTGGCGCCGCGCATCCCCTGAAAGGAGTTGCCGACCATGAACATGCCGACTGCATCGCATACCGGCTTGCCGTCGCCGCTGGGCAGGGTGCTCAGCGACGCCATCGGCTACTGGGAGCGTCGGCGCATCGGCTACAACCTCGTGCTGGCTGCGGTGGTCCTGGGCTGGCTGGCAGCGGCGTGGACGCGGCTGCGCGGCGAGCTGAACATCGAGCACCTGCTGGCGCTGTTCGTCCTCGCCGTGCTGGCAAATGCCTGTTATTGCGCGGCCTACCTGGTGGACGTGCCGATGCAGCTCTCGGCGTTCCGGGATGGCTGGCGCCGCCGGCGCTGGCTGCTGTGGCTGGTCGGCACCCTGTTCGCGATGGCGCTGGCGTGGTTCTGGGTCGCCGACGAAGTCCTGCCGGTTGCGGCGGCGGGGCTGGCCGGGACGGGCGCATGACGGACAAACCCCGCGTCTGGGTCTCGCGCCCTACCTTCGACAGCGAGATCGCGCGCCTGGCGCCGCATTTCGAAGTGCGCGAGGAATCGGTGGAAGCGAAGTTCACGTCTGTCGAACTGGCGGCGAAGCTGGCCGATTGCGACGCTGCCATCGTTGGCCTCAAGGAGCGCGTGGGTGCGGCGGAAGTGGCGGGCGCCAGACGCTTGCGCATCGTCGCCAACCTGGGCGTGGGTTACGACAATCTCGACCTGGTCGCGCTCACCGCCGCCGGCATTGCCGCCAGCAACACCGCCGACGTGCTCAACGAGAGCGTGGCCGACTTCACCTGGGCGCTGCTGCTGGGTGCGGCACGCCGCGTGGGCGCCGCCGAGCGCTGGCTGCGCGCGGGGCAGTGGCAAGCCACCGAGTTCAAGGGCTGGCTGGGCGCGGACGTGCGCGGTCGCACGCTGGGCATCCTCGGCATGGGCCGCATCGGCCAGGCCATCGCACGGCGTGCGCAGGGCTTCGGCATGCCGGTGCTGTACCACAATCGTTCGCGCCTGCCCGAAGCTACCGAGCGTGCATGCCGCGCGCGCCTGGTGGACAAGGACACGCTATTGCGCGAGTCGGACTTCCTGGTGCTGGTGCTGCCGCTGACGACGGCGACCCGCCATGCGATCGGTGCTGCCGAGCTGGCGCGGATGAAACCCTCGGCGGTGCTGGTGAACGTGGCGCGCGGCGGCATCGTGGACGATGCAGCGCTGGCCGCCGCCTTGCGCGAAGGCCGGCTCGCCGCCGCCGGGCTGGACGTGTTCGAGGGAGAGCCGGGCGTGCATCCGCACCTGCTTGCGCTCGACAACGTGCTGCTCAGCCCGCATATCGCCAGCGCCACGACCGAAACCCGCCGCGCGATGACCGCGGTGGCCGTGGACAATGTATTGGCCCTGTTCGGCCATGGCCCGCATGCCGGGCATCCGCCGAACCTGCTGAACCCCGAAGCGCAGTCTGCGGCCCGCGCCCCTTTTCCCACCCGCGAAGAAACCACCCGATGAGCAAGAAGAGCAGTTACAAGGTTGCGATGGTCGGCGCCACCGGCGCCGTGGGCGAGACCCTGCTCGCCATCCTCGCCGAGCGCAATTTCCCGGTCAGCGAGCTGGTGCCGCTGGCCAGCGAGCGTTCGGCCGGCGGCAAGGTGGAGTTCGCCGGCAAACAGGTGACCGTGCGCAACCTGGCCGACTACGACTTCGAGGGCGTGGACATCGCGTTCTTCTCGGCCGGCGGCTCGGTCAGCAAGGTGCATGCGCCGCGCGCGGCGGCGGCCGGCGCGGTGGTGATCGACAACACCTCCGAGTTCCGCTACCAGGACGACATCCCGCTGGTGGTGAGCGAGGTGAATCCGCACGCCATCGCGCAGTACACCGCCCGTGGCATCATCGCCAACCCGAACTGCTCGACCATGGGCATGCTGGTGGCGCTGGCGCCGATCCACCGCGCGGTGGGCATCGAGCGGATCAACGTGGCCACCTACCAGTCGGTCTCCGGTGCGGGTCGCTCGGGCATGGAGGAGCTGGGCAAGCAGACCGCGGCCCTGCTTAACTTCCAGGATGTCGAGAAGGGCAAGTTCCCCAAGCAGATCGCCTTCAACGTGATTCCGCACATCGACGACTTCCAGCCCAACGGCTACACCAAGGAAGAAATGAAGATGGTGTGGGAGACGCGCAAGATCCTGGAGGACGAATCCATCGCCGTGAACCCCACCGCGGTGCGCGTGCCGGTGTTCTACGGGCACTCCGAGGCGGTGCACATCGAGACCCGCGACAAGATCACCGTGGAGCAGGCCCGCGCGCTGCTGGAGCAGGCCGACGGCGTGGTACTGATGGACGAGCGCAAGGCTGGCGGCTACCCCACCCCGGTCGGCGACGTGGCCGGCAAGGACCCGGTGTTCGTCGGCCGCATCCGCGAGGACATCTCGCACGAGCGCGGCCTCGACCTGTGGGTCGTCTCGGACAACATCCGCAAGGGCGCCGCCCTGAATGCGGTGCAGATCGCCGAGTTGCTGGTGGAGGAATACCTGTGACGCCACGGGCGCGCAGGCTGCGGCTGGCCGCCCTGTTGGCGGCCTTGGCGCTGGGGGCGGTTCCGTCCGCCGGAGCTGCGTCGGTGGCCCGAACCGCACGGCGGGCGACGGTGATGCTGGTCAAGCGGAAAGCCGAAGTGCGGCGCCTGCAAAACAGCGTGAGCGCACAGGAATCCCGGAGTCAGGCCGCCGCGGCGAAACTCAAGCGGCAGGATGCGGAGATCGCCGAACTGCAGCGGCAGCTGCAAGCGGCGCAGCAGGCCGGCAGGGCGGCCGGCGAGGGAACCTGAGCGCTGCAGGGTCGCCCCTGGTGGCCGCCGTTGCTGGAATGTTCGGCAGCAATGCGTCGCAAGTCTCCGTTCCGCCTATTGTTGATCCGTCCGCATCTAACTAAAGTGGCAGCCTATCTGGCCAAAGTGCCGCCGTTGTGGTGGCCTTGCCGGGGGGCTGTGGCCTGTTCGGGGGAGCACGTGATGAATCGTTCGTTGAAACTGCCGCTGCTGGTGGCTTTGGCTTTGGGCAGCGGCCAGGCGCTGGCGATGGATCTGGGCCAGATCCAGGTCAAGTCAGCGCTGGGCCAGCCGCTGCTGGCGGAGATTCCGGTGCAGCAGGCCACGGCGGCCGAGCTGCAGCAGCTCAACGTGCAGTTGGCCTCGGGCGATGCGTCCGGCGGCATTCCCCTGCATTTCGCCGTGGTCGAAGGTGCCAACGGCCACAAGGTGATCCGCATCACCAGCGAGACGGTCGTCAACGACCCGTTCCTCGACCTGCTGGTCGAGGTCCACGGCGGGACGGGCAAGACCGTGCGCGAGTTCACCATCCTGCTCGATCCGCCCGGCAGCAGCCCCGTTCCCCAGTCCTCGCGCCCGCGCGCCGGGCATGCGATGCAGCCGGCCGCCGCAGCGCCGAAGCCGCGGACATCGGCACCGGTGGTCGCCGGGCAGTGGCGCGTGGAGAGCGGCCAGAACCTGTCCACGGTGGCCCGCAAGGTTGCGCCGGCCGGCGTGGACATCAACCAGATGATGCTGGCCCTGAAGCAGGCCAACCCTGACGCGTTCTACCGCGACAACATCAACGCGCTGAAGGCAGGTGCGGTGTTGCGCATTCCCAGCAAGGTCGAAGCCGAGGCCGTAGCCATGGCCGCCGCTGCCGAGGAAGTGCGCCGCGAGAACGGCGATTGGCGCAACGGCCCGATCGGCAATGCGCCGACCAGCGTGGCCGACGCCGGTACCCGTGCCGGCACCTCCAGTTCGCCCACCGCGACCAAGGCCAATGCCGGCGACCATCTCGCGCTGGTGCCGGCGAAGCAGGGCGGCAAATCCGCCACCGACAACAGCGGCGCGCTGCGCCAGGACCTGCAGCGCACCGAGGAAAGCCTCGCCAACCTGCAGCAGCAGAGTGCCGACCTGAAGTCGCGCCTCAAGGACCTGAGCGACCTCAACAGCAAGAACCAGCGTCTGCTCGCGCTGAAGGACAACGAGATCGCCGAGCTGCAGCAGAAGCTGGCCGCGGCACGCAAGTCGGCCGGCATGCCCGCCGAGGCCAAGCCCGCAGCCGCGGCCACGGCGGAGACGGTTGTGGCCAAGGCCGGGCAGGCGAAGCCGGCGGCGGCCGCTCCCGCGCCGGCTGCATCGGCGCCCGCCAGCAGCGCCACGGCCGCCAAGCCGGCGGCAGCCCCGGCCGGGGCTGCGACGGCGCCTGTGGCCAATCCGGTCGCCAGCCCAGCCAAGGCCGAGCCCGCCAAGACCGCGCCGGTCAAGCCTGCCGCGATCAAGCCGGCCCCGGTCAGCGAGGAGCCCTGGTACACGCAACTGTGGGTGCAGGCGCTCGGCGGTGCCGTGGTGCTGCTGCTGTTGCTGGGCTGGCTGCTCGGTCGCCGCAAGGCGAAGCCGGCGGCGCTGCCGAAGTCCGCCCCGTCGCTGGCCGATCGCTTCGGCGGCGAATTGCCGATGGACGACACCCACGACGACGTCGACCAGAACCTGCTTCTCGACCAGCTGGCCGAACACCCCGACGACATCGGCCTGCACCTGGAACTGGTCAGCCTGTACTACGGCCGTCGCGACATCGAACACTTCGAGGCTGCGGCCGAGGCCATGCACGCCCACGTGACCGATCCGCAGCAGGAGGAGTGGCAGCAGGTGGTGCGCATGGGCGAGGACCTGGTGCCGGCCCATCCGCTGTTCGCGGACCACGGCAGCATGGTGGCGGACGAGCACGAGGCGCGCCACGGCTTCGACATCGACCAGTATGCCGCCGAGCCGCCGGCGCCGTCCGCTCCGCCGCCGATGCCGGCCAGTCCGGTGACGGTGAGCGAGTACAACTTCAATTTCGACCTCACGCCCTCGCACGAAAGGCACGCGGAGGACGCCAAGCCGGCGGCCCAGCCTGTGGTGGACGAGGACGCGACGGTGATCCGCGGCAGCGAGGCGAAGCCGGACTGGCATTTCGACGAAGAACCCGAGACGCAGCTGCAGCCCGCGGGCCATGACATCGAGCCACGTGAATTCAGCGACGATCCGGTGGACACCAAGCTCGACCTGGCCCGCGCCTATCTCGACATGGGCGATCCGGAAGGCGCGCGCGCCATGCTGGAAGAGGTGCTGCACGAAGGCAGCCAGGTGCAGCGTGACGTGGCCAAGCGCCTGCTCGACGACCTGCACTGATCGGGTCCGTTCGGTAGCGATGAGCAACGGGCCGGCCATGCCGGCCCGTTTGCGTTTGACGAGTGCGGATGAGGACGGCCTCCCGTCTGATTTTCGCGATCAGGAAGATCACAGGTGAAGTGGCCTGCTACGCTGCGCACTTTCTGCAAACGTGTGATCCATGCGCATCGCCCTGGGCATCGAATACGACGGCACCGACTTCCTTGGCTGGCAGCGGCTCACCCATGGCAGCACGGTACAGGGTGCGCTGGAGCAGGCGCTGTCCAGGGTCGCCGCGCAGCCGGTCGAGGTGACCTGCGCGGGTCGCACCGACGCCGGCGTGCATGGCCGTTGCCAGGTAGTGCATTTCGATGCGCCGGTGCAGCGCTCGATGCGCGGCTGGCTGCTCGGCGCCACCTCCAACCTGCCGCACAGCGTGGCGGTGTTGTGGGCGCAGCCGGTGGCCGAGGATTTCCACGCACGCTTTTCCGCGCGCAGCCGGCGTTACCGCTACAGCATCCTCAATCGGCCGGTACGCGCAGCGCTGGATGCGCGCTACGTCACCTGGGAGCGCCAGCCGCTGGACGCTGGCCGCATGCATGCGGCCGCACAGGCGCTGCTGGGCGAGCACGACTTCTCCGCGTTCCGCGCGGTTTCCTGCCAGGCTACTCATCCGCGCCGTTGCGTGTTGTCGGTAGGCGTGCGGCGCGAGGGCGAGCAGGTGATCGTGGAGATCGAGGCGAACGCCTTCCTGCATCACATGGTGCGCAACATCGTCGGCTCGCTGCTGCCGGTGGGGCGCGGCGAGCGGCCCGTCGCATGGATCGCCGAACTGCTGGCCGGCCGTAACCGCGAGGTGGCCGGACCCACCGCGCCGTCGTCGGGCCTGACCTTCCTCGGGCCGCGCTACGAGGCGCACTGGGGCCTGCCGGCGGAGGTTTCGCAGTGACCCGCATCAAGTGCTGTGGCATGACCCGCGTGGAGGATGCGCTGCTGGCGGCGCGGCTGGGTGCCGATGCGATCGGCCTGGTGTTCACCGCGCGCAGCAAGCGGCGGGTGGCGCTGGAACAGGCGCAGGTGATCCGGCGTGCCTTGCCGCCCTTCGTCGATGCCGTGGCGCTGTTCATGGATGATGAGGTCGCCCTGGTCGAACAGGTCATCGCGGCGGTGCAGCCGGACCTGCTGCAATTCCACGGCGACGAAACCGACGCATGGTGCGCGCGTTTCGGGCGGCCCTACCTCAAGGCCATCGCCATGGGCGGGGGCGCGGGGGCGCTGCCGCGCCTGCAGGAGTACCCGCGCGCTGCCGCACTGCTGCTGGACGGCCACGCCGCAGGCGAGGCCGGCGGCAGCGGCAAGGCCTTCGATTGGTCGCTGCTGCCCGGCGACCTCGCCCAGCCGGTGATCCTTGCCGGCGGCCTGCAGGCGGGCAACGTGGGCGCGGCGATCCGCATTGCGCGGCCTTGGGCGGTGGATGTGGCCAGCGGCGTGGAATCGGCGCCGGGCATCAAGGATGCCGGCAGGTTGCGGGATTTCATCGCGGCGGTGCGCGCCGCGGACGAGGGGGATGCAACGTCATGAGCGAAGGCTCCAGTACCGTGCCGGTGCCGGCCACGATGGAGGAGTGCCGGGTGGATGCAAGCCATCCCTTTGATCCGCGCATCCTGGTCGACCGCGATCGCCCGCTGGCGATCCGCGGACTGGTGCGCGACTGGCCGATCGTCAAGCTCGCGCTGCAGTCGGATACCGCCTTCGCGCAGCGGCTGGCCGAGCTGGACAACGGCACCGACGTCAGCACCCTGATGGTGGCGCCGGAGGCCGATGGCATCGTCGGCTACTCGGCGGACCTGGGCGAAATGAACTACCAGCACTTCAAGGTGCCGGTAACCCTGGGCCTGCAGCGGCTGGCCAGCTACAGCCGGCGGGAGCACGCGCCGGCGCTGGTGATCCAGAGCGCCCGCGTGCGCGAATGCCTGCCGGGCTTGCTGGAGGATCACCAGCTGCCGTTCCTGGCTCCTGCGGTGGAGCCGCGCCTGTGGGTGGGCAACAAGGCCACCACGCCCACCCATTTCGACTCGATGCGCAACATCGCCTGCGTGCTGTGCGGCGCCCGACGCTTCACCCTGTTCCCGCCGGAGCAGTTGCCCAACCTCTACATCGGCCCGCTGGATTTCGCGCCCACCGGTGCAGCGATCAGCCTGGCGCGGCTGGACCGGCCCGACGACCCGCGCTACCCGCGCCTGAAGCAGGCGCTGGCGGCTGCGCAGGCGGTGGAGCTGCATCCGGGCGATGCGATCTACATCCCCCCGCTGTGGTGGCACAACGTGGAGTCGCTGCAGCAGCTGAACGCGTTGATGAACTACTGGTGGAACCCGGTGGACGTGCCCGGCTACAACTCCGGCTATGCACGCGCGGCGCTGTTCCATTGCCTGCTGGCGTTCCGCGAGCTGCCGCCCGCCGAACGGGAGCAGTGGCGCCGGCTGCTGGACTACTACGTGTTCGGTGGCGAGGAAGCGGTGGCGCACATCCCGGAGCATCGTCGCGGCGTGCTTGGGCCGCAGACGCCGGAGATCGTGGAGAAGCTGAAGGAAGGCGCGCGGCAGAATCTCTGACCGCGGCGGTTTTCAGGTCCCGGCCAGTTCGCGGCGCAGCCAGTCCGCCAGGGCCGCGAGCCGTGCATCGTCACTGCGGCGCGCCGAGACCAGCGCCCAGCGCGCGGAGGTTTCGCGGAATCCCCAGGGCGCCAGCAGCCGCCCGCTGGCGAGGTCGTCGGCGACCAGCGGATGTGGCGCGATGGCCACGCCCAGTCCCGCCGCGGCCGCTTCCAGCAGGAAGTAGAGATGGGGCAGGGCCTGCGCCTGCCGCAACGATTCGGCCGGCAGGCCCATCGCACGCGCCCACTCGGGCCAGGCCTGCGGACGCGAGGCGGTATGCAGCAAGGGTTCGTCGCACAGGGCGCTGGCGGGTTGTTCGCGCAGGCGGTCGGCGCCGGGATAGCGCGGGCTGAGCACCGGGCCGATGCGTTCCGGCGCCAGTTCGTGCACCTGCCAGCCGGCGGGCCAGGGCGGGGCGGCCAGCAGCAGGGCGGCATCCACGTTGGCCAGATGGTCGGCTACCGGTTCTTCCTGCACGGCCAGGTGCAGGGTCAGCGCGGGCAGGTCGTGGCGCAGGCGCTCCAGCCGCGGAATCACCCAGCGTGCCAGCACGCTGCCGGAACAGCCGAGCACGCAGGCCGCGCTGGCCTGGGCATTCCGGAGCTGCAGCCAGCCGTCCCGCAATTGCCCGAAGGCGGCGCTGCATAGTTCACGCAGCTGCTGGCCGGTCGTGGTGAGCGCCACACCGCGCCCCTGGCGGGTGAACAGCGGCTGGCCCAGCGCTTCTTCCAGCGTGCGCACCTGGCGGCTCACCGCGCCATGGGTCACGTGCAGTTCCTGCGCGGCGAGGCTCATGCTGCCCAGCCGCGCGGCTGCCTCGAAGGCGCGCAGGGCATTCAATGAGGGCAGGTCGCGATCCGGCATGGCGTGAGTTTAACTCAAGTATCCGGGCAATCTTTTCGCTTTTCTGCAGGGCATCCAGTCGCTAACGTGTGAGCCTGTTGCCGCACCTATCGTGGAGTTTCCATGCCCGAGATCCGGGATTTCCATGCCTTTCCCGATGTCCATGGCCGCTTCGGCCAGTTCGGTGGAAGCTATGTCGCCGAGACCCTGATGGCGCCGCTGGCCGAGCTGACCGAAGCCTACCTGCGCCTGCGCCAGGATCCGGCCTTCATCGCCGAACTCGACCGCGACCTCACCCATTACGTGGGTCGGCCCAGCCCGGTGTATTTCGCCGAACGGTTGACCAGGCACGTCGGTGGCGCGCGCATCCTGCTCAAGCGCGAGGACCTGAACCACACCGGCGCGCACAAGATCAACAACACGGTCGGCCAGGCGCTGGTGGCCCGGCACATGGGCAAGACCCGCATCATCGCCGAGACCGGTGCCGGCCAGCACGGCGTGGCCAGCGCCACGGTGGCCGCGCGGCTGGGCCTGAAGTGCGTGGTCTACATGGGCGCCACCGACATCGAGCGGCAGAAGATCAACGTCTACCGGATGAAGCTGCTGGGCGCCGAGGTGGTGCCGGTGACGTCCGGGTCGAAGACCCTGAAGGACGCGCTCAACGAGGCGATGCGCGACTGGGTCACCAACGTGGCCGACACTTTCTACATCATCGGCACCGTCGCCGGCCCGCACCCGTATCCGCTGATGGTGCGTGACTTCAACGCCATCGTCGGCCGCGAGGCGCGCGCGCAGATGCTGGAGCAGTACGGCCGGTTGCCCGACGTGCTCACCGCCTGCGTCGGCGGCGGCTCCAATGCCATCGGCCTGTTCCACGCTTTCCTCAATGACCGCGACGTGCGCATTGTCGGCGCCGAGGCGGCGGGCGAAGGCATCGCCACCGGCCATCATGCGGCCTCGCTGGCGGCGGGCCGCCCCGGCGTGCTGCACGGCAACCGCACCTACGTGCTGTGCGACGACAACGGCCAGATCACCGAGACTCACTCGGTTTCGGCCGGCCTCGACTATCCCGGCGTCGGCCCCGAGCATGCTTTCCTGAAGGACGCCGGGCGCGCCGAATATGTCGGCGTCACCGACGACGAGGCGCTGGAAGCCTTCCACCTGCTGGCGCGCACCGAGGGCATCCTCGCCGCGCTGGAATCCAGCCACGCGGTGGCGCAGGCGATCAAGCTGGCGCGCGAGTACCCGTCGGACGGCATCGTGCTGTGCAACCTGTCCGGCCGCGGCGACAAGGACGTGCACACCATCGCCGCGCGGGAGGGAGTGCAGGTATGAACCGCATCGACCGCCGTTTTGCCGCACTGAAGGCCGCCGGCCGCACCGGCCTGATTCCTTTCGTCACCGCCGGCGACCCCTGGCCCGAGCACGTGGTGGCGCTGATGCACGCGCTGGTCGAGTCAGGCGCCGACGTGATCGAACTGGGCGTGCCGTTCTCCGACCCGATGGCCGATGGCCCGGTGATCCAGCACGCCAGCGAGCGTGCCCTCGACAAGGGCGTGGGCATCGGCGACGTGCTGGACTGGGTGGCCGCGTTCCGCCAGCGCGACAGCGACACGCCGGTGGTGCTGATGGGCTACTTGAACCCCATCGAGATCCACGGCTACGCGCGCTTCGCAGCGGAGGCCGTGCGGGCCGGGGTCGATGGCGTGCTGGTGGTCGATTGTCCGCTGGAAGAGTCCGCCGTACTGGCGCCGCTGCGTGAATCGGGCCTCAGGCAGATCCTGCTGGCTGCGCCCACCACGGCGCCGGAGCGCCTGTCGATGCTGTGCGACGCAGCGGAAGGCTTCCTGTATTACGTGTCGTTCGCCGGCATCACCGGCGCGGCGCGCCTGAGCACCACCGATATCGCCGCGCGCGTGGCGGATGTGCGCGCGCAGGCGAAGGCGCCGGTGGCCGTGGGCTTCGGCGTACGCGATGCGGCCAGCGCCAAGGCGATCGCCGGCTTTGCCGACGCGGTGGTGATCGGCAGCGCGCTGGTCGAGCGGCTCGAGGGCGCGGCTTCGGCAGAGGAGATCGCCGGCCGCGTGGCCCTGTTCCTGCGGCCGGTGCGCGAGGCGCTGGACGCACACTGAGCCGTACCGGTCAGCGGCCTTCCCGGGCGCGGATCAGTTCGAGCACCTTGGCCGCGTCCGCTGGCGTGGCCGGGTTGAACACCATCATGCCCAGGTCCGGGCGACCGTCGACGGCGAAGGACGAATATTCCAGCGCGATCTCCCCGGCGTGCGGATGGGTCAGCTGCTTGCGGCCCTCGCCGGAGTGGCGCACGTCGCTGTCGCGCCACAGGGCGGCGAACTCGGGGCTTTGCCGTTCGAGTTCGTCGACCAGGGCGAGCACGCTGTCCGCTGCCGCCGCGCCTGCGCGCGTCACGTCGGCACGGAACACAGCCACCACGGAACGCGCCACGCTCTCCCAGTGCTGCTGCGCGGCGCGCACGCGTCCATCGAGGAACATCAGGCGCAGCACGTTGCGCTGCGCGGGCGCCAGCGTGCCGTAATCGGTCAGCACCGCGGCGGCGGCGCGGTTCCACGCCACCACGTCCCAGGTGGTGGTCTTGATCAGCGCCGGGCTGGATGCCATCGCGTCCAGCACGCGCTGCAGCCGTGGCGTGACATCGCCTGCCGGCTGGAAGCGGACTTCCGGCAAGTGGCCCAGCGCGAGCAGGAACAGGTGTTCGCGTTCGGCCCGGTCGAGCCGCAGGGCGCCGGCGATGCGCTCAAGCGCGTCCGGCGAGGGCGCACCGCCGCGACCCTGTTCCAGCCAGGTGTACCAGGTCACGCTGACGTGGGCGCGCTGCGCCACTTCCTCGCGGCGCAGCCCTGGCGTGCGGCGCCGCTCCAGCGGCAGGCCCAGCGTCGTCGGATCGAGCTTCGCGCGCCGGGCCTTGAGGTAGTTCCCCAGCGGGTTCGGCGCCGTGGCCGACGACGGTTTCCTGTTAGTGCTCATACCCGTATGACGTCACGGCTGCATCGGCAGCGGCAAGACGCCGATAGTAGCCGCCATTCCATTCGCGGCAGAGGGCAGACCATGCGTGTTTTCGTTACCGGCGCCACCGGTTTCATCGGCTCGGCCATCGTCGCGGAGCTGCTCCGCAACGGCCATCAGGTACTCGGGCTGACGCGCTCGGATGCCGGCGCGCAGGCACTGGCCGACACCGGTGCCGAGGCGCACCGCGGCAACCTGGAGGACCTGGACAGCCTGCGTCGTGGCGCGGCCCGGTCGGACGGCGTGATCCACTGCGCCTTCGACCACGACTTCTCCAACTTCGCGGCGAATTGCGAAAAGGACAGTCGCGCCATCACGGCCTTGGGCGCCGCGCTCGCCGGTTCGGATCGACCGCTGCTGGTGACCTCCGGTGTCGGCATGGGGATTCCCGGGCCCGGGCTGCCGGCCGCCGAGGACGTTTTCAATCCCGAACACCCGAACCCTCGCAAGGCATCGGAACTGGCCGCGAGCGCCGTGGCGGCGGAGGGCGTCAACGTGTCGGTGGTACGCCTGCCGCAAGTGCACGACACCACCAGGCACGGGCTGATCGCCTATGCCATCGCGGCGGCACGCGAAAAGGGCGTCTCCGCGTTTGTGGGCGACGGCAGCAACCGCTTCTCCGCAGCCCACGTACTCGACGTTGCACGGCTCTACCGGCTTGCCATCGAGAAGGCCGAGCCGGGCGCACGCTACCACGCGGTGGCCGAGGAAGGGGTGGCGTTCCGCGAGATCGCCGCGGTCATCGGTCGCGGCCTGGACGTGCCGCTGGCCTCCCTGTCGCCGGAGGACGCCGCAGCGCATTTCGGCTGGCTCGGGATGTTCGCCGGGCTCGACCTGGCGGCTTCGAGCGCGCAGACTCGGGCGAAGCTGGATTGGACGCCCGTGGGTCCGGGGCTGCTGGATGATCTCGGGCGCCACTTCAGGCCCGGGTGAGCGGGCGCACCACACGCCGGCGTCCGGTGCCTTCGGCGATCTCGGCTAGAATGCGCGCTTCATCCAGAGGCTTCGCTATGAACTGGCTGCAGAAAATCATGACCCCGCGTGCGCACACGCAAGGCACTGCCGCAGGCAAGGGCAAGGTGCCCGAGGGCGTGTGGGAGAAGTGCGCCGGTTGTGCTTCGGTGCTGTACAAGCCGGAGCTGGAACGCAACCTGATGGTCTGCCCCAAGTGCGGTCATCATCACGCCATCCGTGCCCGCACGCGGCTGCTCGCGCTGCTCGACGAGGGTTCGACGCAGGAATTGTGGCCCAGCATGGAAGCCACCGATCCGCTCAAGTTCCGTGACTCCAAGAAGTACCGCGACCGCATCGTGGCGTCGCAGAAGTCCAGTGGCGAGAAGGATTCCCTGGTCGCGATGAGCGGCCGCCTGAAGGGGCGTCCGCTGGTCGCCACCGCGTTCGAGTTCGGCTTCGTCGGCGGCTCGATGGGCTCGGTGGGCGGCGAGAAGTTCGCCCGTGCCGGCGAGCGTGCGCTGGACGAGAAGAGCGCGCTGGTGTGCTTCGCCGCCAGCGGCGGCATGCGCATGCAGGAGGGCCTGTTCTCGCTGATGCAGATGGCCAAGACCTCGGCGGTGCTGGCGAAGCTGCGCGATGCCGGCGTGCCTTACATCAGCGTGCTGACCAACCCGTCCACCGGCGGCGTCTCCGCCAGCATGGGCATGCTGGGCGACATCAACATCGGCGAGCCGAAGGCGCTGATCGGCTTCGCCGGCCCGCGCGTGATCGAGCAGACCGTTCGCGAGACGCTGCCCGAAGGCTTCCAGCGTTCCGAGTTCCTGCTGGAGCACGGCGCGATCGACATGATCGTCGACCGCCGCGAGATGCGCGACAAGCTCGCCGACCTGCTCAACCTGCTGCAGAAGGCGCCGCGCGCGGCGTGACGACCCGCTGCATCGCGCGCACGGTGCCGCCCACGGGCGGCATCGTCGTTTCCGGCGCGGCGGTTTTCCACAAGCGGTGTGGATGCCTGCCGAACAAAGCTGTGGACAAGCCCGGTTCGCTGCTTTGGCGACAAGCACTTGGCACGCGTTGACGAATTTCTGCGCAGTGCGCTGTGCGTTTTCCACAGCAAGTGTGGAAGCACGTGGGCACAGCCTGTGGATAGGTTGCGCAAGTGCTTGACCGCACAACGATGCGCGACGCACTGCGCAGATTTTGCTCAGGCCAGCGCAGTCGCCGCGGTGTGCGCCAGCCATAGCGAAGCGGTGCCCAGTGCGCCGCCGATGCCGATGGCCGCCAGCACGTCGCTGGGGTAGTGCAGGCCCAGGATCACCCGCGACAGGGCAACCAGCACGGTGAAGGTCAGCAGCAACGGCGCCAGCAGCGGATACCAGGCCAGCGCCACCACGGTGAATCCCACCGCCTGCAGGGTGTGGCCGGAGGGGAAGCTGAATTCGTCCAGCGGCGGCACGTGTGCGATCACGCCAGGGCAGGTGCGGAACGGACGCGGCCGGCGCGTGTATCGCTTCAGCAGGCGATAGAGCAGCAGCGCGGCAAACCCGGTAACGGCCATGTGCGCGGCGGCGAGCCCTCCTCGCCGGCCATCCACCGCGACCAGCGCCAGCATCAGCGCGTACCAGAACACGCCGTCACCGAGCCGGCTGACGATGCCGAAGAAGACGCCCACCGCACGGCGTGTGCCCCAGCGGTTCGCCGCGAGGCAGACGCGGCGGTCGAAGGCCAAGCCCCTAGGCGTGGATAGCGACGGTATCGTGCTCATGGTGTGGCTCCTCGGCCAGTGCGCGCAGCAGCGATTCGAATTCGCGGATTACCAGTTCGGGGGACAAGCGGGCCGTGCCCTCGTGCGCGCGGCGGCCCATGTGGCGGATCAGCCCCGGGTTTCCGCCAAGGGTGGCGGTGGCGGCGATGAAGGCTTCGGCGTCGCCGGGTGCGATGCAGTAGCCGTTGTAGCCGTTGCACAGGTGCTCGCGCGCGGCGCCTTCGCGGTAGGCGATCACCGGCACGCCGCAGGCCAGCGCTTCGAGAATCACGTTGCCGAAGGTTTCGCTGAGGCTGGGGAAAGGGAACAGGTCCGCACTGGCGATATGCCGCGCCAGCGCCTCGCCGCGCTGCGTGCCGGCGAAGATGAAGTCGGGATTGGCCGCCTGCAATGCGGCGCGCGCGGGCCCGTCGCCCACCCACACGTAGCGCATCGCTGGCTGTTGCTGTTGCGCGGCACGGAATGCGCGCACGGCGAGATCAAGGTTCTTCTCCGCCGCGATGCGCCCCACGTACAGCATTACCGGCGTGCCTGCATCGACGCTCCACCGCGCACGCAGCGCCGGGTCACGCCGGCCGGGATGGAACAGTTGCGTATCCACCGCGCGGCGCAACAGGCGAGCGTTGTCCACGCCGAGTGCGGCGAGCTCCTGCGCCAGCGCGTCGGTGGGAACCAGGGTGGCGGCGGCGCGCCGGTGGAAGCGGCGCAGGTGGCCGCGCACCAGCGGCCTGAGCCAGGGCAGGCCGTAGTGGCTGGCGTAGCTGTCGAAGCGCGTATGGAACCCGGTGGCCGCCGGGATGCGCAAGGCATTGGCTGCGCGCAGCGCGGAGCCGCCCAGCGGGCCTTCAGTAGCGACGTAGATCGCATCGGGGCGTTCCTGCGACCAGCGTTGGCGCAGGGTATTGCCGGCCGGCAATCCGAAGCGCAGGCCCGGGTAGCGGGGCAGGGCCGCGCCACGGGTGAACACGGTTTCGAACTGCGGCTCGGCCGCGCCGAGCCAAGGCTGGCGCGGGCGCACCACTTCGATCGCATGACCGCGCGCGGCCAGCCCGGTGGCAAGGCCATGCACGGTCAGCGCAACGCCATTGATCTCCGGCGGCCAGGTTTCGCTGACGATGCCGATGCGCATGACGGTTGCCCTCGCGTGATCTGCGCACAGCTTCGCCGCGCGGCTTTGCGCGCGGGTGGCGAATGCGTGACGCGGCGATGACGGCGGCGGTCAGTGCCCGAAATACACCGACACGCCCAGGCCGGCTTCCCATGCGGGGGCCACGCCGCCCAGGCGGTGGCGCATGCTGGCGTCCAGTTGCACGCGTGGCGTGAGCATCCACGCCACGCCCGCGCCGGCACGGCTGCCATGGCCGGCGCCAGCGACGTCCATCACGTCGAATTCCGCGTAGCCGTTGAGCGTCGAGGTGAGGGCGTAGCCGTCGTTCACGGCAAGCTGGCGGCTGTCCTGGCCACCGCTGCGCACGTTTTCCAGGTACAGCGCGGCGGTATTGCGCCGGTCCAGTTGCCAGTTGAAGGCGGCCCCCAACAGGTATTGGCGATACGGGTTGCGGAAGTCGCGCGCTCCGTCGGTGAACTCCACGCTGCCCAATACTCCCCAGCTGAAGTTGCCGTGCGCGGGCAGTGCGAATTTCATGCCCAGCGTGCTGTCACCGCGGCCGTGCTCGACCATGCCGCCCTGGCCGAGGCGGTTGAAGGAACTGCCGAGCTGCAATTCCAGGGCGTGGCCGATGCCCAGCCGCAGCAGGCTGTCGGCGGTGTATTGCGCGCTGCTGCTGCCGCTGCCGTCGCGGCTGAGGCTCCAGTCCGGCAGGCCTTGTTCCAGCGTGATCGCGCCGGCGTCCAGCACGGCCGGCGTGAAGCCAAGGCCGGGCCGGTCGTAGCCGGGGTTGTCCAGCGCAGACGCCCCCGGGACGAAACCGGCCAGCAGCAGTGCCACGCCGATGCACCGGCGGTATCGGCTAAAATCTCTGGTTTCCCGCATCCCCTGTCTACCCCATGACCGTTCGTACCCGTTTCGCCCCCAGCCCCACCGGTTTCCTGCATATCGGTGGTGCGCGCACCGCGCTCTATTGCTGGCTGGAGGCGCGGCGACGCGGTGGCGAGTTCCTGTTGCGCATCGAGGATACCGATCGCGAGCGCTCCACGGACGAAGCCGTGCAGGCGATCCTCGACGCCATGGCTTGGCTCGATCTCTCCGCCGATGAAGCTCCGGTGTACCAGACCAAGCGCCTTGCGCGCTACAGGGAAGTGGCCGAGCGCCTGCTCGCCGAGGGCAAGGCCTATTACGCCTACGAGAGCAAGGAAGAGATCGAGGCCATGCGCGAGGCCGCGATGGCCAGGGGCGAAAAGCCGCGTTACAACGGGTTTTATCGCGACCGCAACGAGCCGTACCGCGAGGATCCGAACCGGGTGATCCGCTTCCGGAATCCGCTGGAGGGCTCGGTGGTGTTCGAGGACAAGGTGAAGGGACGGGTGGAGTGGTCCAACGCCGAGCTGGACGACCTGGTGATCTTCCGCTCCGACGGCTGGCCCACCTACAACTTCGCCGTGGTGGTGGACGACATCGACATGGGCATCACCGAGGTGATCCGCGGCGACGACCACGTCAACAACACGCCGCGGCAGATCAACATCTACCACGCACTGGGCGCGCCGGTGCCGGAGTTCGCGCACCTGCCGATGATCCTCGACAAGGAGGGCAAGAAGCTCTCCAAGCGCACCAATTCGGTGAGCGTGATGGAGTACCGCGAGGAAGGCTACCTGCCGCACGCGATCCTCAACTACCTGGTGCGGCTGGGCTGGTCGCACGGCGACCAGGAGATCTTCTCGCGCGAGGAGATGGTCCGCCTGTTCGACGTCGCCGACGTCAACAAGGCCGCCTCGCGCTTCGATACCGAGAAGCTCAACTGGCTCAACCAGCACTATCTCAAGACCGACGATCCGGTCGCGCTGGCGCCGGCGTTCGCGTGGCACCTGGCGCGGGCCGGCATCGACGCCACATACGGTCCGCAGCCTGCCGACGTGATCGTGGCGCTGCGCGACCGCGTGCACACGCTGAAGGAAATGGCCGAGCGCGCGAAGATCTGGTACGGCCCCATCGAGGCATGGGACGACAAGGCCGTCGCCAAGCACCTGAAGAACGACAGTGCGGCTGCGGTGCTGGAAGCAGCCAAGGGACTGCTGGCCGCCGTCGAATGGAAGCCGGAGCCGATCCACGGCGTGATCGAGCAGGTGGCCGCCAAGCTGGAACTCGGCATGGGCAAGATCGCCCAGCCGCTGCGCGTGGCGATCACCGGCACGCAGGTGTCGCCGTCGATCGACCACACGATCTACCTCTGCGGTCGCGACGAGGCGCTGAAGCGCATCGACCACGCGCTGGTGCTGGCGCGCGGCTAGGCGGCGGTCAGGGTGTCCGGCCATGCATGAGCTGCTCGCCCGCGCCATGCGTGGTGTCGATCCCGGCGCGCCGGGCGCGTTCTGGCACGTGTGTCTCAATTTGTGGGCGATGGTGCCCTGGGCCGCGCTGTTCTGGTGGAACCTGCTGTTCATGGTGGTCGGTGCGCTGCTGGGCTGGTGGCGCGGGCGGCTGTGGGAAGGTATCGCCTGGGCCTGGGTGCTGGGGCCGATAGGCTGGCTGGTGATCTGCTGCCGGCCGCGCGCGCCGGCCAGGCCAGGTGCGGTGCCGCCGCCGCTGCGGCGCTGAGCGGCGGCGCAGCGGGTATGATGCGGGGCAAGGAGAGCAGCTTGACCCACGACGATACCGGCAAAGAGCATCGCCACCGGCACCACCACGACGCCAGGGGTTTCGTGCGCGAGGTGGCGCGCGTCAGCGAGGAGCGCGGCCTGCGCCTCACGCCGCTGCGCATGGAAGTGCTTGAGCTGGTCGCTGCCGCGGACAAGCCGGTGAAGGCCTATGACCTGCTCGACCAGTTGCGCGAGCACCATGGCAACGCGGCGCCGCCGACCGTGTACCGCGCGTTGGATTTCCTGCTGGAGCAGGGCTTCATCCACAAGCTCTCGTCGATCAACGCCTTCGTTTCCTGCCACCATCCGGCCGAGGCGCACCAGGTGCCGTTCCTGATCTGCGACGTGTGCTCAGGCGCCGAGGAAGTCTGCGATCCGCGCGTGGCCGAGCTCATCGAGGTGCAAGCCAAGGCACTGGGCTTCCGGGCCCAGGCGCAGACGCTGGAAGTGCACGGCGTCTGCAAGCGCTGCCGCAAGCCGTGATGCCGCCGCGGACGGGGGTGCTTGTGCGCCAGGGCTGTTACAAAGTAACATCTTCGCCATGAGCAGGATCGGATCCCCAGCCGAAGCCGACAGCGTATCGATCGATTCCGCCGCGATGGCGGCGTGCGGCGTGCCTGTCACTGCGCGATGGTGGCAATTGGCCGATCGCATCGGCGCCACGGCTTCCTTCCTTTGCGCGATCCACTGCGCGTTGCTGCCGTTCGTGCTTACCGTGCTGCCGCTGCTGGGGCTGGGCTTTCTCGCGGGGCACCGCTTCGAGCGTGACTTCGTGATCTTCGCCGCCACGCTGGCGCTGTTTTCGCTGGTTGGCGGCTATCGCCGGCATCGCCGTCCGTTTCCGTTGCTGCTGGCTGTCCCCGGGTTGCTGCTGCTCTTGCTCGGCGTCACCTGGGCGACGGACATTTCCATCGTGCTGCACAGCGTGATGGTGGCCTGCGGTGGCGTGCTGGTGGCTTCGGCACACTTCGTGAACCTCGCCATCGATCGCAGGCATGCTCACGCGGCGATGCATGTGCACGGTCCGCAGTGCGCGCACTGAGCGTTGCGAGGGAACGGAACCCGTGTCGTCCGCTTCCACCATCCTCATCGTCGGAGCATCGCGCGGGCTTGGCGCCGGCCTGGCTGGTGGATTCCTCGAGCGAGGCTGGAACGTCGTCGGCACCGTGAGGGCCGACTCCCGTACCGGACTGCACGATCTCGCGGAAAGGCACCCGGGACGCGTCGGCATCGAAACGCTCGACATCAATGACGCCGAACAGGTCGCCGCCTTGCGCGGGCGTCTTGCCGGCAGGTCGTTGGACATCCTGTTCGTCAATGCGGGAACCACCACGCACGACCAGGGCGTGCATGCCGGCGAGGTTGCGACCGAGGAGTTCGTGCGCGTGATGGTGACCAATGCGCTCGGTCCCATGCGCGTCATTGAGGCGTTGCAGGACCTGGTGCCCGCGGATGGATTGATCGGCGCGATGTCGTCCGGGCAGGGCAGCATCGCAAACAACGAAACCGGAATGCGCGAGGTCTATCGCGGCAGCAAGGCCGCGCTGAACATGTTCATGCGCAGCTTCGCGGCGCGCGAGGCTGCGCATCCGCGCGCCATGGTGGCTCTCGCGCCGGGCTGGATCCGCACCGACCTGGGCGGTCCGGATGCGCCCTATACGCTGGAGGAGAGCGTGCCGTTGCTGGTCGACTTGCTGATCGCGAAGCGTGGCGTGCCGGGCCTGCAATACCTCGATCGCTTCGGTCGCGCCGTGCCATGGTGAATGGCGGCTGGAACCCGTGCGGTGATTGTGTAACGCCGTTCGCGCTTCCTAGCATGTGTCCATGAGCAACGCTTACTCCAGCCGGCGCGATCATCCGCATGCGCACGCTGCTGACGACCACGACCACGACCACGATCATCGGGGCCTGCGCGGCCGCAAGCTGCTGCTGGCCTTTGCGCTGACCACGGTCACCATGCTGGCGGAAATTGCCGGCGGCCTGTGGTCGGGATCGCTGGCGCTGTTGACCGACGGCGGTCACATGATGGTGGACGCACTGGCCCTGCTGATGGCTTACGTAGGCGCGCGCATGGCATTGCGGCCGGCCGATGCGCGGCGCAGCTACGGCTACGGGCGGATGGAGGTGCTGGTCGGCTTCGTCAACGCGTTGAGCCAGTTCGTGCTGGTGGCCTGGGTGGTGTGGGAGGCGGTGCAGCGCCTGCTGCATCCCGGCGAGATCCTGTCCGGCATGATGCTGGCGGTGGCCATCGTCGGCCTGCTGGTCAACCTGCTGGTGCTGCGCAGCCTGCATGGGCATGCGCACGACGACATCAATCTCGCGGGGGCCAGCCTGCACGTGCTGGGCGATCTCCTGGGTTCGGTGGCGGCAGTGCTGGCGGCGCTGGCGATCCGGGCGTTCGGCTGGCTCTGGGCCGACCCCTTGCTGTCGGTGCTGGTGGCGATGCTGATCCTGGTCAGTGCGTGGCGGCTGCTGCGCCGTTCCGCGCATATCCTGCTGGAAGGCGTGCCGGACGGCATGGACTGTATCGAGGTGGAGGCTGCGCTGCAGGGCGCCCACGCGTCGATCCGCGGCGTCCACCACCTGCACGTCTGGCAGCTGGCCTCCGGGTCGCGCATGGCTACCCTGCATGCCGAGCTGCACGATCCGGCCGATGCAGCGTCGGCCTTGCGTGCGCTCAACCGGCTGCTGCGCGAGCGCTTCGGCATCGAGCATGTCACGGTGCAGATCGATCCCGAGGATTGCCTCGACCAGGCACGGGGCTGCGCGGGACACGGCCATGGCTGAACCGGGTTTGCGGCCGGCTATGGCGCTGCCGCGGGCGCTGCTATCATGTGCAGCCATCACGTATTCCTGAGGAGATTCCCATGGGCAAGGGCGATCGCAAGACCCGTCGCGGCAAGACCTACCGCGGCAGCTACGGCAATACCCGCGTGCACGGCGCGCAGCCGGCCGTGGTTGGTGCCAAGCCGACCGTGACCAAGCCGGCCGCCGTGAAGAAGGCCGCGCCGAAGAAAAAGTCGGCCTGATACCCTCCGGCACGATTCGCGAAGAACCCCGCCCCGGCGGGGTTTTTTGTGGGCGATTCCCGGTCCGTGCATCGTTCCGGACGGGTGCAAGCGTGCCGCCAACGGCTTGCGCCGGGAATCATTGCGGATCTAGAATGCCGGTCCAATGTGCTAACGCGTTAATACATTATGAAACGTCGATCGCTGGATCCCGAGACGCCCGTCGAGTCGGCCGAACAAAGCCTCTGCCAGGCATTGCTGTCGCTGAAGGACGAGTCGGAAATGGAAGCCTTCCTGCGCGACCTGTGCACGCCGGCCGAGCTGGAGGTGCTGGTGGACCGTTGGCGCGTGGTGCCGTACCTGCTGGATGGCGTGGCCTACCGCGAGATCCACGAGCGCACCGCGGTGAGCATCACCACCATCGGCCGCGTGGCGCGCTTCCTCAACCAGGGCAACGGCGGCTATCTCGCCGCGGCGGCGCGCGCCTCGCGCCGCCGCGCCACGGCGAAGAGGGGGCGAGCATGAAGCCGCGCGATCGCCTGCGCATCGCGATGCAGAAATCCGGTCGGCTCACCGAGCCGGCGCTGGAGCTGCTCAAGCGCTGCGGCCTCACCTTCCGGCAAAGTCGCGACAAGCTGTTCTGCTTCGGCGAAGGCGAGCCGGTCGACCTGCTGCTGGTCCGCGACGACGACATCCCCGGCCTGATCGCGCAAGGCGTGTGCGAATTGGGCATTGTGGGGCGCAACGTGCTCGACGAGTTCCGCCTCACCGCCGGTCGAGAAAGCGAGCCGCTGGCCGAACTGCGTCCGCTGGGCTTCGGGCGTTGCAGGCTTTCCATCGCGGTGCCGCAGGAGTTCGACTACCGCGAGCCTTCGCAACTGTCCGGGCAACGCATCGCCACGTCCTATCCGGGCCTGCTCGGTGCATGGCTGCGCGAACGAGGCGTCGAGGCCGGTGTGGTGACCCTGGCCGGCTCGGTGGAAATCGCGCCGAAGCTGGGCACGGCGGATGCGATCTGCGACCTGGTGCAGAGCGGCGGCACGCTGGTCGCGAACCAGTTGCGCGAGGCCGACGTGCTGCTGGAAAGCGAGGCGGTGCTGGCCGGCCCGCAGAGCCTGCCGGCTGATGAGCGAGGCGACCTGGTCGAGTTGCTGCTCAAGCGCCTGGATGGCGTGATCCAGGTACGCGAGTCGCGCCTGCTGCTGCTGCAGGCGCCGCGCGCCGCCCTGGAAGCGGTGACCCGGTTGCTGCCCGGCGGTCCCCAGCCGACCCTGCTGCCGGTGGCCGGCCAGCCGGACCAGCTGATGTTGCAGGCGCTGTGTGCGGGGGAAGTGAGCTGGCGCCAACTGGAAGAGATCAAGAAGGCCGGCGCGCGCGAGATGTTCGTGCTTCCCGTGGAGAAGATGCTGGCATGAGGTGCAACGCGCCATGAAATGGATCGACTGGGACCTGCTCGACGAACCGGGGCGCGACAGCGCATTGGCGCGGCCTGCACAGTCGCGCGCGGCGGAATTGCGCGAGGGCACCGGCCGCATCATTGCGGATGTCCGCGCGCGCGGCGATGTGGCCCTGCGCGAGTTGAGCGCGAAATACGACCGCTGCGCGCTGACTGGCATCGAGGTCGCCGAAGCGGAGTTTGCCGCGGCCGAGGCATCACTCGCCCCTGAACTCAAGGCGGCGATCCGCGAAGCCGCTGGCCGTATCGAAGCCTTCCATCGCGCCGCCGCACCGCAGGCCGTCGGCGTGGATACCGCGCCCGGCGTGCGGGTGGAGCGCATGCTGCGTCCGATCCGGCGCGTGGGCCTGTACGTGCCGGCGGGCAGTGCGCCGCTGCCTTCCACCGCGCTGATGCTGGGCGTACCGGCGCGGATCGCCGGCTGCCGCGAAGTGGTGCTGTGCTCGCCGGCGCGGGCCGATGGTCGCTGCGACGCGGCGGTGCTGTACGCCGCGCGCCTCACCGGCGTGCACAAGGTGTTCAAGCTGGGCGGCGCGCAAGCCATCGCCGCGATGGCCTACGGCACGGACTCCGTACCGAAGTGCGACAAGCTGTTCGGTCCCGGCAATGCGTGGGTCACCGAGGCCAAGCTGCAGGTGTCGTCCGAGCCGGACGGTGCCGCGATCGACATGCCGGCCGGGCCGTCCGAGGTGCTGGTGATCGCCGATGCGGAAGCCAACCCAACCTTCGTCGCCGCCGACCTGCTGTCGCAGGCCGAACACGGGCCGGATTCGCAGGTGATCCTGGTCAGCGAATCCGCCGCGTTGCTGGATCGCGTCGAAATGGAAGTCGAACGGCAATGCACCGAACTACCGCGCGCGGGAATCGCCCGGCAGGCGCTGGCGCAGAGCCGGTTGATCTCGGTGTCGTCGCTCGCCCAAGCGGTGGAAGTGAGCAACCGCTACGCGCCCGAACACTTGATCCTGCAGGTGGCCACGCCACGCGACTTGCTGGCGCATGTCGAGAGTGCGGGTTCGGTGTTCCTCGGCGCGTGGACGCCCGAATCGGTGGGCGACTACTGCAGCGGCAGCAACCATGTGCTGCCCACCTACGGCCATGCGCGCAGCTACAGCGGCGTGTCGGTGGCCAGCTACCAGAAGCAGATCACCGTGCAGGAACTCAGTGCCGACGGCTTGCGCGCCATCGGCCCGTGCACCGCCACGCTGGCGGCTGCCGAACAACTGGAAGCGCATCGCCGCGCGGTGACGTTGCGGCTGGCCGAACTGGAGTCAGCGACATGAGCGTGCTCGATCTGGCGCGGGCGGAAATCCGCGCCCTGCAACCGTATTCCTCGGCACGCATGGAAGCCAGCGGTGGGCAACTCCTGCTCAACGCCAACGAATCGGCGTGGGCGCCCACCGGCGACAACGGCACGGGCTGCAACCGTTATCCGCAACCGCAGCCGCCGGCGCTGGTCGACGTGCTTGCGCGCCTGTACGGCATGCGGCGCGAACAGCTGCTGGTGGGCCGCGGCAGCGACGAGGCGATCGACCTGCTGGTGCGTGCATTCTGCCGTGCCGGACGGGATGCCATCCTGATCCAGCCGCCCACCTTCGGCATGTATGCGGTAAGCGCGCGCATCCAGGACGCCGGTGTGTTCGAGGTGCCGCTGCGTCGCGACTTCACGCTGGACGTGGATGCGGTGCTGGCTTCGGTCACCGATGCGGTAAAGCTGGTATTCGTCTGCACGCCGAACAATCCGGCAGGCAGCGTGGTGCCGCGCGCCGACATCGAGCGGCTGGCGCGGGCGCTGGATCGCCGCGCCCTGCTGGTGGTGGACGAGGCCTACGTGGAGTTCGCCGACGAAGGCAGCGTGGCCGACCTGCTCGATACGTTCGACAACCTTGCGGTGCTGCGTACGTTGTCCAAGGCCTGGGCGCTGGCGGGCGCGCGCATCGGCTGCCTGCTCGCCCATCCGGAGGTGATCGGCTTGCTGCGCCGGATCATGCCGCCGTACCCGCTGCCGCTGCCCTGCGTCGATGCGGCCCTGCTCGCGCTGTCGGGCTGGGGGCAGGCGAACGCGCGCGCCCACATCGACGTGGTGCGCGGCGAGCGTGCGCGCATGCGTGCGGCGCTGGCCCGCCTGCCGGGCGTGCGTGGCGTGCTGCCCTCGCAGGCGAATTTCCTCACCGTGCGCTTCGACGATGCCGATGCCGCGTATCGCTGCCTGTCCGAGGCGGGCATCGTGGTGCGCGACGTGCGCCGCTATCCGGGGCTCGGCGACGCGTTGCGCATCACCCTCGGCACTCCGGCGGACAATGCGCAGGTGCTGGCCGTGCTGGCGTCCAGTGAGGGTGTGGCCAACGGAGCGGCCTTCCTGAAGAGTCCGGCCATGGATGGCCGGGGTTTTGCCGGGGGATCGGCATGAACAAGCGCAAGATCCTGTTCGTCGATCGCGACGGCTGCCTGATCGAGGAGCCGGACGACGAGCAGATCGACAGCTACGA
Source organism: Pseudomonadota bacterium (assembly GCA_021805685.1). Classification (GTDB taxonomy): domain Bacteria; phylum Pseudomonadota; class Gammaproteobacteria; order Xanthomonadales; family Rhodanobacteraceae; genus Rhodanobacter_A. Next base: position 52,868 of record JAJZET010000041.1, read on the forward strand.
GAAGCTGGCCCTGTTGCCCGGCGTGATCGCCGCGCTGCAGCGCTTCGTCGCCGCGGGTTTCGAACTGGTGATGGTGACGAACCAGGACGGGCTGGGCACGGACAGCTTCCCCGAGATGCATTTCACCGGCCCGCACGAGCTGCTGATGCGCATCCTTTCCTCGCAGGGCATCCGTTTCCACGAGGTACTGATCGATCGCAGCTTTCCGCACGAGGGGCTGGATACGCGCAAGCCTGGCGTCGGCCTGATGCGCGGCTGGCTCGCCGACGACAGTTGGAGCCGATCCGCCTCGGCGATGGTGGGCGACCGCGAGACCGACCTGCAGTTCGCCGCGAACATCGGCGTGCGCGGCTTCCGCGTGGGGGCGCAAGGCATGGCCTGGGGAGAGCTGGCGCATCAGGTACTGGATGCGCCGCGCGTCGCTTCGGTGGTGCGCAACACCCGGGAAACCCGCATCAGGGTGCGCGTCGATCTCGACCAGGTCGCCGAGCCCAGGGTGCACACCGGCCTCGGCTTCTTCGACCATATGCTGGAGCAGATCGGCAAGCACGGCGGTTTCGCGCTGGAACTGGCCTGCGACGGCGACATCCACATCGACGAGCACCACACCATCGAGGACTGCGCGCTGGCGCTGGGGCAGGCATTGAAGCAGGCGTTGGGCGACAAGCGCGGCATCGGCCGCTACGGATTCTGCCTGCCGATGGACGAGAGCGCGGCGGAGGCGCGGCTGGATCTTTCCGGGCGACCGTATTTCGTGTTCGAAGGGGGCTTCCCGCGCGATCGCGTGGGCGAGCTGGCGGTGGAGATGGTGCCGCACTTCTTCCGCTCGCTGTGCGAGACGCTGGGCGCCAACCTGCACCTCGCGGTGCGCGGCGAGAATGCGCACCACATGGTGGAAGCCTGTTTCAAGGCGGTGGCGCGCACGTTGCGCCAGGCGATCCGCCGCGAGGGCGACGAGCTGCCCAGCACCAAGGGGGCGCTGTAATGGCCGTGGTGCTGGTCGATGCCGGCGGCACCAACATCGGCTCGGTGCGCTATGCGCTGCAACGCCTCGGCGTGGATGCGGCGCTCACGGCCGATGCGGCGACGATCCGCGCGGCCGACAAGGTGATCCTGCCCGGCGTAGGCGCAGCCGGCCCGGGCATGGCGCGGCTGCGCGAGCTCGGCCTGGTCGAGCTGATGCGTTCGCTGACCCAGCCGGTGCTCGGCGTCTGCCTCGGCATGCAACTGCTGTGCGCGCATTCCGAGGAGGGCGATACCGCATGCCTCGGCCTGATCCCGGCTACGGTGCGCCGCTTCGCGGAGCGACCCGGCCTGCGCGTGCCGCACATGGGCTGGAACGGCTTGTCGGTGCAGCGTGAACATCCCTTGCTGCATGGCTTGAGTGCGGGCGAGCAGGCGTACTTCGTGCACAGCTATGCGGTGCCGTTGAACGAGTGGACGCTGGCTTCCGCCGACTACGGCGAACCGTTTTCCGCCGTGGTGGCGCGCGGCAATTTCCACGGCATGCAGTTCCACCCCGAGCGTTCCGCCGCCGTCGGCGCGAAGCTCCTCCGGAATTTTCTCGAACGATGAGTTTCGACGTCATTCCCGCTATCGACCTGCGCGGCGGCCGCGTGGTGCGCCTGAAGCAGGGCGACTATGCGCAGCAGACCACCTATGCCGACGATCCGCGTGCGGTGGCGCGGCGCTACGCCAACGACGGCGCACGCTGGCTGCACCTGGTCGACCTGGACGGTGCGCGCTCGGGCAGCCTCGGCAATCTCGCGGTGATCGAGGCCATCGCTCGCGACGGCCTGCAGGTGCAGGCCGGTGGCGGCGTACGCGAGGAGGCCGACCTGCGGCGCCTGTTCGACGCCGGCGTGTCGCGCGTGGTGGTGGGCAGCGTGGCGATCCGCGATCCCGAGCGCGTGGCCGGCTGGCTGGACGGGCATGGCAGCGAACGGGTCACCCTGGCGCTCGACACGCGCCGCATCGAGGGGCGTTGGACTCTGCCCAGCGCAGGCTGGATCGAAACGGAAACACGCACGCTGGACGAGCTGGCGCCGTGGTACGCGGCGCGGGGCGCACGCCATCTGCTCTGCACCGATATTGAACGCGATGGCATGCTGGCCGGCTTCAATCTCGACCTGTATCGCCATCTCGCCGATGCCGTGCCGCAACTGGCGGTGCAGGCCTCCGGCGGCGTGCGTTCGCTTGACGACATTCGCGCGGCACGCGAAGCGGGCGCGCGCGGCGTGATCCTCGGGCGCGCGTTGCTGGAGGGCCGCTTCACGGTGGCGGAGGCCTTGGCATGCTGAGCCGGCGCATCATTCCCTGCCTCGACGTGCGCGACGGCCTGGTGGTCAAGGGCGTACGCTTCCGCGACCACGTGGTGATGGGCGACATCGTGGATCTCGCGTTGCGCTACCGCGACGAAGGCGCCGACGAGCTGGTGTTCTACGACATCACCGCCAGCCCGGAGGGGCGCAGCGTGGACCGTGGCTGGGTGGAGAAAGTGGCCCGTGTCATCGACATTCCGTTCTGCGTGGCCGGCGGCATCCGTTCGGTGCACGACGCGCGCACCGTGCTGCATGCGGGTGCGGACAAGGTGTCGGTGAACTCGCCTGCGCTGGAGCGACCGGAGCTGATTGCCGAACTCGCCGCGGCCTTCGGCGTGCAATGCGTGGTGGTGGGCATCGACTCGCTGTGCGATGCCGACGGCGAGTGGCGCGTGCGCCAGTACAGCGGCGACCCGTCGAAGACGCGCGCCCTGGCGCGCCGCACGCTGGATTGGGTGGCCGAGGCGCAGTGTCTGGGTGCGGGCGAGATCGTGCTCAATTGCATGGGCAGCGACGGCGTACGGCAGGGCTACGACCTCGAACAACTCGGCGCGGTGCGTGCGCTGTGCCATGTGCCGCTGATCGCCTCGGGCGGTGCCGGGGCCATCGAACATTTCCGCGCTGCCTTCGTCGACGCCGACGTGGACGGCGCGTTGGCCGCGAGCGTGTTCCACTCCGGCGCGATCGCGATTCCCGCGCTCAAGCAGTACTTGCAGGCGCAGGGTATCGCGGTACGTATTCCCTAGCTTGTCGTTCCGGCGAAAGCCGGGTTTCCAGTAGGCGAGTGTCGGGTCATCCAGTGTCTTCGGTACAGGGACGGCGCATCCAGTCGCTGGAATGACGGCAGAACCCCCTTTCATCGCACGCGTGACGCATGCCGGCAGCAGGTATTCCGATGGCTGATTCCAACACCGATCTTTCCCGACTCGACTGGCCGAAAGGCGACGGCTTGCTGCCTGTCATCGTGCAGCACTGGCTGAGCGGCGAGGTGCTGATGCTCGGCTACATGAATGCGGAGGCCCTGGCGGAAACCCGGCGCAGCGGCCGCGTCACCTTCTGGAGCCGCAGCAAGCAGCGCCTCTGGACCAAGGGCGAGCGCTCCGGGCATGTGCTGGCGCTGAAGTCCATCCGCGTCGATTGCGATGCCGACACCCTGCTGGTGCAGGCCGAGCCGCATGGCCCGACCTGCCACAACGGAACGTCCAGTTGCTTCGGCGATGAGGCGGGTCTGCCGCTGGGCTTCCTCGCCGAGCTCGATGCGCTCGTGGCGCAGCGCGATGCCGGGCGCCCGCAAGGCAGCTACACCACCGCGTTGTTCGAGGGTGGTATCCGCCGCATCGCGCAGAAAGTGGGCGAGGAGGGCGTGGAGACCGCGCTCGCCGCCGTGGCTCAGGGCGAGGAGGAGTTGCTGGGCGAAGCGGCGGATCTCCTGTTCCACCTTGCCGTGTTGCTGCGTGCGCGGGGGTTGTCGTTGGCCGATGCAGTAGCCGTGCTGGCGCGGCGTCACGCCACGCGTTGACACACGGTTTCAGAGACCCGCCGTGGCGGGGGCGGACGCCGCGGGCGCGGGCATGAAGCGCACGGAGGGGCCGGGTGCGATGCCCTTGCGCCAGGCCGCCAGCTCGTCTTCGATGCCGTCGCCCACGTAGCTTTGCGGCCGCGATGGCGTGAGCTTGTCGTGCTGCTCCCACTGCGCGATCTCGGTTCTGGCCTGGTCGAAGGCATTGATGAAGTTGTCGGTGTGGTTCAGTGCATCGACCAGGAAAGCGTGGCCGAAATAGGTGAGATCCGATTCGGTGCCGCAGCCGAACGAACTGCGGTCGGTGCGCGCGGAAGTGAGTACCAGCGTGCCCTTGGTGGCCAGCGGCGGGATGAAGCCGCCGGAGTAGCAGGCGTTGACCACCACCACCTTCCACTTGAATGCATGCTCCTTGAGGATGTCGGCAAGGTCCTGCGCGCCGATCTGGTCCAGCGGCAGCGGATCCATGTCCACCAGCAGCTCGTGATCGTCGCTGCCGTGCGTGGTGAGGTAGAGCATCAGGATGTCGTCCGGATGCATCACCCTGGAAAGCCCGTCCAGCGCCGCTTCGAGGTTGTTCCAGCCGGCGATCGGGTACGAGGAAAGCGACGCGGGATTGTTCTCCAGCACCAGGGTGTGGGTGCTGGCGCCGAAGCGCTTGCGGAACATCGTGGCGGCGTATTCCGCTTCGTTGCGGAACACGTCCTGGCTGCCGTCGCCGGCAAAGGCCACCAGATAGAGGTTGGGCTTGCCGGGGACGCGCGGGCCAAGCTTGGCCAGCTCGTCCCGCAGCATTTGCGGCTGGGCGTACAGCACCTGTTCGGGCGAGGGGCCTTGTTGCGGCCAGTCGGCATCGTTCTGGTCGTCGCCGCCGTCGTCGCTGGAACTCGCCGCAGCGACACTGCTGGCCGCGGCGGGCGTCATGGCGACGGCGGACGAGGAGGTACGACCTGGCAGCCACGCCATGAGCAGCACGCCGGCGGCAAAGGCGAGCAGGGCGGCGAAGAGGGTGCGCATGCGGCGATCGCTCAGGGCGTGATGGCGTCGAAATCGGTGTAGGCAGGATGGCGCGGGGCGGCGGGCATCGACTGCGGTGGACGCAACAGCCAGCCGGTGCGGAAGCCGGCGGCTTGCGCGGCATCCAGTTCCTCGACGATGTCGGAGAGGAACAGCAGGTGTTGCGGTTGCTCGCCGATGGTGGAAGCGATCTTCTCGTAGGATGACTGCTCGCGCTTGGGGCCGGTCTGGGTATCGAAATAGCCGGCAAACAGCGGGGTGAGGTCGCCAGCCTCGCTGAAGCCGAAGAACAGCTTCTGCGCCGGTACCGAGCCCGACGAGTACACGTAAAGTCGCAGGCCGTCGGCGCGCCAGGCGCGCAGCCGTGCCGCCACCTCGGGATAAACGTGCGCGCGGTAATCGCCAGCTTCGTAGCCTTCCTGCCAGATCATGCCCTGCAGCGCCTTCAGCGCGGTGGACTTGCGGTCCTCGTCGATCCAGCGCAGCAGCAGTTCGATCACTTCCTGCCGGCTGGCTTCGATGTATCCGGCCTCCTTGGCTGCCTCGTGCAGCCAGTGCTGCACCTCGGGCCGGTCGCCGTGCGTCTCGACAAAGGCGGGCAGCCGCTTGCGCGCATAGGGGAACAGCACGTCCTTGACGAAGCTGATCGAGCTGGTGGTGCCTTCGATATCGGTAACGATGGCGCGGATTTCGGGCATGCGGAAACGCCTATTCGGGCAACGGCCCAAGCTTAGCCAAACCGGGCAGGGGCGTGCGTGGGCCCCTGTCGATGATGTCGCGGAGCCGTCAGGTGGTGACGGCGGAGGCGTGCGGCTCCATGCGCGGGAAGCGCTGGGCGATCTCGTCGCCGGTGAAATGGGCGACCCAGCCATCCTTGTTGGTGAACAGCCGGATCGCCACGAAGTAGGGCGACTCGCTCATGTCGAACCAGTGGCGGGTACCGTCGGGCACGCCGATCAGGTCACCTTGTTCGCACAGCACTTCGTAGACCTTGCCGGCGATATGCAGGGTGAACTGGCCGGCGCCGGCGACGAAGAAGCGTACCTCGTCCTCGCTGTGGGTGTGTTCGTCGAGGAACTTCCGGCGCAGGTTCGCGCGGTCGGGATGGTCGGGTTTCAGGCTGATCACGTCCACCGCCTGGTAGCCCTCGGATTCCATCAGGCGGTCGATATCGCCGCGGTAGGCGTCGATCACCTCATCCTGGCTGGCGCCAGGCCGCACCGGCGCGTTCGCTTCCCAGCGCTCGAAACGTACGCCGGCCTGGCGCAGTTCGTGCGCGATGGCGGCGTGCTCGTGGAACTCGCCGATCGCAGCTTCGGGTTTCCGCTCGTCGTAGATGCGCAGGCGGCTCATGCGTGGAGTCTCCGCAGGTCCAGTTCGCAGCCCAGCAGGAATTCCAGGGCTTCCAGGTGGCGACGCGCCTCGGCCATGTCGCGGCCCCAGGTATAGATCCCGTGGCCGTCGATCAGGTAGGCGGCCAGCGGCTTGCCGCTGTCCAGCCAGGCGTCGACGCGCGCCACCAGTTCGGGCATGTGCTGGGTGTTGGGAAAGACGGGGATTTCGAGCACGCTTTCGTGCGTGCTGTGACCGGCGATGGCCTTCTGCAATTCCCAGCCCTGCAGGCGGATCGCGCCCTCGCGCGCGAACAGCCGCGAGGCCACGCTTTGCGTCCGCGAATGCGTATGCAGCACCGCGGCTGCCGCGGGGAAGCGGCGATAAACCTGGGTATGCAGTTCGGTCTCCGCGCTGGGGCGGGCGCTGGTGCCCACGGCCTGGCCCTGCATGTCCACCAGCATGATGTCGTCGCGACCCAACTTGCCCTTGTCGCGGCCGGAGATGGTGATGGCGGCATGTGCCGCGTCGATGCGCATCGAGAAGTTGCTGCTGGTGGCGGGCGTCCAGCCGGCCAGCGCCAGCTCGCGCGCGGCCTCGGCGATGGCGTCGGCGCGCGCGGCGAACAGATCGGCCGGAATCGATTCGGGAAGTTGCTGGCTCATGCAAATGGACGTCCAAACATGTGCTGGATCATACCATGCGGGGCCGCTAGCCCTGCGGCGACCCGTCCCGGTCAATTGCGAACCATTTGCGCCGGCGATGCGATGGTCGGCGTAGCATGTCGGGCGGCTCCATTGCCTCGCGCGATGGAGGTTCTTCCCAACGACGGAGGTTTTCAATGTCGCACGACGAAAACAACGAATCGCGTCGCCGTTTCCTGAAGCTGGCAGCCGGGACTACGGCGGCGGCAGCGGTGCTTGGCGGCATGCCGCGCTTTGCGCGCGCCGCCGACCTGCCGCACGTCACCGACGCCGACCCGACTGCCAAGGCGCTGGACTATGTCGAAGACGCCAGCAAGAGCACCAATCCCAAGCACAAGGCCGGCGACAGTTGTGCCAACTGCCAGTTCTATTCCGGCGGCCCCACCGGCTATGGTCCGTGTGCGCTGTTTCCCGGCAAGTCAGTCAATGCCAAGGGCTGGTGCGTGTCGCATTCGCCGAAGGCGTAGCGGCCTCGTGCTTCGCGTCGTGGTTCCACTCGAAAGGCCGGCACGGGTTGCCGGCTTTTCATTTGCGGGCAGCTGACAGTGTCGGACGGCAGCCGCCATGGACGCAGTCGTGGAGCGCGAAGTGGTTTTGCCGCAGGAAAAGTGCTGCCCGGCGCATCAGGCTGAGGAGCTACCTTCCTGATGCGCCGGGCGGCGATCCGGGGCCCACTGCCAAGTGATCAACCCTCGGACTGGGGATCATACCCCCGGCTGGCGCGAAAGGGCTGTGGATAGTCCAGATTCTTTCGGAAGTATTGCGTTAAGTCGATGACTTGCAAGGGCTTTTTTTTGATTCCTCCTGCCCCGCAGAGTGCGGAAGGGCACGGAGATCGACACTCGCGGGATTGCCGTCAGTTGATGAGGATCGGCTGGATTTCGCCACTTTTCGGTGACGTTGGCGCCTGATTACGTCAGATGGCGGCCTGTTTCCGGCGTAGCCGACTGTGTCGATAGCCATAGCCGAAGTAGATCGCGAGCCCGATCACGGTCCAGATCCCCATCAGCAACCACTGGTACCAGTTCTCCCAATACAGCAGGCCCAGGCAGCTCAGGACGCCCAGCGTGCAGATCACCGGCGCCCACGGTACGCGGAAAGTGCGCGGCAGCTCGGGATGGGTGTAGCGCAGGATCAGCACGCCCGCACAGACCGCGACGAAGGCGATCAGGGTGCCCATCGACACCAGGTCGCCGAGGATGTCCAGCGGGAACACCGCCGCCAGCGCCGCGATACCCAGGCCGGTGATGACGGTGTTGATGTGCGGCGTCTTGTAGCGCGGGTGGATCTTCGCAAACACCGGCGGCAGCAGGCCGTCGTTGCCCATGATCATGAAGATGCGCGGCTGCGCGATGACCATCACCAGGATCACCGAAGACAGGCCGATCAGCGCGCCGATCTCGACCACCCAGCGCAGCAAGCCCAGTTCGGGGTGTGCCTTGATCGCGGTGACCACCGGCTCCGGAGTGCCCAGCTGGTTGAACGGCAGCAGGCCGGTGATCACCGCCGCCATGCCGATGTAGAGCACGGTGCAGATCGCCAGCGAAACCAGCGTGCTGATTGGCAGGTCGCGCTGCGGGTTCTTCGCCTCCTGCGCCGCGGTGGACGTCGCCTCGAAGCCGATGTAGGCGAAGAACACCAGGGTCGCGGCGCGCATGATGCCGGCCCAGCCGTATTTCTCCGGCCCCTGCTGCGGCGGGATGAACGGATGCCAGAAGCTCGGGTTCACGTATTGCCAGCCGGCCACGATCACGATCACGATCAGGCCGACCTTGAGGATCACCATTGCCAGATTCGCGCCGCTGGATTCGCGGATGCCCACGTAGCACAGCCAGGTCAGCGCCAGCGTGATGGCGACCGCGGGCAGGTTGAGCAGTGCGCCGGTGGCCACGAGGTGGCCGCCCTGGTAGGCCAGTGGCGCATTGGTCAGCACTGCCGGCAGGTGCAAGCCCATGTTGTCGAGCAGGCTGGTGAAGTAGCCTGTCCAGCTTACCGCCACTGCCGAGGCGGACACGCCGTACTCCAGCACCATGTTCCAGCCGATGAACCAGGCCACCAGTTCGCCCAGGGTGGCGTAGGCGTAGGAATACGAGCTGCCCGACATCGGGATGAGGGTGGCGAACTCCGCGTAGCACAGCGCGGTGAAACTGCAGCAGACCGCCGCGATGATGAACGACAGGATGATCGCCGGGCCGGCATGTTCGGCTGCCGCCTGGCCGGTGATCACGAAGATGCCTCCGCCGATCACCGCACCGATGCCCAGCGCGGTCAGGCCCCAGGGGCCCAGTGTGCGCTGCAGCGCGATGCCATGCGCGGCGTCGGTGCCGGAAAAGTCGGTCTTGCGGGCGAGCAGTTGCTTGAGCATGTTGCTTCCAGACATGGAACCGGCACGACGTGGTCGTGCCGGCGGTATGGCGAACGGGCGGGGGCGTGTGCGGGTCAGTCCGCTTCCATG
>JAJZET010000084.1 GCA_021805685.1 Pseudomonadota bacterium
TGCCGGTAACGACCACCTCGAACGGGTATCCCTTGATCTGCGTCGTCATCGGACAGCACAGCATCAGGCCGGTGCGGAGGTTGTACGCAGCAGGACTCAGCACGACGGCCGGGCGATGCCCGGCCTGCTCATGACCGGCCTGCGGATCGAAATGCAGCCAGACCATGTCGCCGGCGTCAGGCACATACGGCTTCTTCATGGGCCGATATCAGCGGCGGCGTTTTGTGCGCGCGTCGGGGCGACGCGGCGCGCGGACCGATGGCGCGCGCCGGTGTCCTTGGCCTCGATGCCAGGCATGCTGCGTGCGGTATGTTGTGCGGGTTCGTCACCCGGGCCTGATTCGGCCGACTTGCCGCCGTCGCGCACGATCCGGAAGGCCCGCCGGTGCGGCTGCCGGACTGTTGTTGCCGGCGACTCTGCCCGGGATTCGGGCATCGTGTGGCGCATCAAAACGCCTCCTTGCCGACGGCCGCACCGAAGCTCGCTTCGGCGTGCAGGTTGTCGGGAGTGATGCCGGCAACGAGTGCGTCCAGGTCATCATCCTCCGCGCGCACCGGCACGATCACGATGCGGCCTCCTTCTTCGCGCACGTCCGCCGTGGCATCCAGACGCAGCTTGGCCGCTGCCATGATCGCGGCCGGAATGCGTACCGCCGCGCTATTGCCCCACTTCTTCACGGTGACTCGCATATTGCACCTCGCCTGCTTGGATCTCGTGTCGGAGTCGATACTAGGGCAATGCCCCGCCATGTAGCAACAATGTCTATACAGGCTGAACGGTAGCGGCCGCAGCGTGGACTTGCTGTCCGCGGTCTGCACGCCGCTTGCTTTTTGCTTTTGTGGTGTCATCCCCGGGCGCGTGCAGCGCGAACCGGGGATCCGGTGACTCTTGCAGGGCGCAGGTACTTGCGGTGCGCCCATCTGGATCCCGGCTCGGCGCTGCGCGCCGTCCGGAATGACGTCGCTTTTTTGCTGTCATCCCCGCGGAGGCGGGAATCGCTTCACCAACAGCGAAGCTGGTCATCCAGTCGCACTTGCGGGGCGCTCGTCTGGATCCCGGCCCGGCGCTGCGCGCCGCCCGGGATGACGTCAGTGGGGATGCCGCTGGCTGCCCGTGCCGGGCTTCTTGGACAGCGGTGCGGGATCGGGATGACAATGCCCGCTCGCGGATTGGAAAGGGGACGACTCATGCACAAGCGCGACAGGATCTTCGTGGCCGGTCATCGCGGCCTGGTGGGCTCGGCGGTGGTGCGTGCATTGCGCGCACAGGGCTTCGACAATCTGCTGCTGCGCACGCGGCAGGAACTGGATCTGACCGATCAGGCGGCGGTGTACCGCTTCTTCGAGGCGGAGCGTCCGGATTACGTGTTTCTGGTGGCGGGCAAGGTCGGCGGCATCCTGGCCAACAGCAGCTACCCGGCCGATTTCATCCGCGACAATTTGATGATCCAGTCCAACGTGATCGATGCCGCGCACCGCCATGGCGCGCGCAAGCTGCTGGATCTGGGTTCCTCGTGCATTTATCCCAAGCACGCGCCGCAGCCGATGACCGAGGATTGCCTGTTGTCGGGCGCGCTGGAGCCGAGCAACGAGTGGTACGCGGTGGCCAAGATCGCCGGCCTGAAGATGTGCCAGGCGTACCGTCGCCAGCATGGTTTCGACGCCATCAGCCTGATGCCGACCAACCTGTACGGGCCGGGCGATAATTTCGACCTCGACAGCTCGCACGTGCTGCCGGCGATGCTGCGCAAGTTCCACGACGCCAAGTCGCGCGGCGATGATCACGTGACGCTGTGGGGCACGGGCACGCCGCGCCGCGAGTTTCTGCACGTGGACGATCTGGCGCGTGCCTGCCTGTACGTGATGGAGCATTACGAGGGCGAGGCGTTTCTCAATGTCGGCGTGGGCGAGGACGTGAGCATCCGCGAGCTGGCCGCGATGGTGCAGGAAGTCGTGGGCTTCAACGGCCGCATCGACTGGGACGCGAGCAAGCCGGACGGCACCCCGCGCAAGCTGCTGGACGTGAGCAAGCTGCATGCGCTGGGTTGGCAGGCGAGCATTCCGTTGCGCGCGGGCGTGGCGGCCACGTACCAGTGGTACCTGCGGCATCTCGCCGAAGCCAAGGCGGTGGCTTAGCTGCGCCGTGCGCTAGGGCTGGCCTGGCAAGTGCGTACCCTCACCCTCGGTCCCTCTCCCGGCGGGAGAGGGATGCGAAGCGCTGGCCATTCGACGCGACCGTCAGCATCTCGCCGAAGCCAAGGCGGTGGCGTAGCTGCGCCGTGCGCTAGGGCTGGCCCGGCAAGTGCGTACCCTCACCCTCGGTCCCTCTCCCGGCGGGAGAGGGATGCGAAGCGCTGGCCCTCCGACGTGGCGGGGATGCGAAGCGCTGGCCATTCGACGCGACCGTCAGGCGCGGCGGCGGCGTTGTGCCAGCAGCCACGGCAGATTCAGGCACGCCAGCAGCAACAGGCTGAACATGCCCAGGCCGCCACCACCACCGGGCGCGGCGGGTGGCGCCGACACGGCGAAGGTGATCGCGGACGAAGTGCCGCCGCCGGGCGCCGGTGTCGCCGCCGTCACCGCGATGCTGCCGCCGGCGGCGAGATCGCCGGCCGGCACGCTCGCGCTCGAGCGCGTGGCCGACACGTAGCTGGTGCTCAGCGCCTTGCCGTTCCAGTCGATGGTCGAGACGGGGACGAAGTTGCTGCCGGTGGCGGTGATCGTCACGCTGCTGGCGCCGCCTTGCGCCGAGGTCGGCGAGATCGCGCTGAGGATCGGTACCGGGTAATCCACCGCGAAGCTGGCGCTGGCGCTGCCGCCGCCCGGTGCCGGTGTCACCACCGACACGGTGGCGTAGCCGCCGCTGGCCAGATCCGCCGCGGGCACGCTGGCGGTCAGCGTGTTCCCCGACACGTAGCTCGTGGTCAGCGCGCTGCCGTTCCACTGCACCTTCGAGACCGACTGGAAGTTGCTGCCATTCACGGTCAGGGTGAACGCCGCGCCGCCCATGGCCGCGGCGGCCGGTGATAGCGAGCTCACCGTGGGCGGCGGATAGGCCACGGTCAGATTGGCCCCCGCCGAGATGCCGCCTCCGGGGATCGGGTTGCTCACCACCAGCGTGTGCGTGCCGGACACCGCCAGCGTCGCCGCCGGGATGGTCACTTGCAGTTGCGTCGCGGACTGGTAGGTGTCGGCCAGCGGCGCGCCATCCAGGGTCACGCTGCTGTTGCCGACAAAGCCGTTGCCATCGAGCGTGACCAGGCTGGCGCTCGCGCCCAGGGTGAGCTGGTTCGGGCTCAGCGAGGTCAATGTCGGCGTCGGGTTGTAGGCCGGCGAGCCGAGCCAGGCGCCGCGCCCGTCGGTGGCGGCCAGCAGCACGGGTTGGCTGGGGTTCGAGGTATCGAACCACGCCAGTTGATTGACCGAGATGTTGGCCGGACCCTGGCTGCTGGCGCTCCAGCTCTGGCCGCCGTCGAGGCTGGCGTACACGCCGGTCAGCGTGCCGACGTAGAGGATTTGCGGGTAGGCCGGATGCGTGACCAGCGAATACACCGGACCGGGCGGCAACCCCGCGCCGATGCCGGTCCACGTGTTGCCGCCATCGGTGCTGACGAAGACATCGTCATCGGTGCTGAGAAATCCGGCGTAGGTGACATAGACCGTGTTCGGCTGCCCCGGCTGCACCCAGAAACTGTTGACCATCAAGCTGTGCGCCGAGGTATCCGGCAGCGTGCCGCTGCCGGATTGCGTCCAGATCGGGGTGGCCGCGGTGGCATTGGTGGTATGCCAGACCTGACCGTTGTCGTAGCCCACCCACAGGTTGTTGTTGCTGGAGGGGTCGACGCCGATGGCGCTGATGTAATTGCCGCTGCTGCTCACCGGCAGGGTGACGCCGTTGAGCGAGGTCCAGGTCGGGTTGGCATTCTGGATGTTGCTGCCCAGCCACAGCGAGGCGCCGCCACCCAGCATCTGCGTGGCCGCCGTGCTGCCGTTGGGCACCAGCGCCATGGGCGCGATGAAGTTGGCGTTCTGGTTGGCGGTGTCCGGCGGCTCGGTGCTGTACTGCTGCGCGGTGCCGCCCGTGCTCGAGTAGAACAGGCTCAGGTTGGTGTATTCGCCATACAGGAAATTGCCGTCGGCCGGGTCCACCGCGGTCTGGCCGCCATCGCCGCCGAAGATCTGCTGCCAACTGTCCGGCTGCGGCGCGGCGCCGCTGACATAGCCGGTGTACAACTGCGTGCCGTTGTCCTGCGCGCCGGCCACGATCGGGGTGATCGGCGAGCCGTTGCTGCCGAGGTGGCTGGACGCGGTGGTGCCGGCGTGCCCGGCGACGGCATAGAACTGGGTCACGGCGAGGCCGCTGTTCTGCGCCAGCCAGTTGCTGGTGAACTGTCGGTAAAACCCGCCGTCGTTGCCGACATAAAACGCGTTGCTGGACGCGCTCCAGGCGAAGGCATGCTGGTCGGCGTGCAGATGGTTGGTACGGGCGTAG
>JAJZET010000164.1 GCA_021805685.1 Pseudomonadota bacterium
GCGAGGCCTGCAGCTCCATCAGCGCGAGCAGGCCGAAGACCGGGGCCTGCCGCGGCATCAGCCCGGCCAGGATGCGGCCCAGCCGCAATGCCTCCTCGCACAGCGCGGGGCGCATCCAGTCGTCGCCGGCGGTGGCGGTATAACCCTCGTTGAAGACCAGGTAGATCACACCGAGCACGGCATCCAGCCGTTCCGCCAGTTCCTCGCCGCGCGGCACCTCGAACGGCACCTGCTTCTCGGCCAGCATGCGCTTGGCGCGCACGATGCGCTGGGCGATGGTCGGTTCCGGCTGCAGGAAGGCGCGCGCGATTTCCGCGGTGCTGAGTCCGCCCAGCAGGCGCAGGGTCAGCGCCACCCGCGACTCGGCGGGCAGCGCCGGATGGCAGGCGGTGAAGATCAGTCGCAGCAGGTCGTCGCCGATGTCGTCGTCAAGCATGGCGTCGAAATGGGGCATGGCATCGGCCTGCTCGGACTCCAGCTCGCGGGCGATCTCCTCGTGCTTGCGCTCCATCAGCTGGCGGCGGCGCAGGCGGTCGATCGCGCGGTGTTTCGCGGTGGTCATCAGCCAGGCGCCGGGGTTGTCCGGCACGCCGGTCTGCGGCCATTGCTCCAACGCGGTCACCAGCGCGTCCTGCGCCAGCTCCTCGGCCAGGCCCACGTCGCGCAGCATGCGCGCCAGGCCGGCGATGATCCGCGCCGATTCGATCCGCCAGATGGCATCGATGCTGCGATGGGTGTCGGTCGCCGTCATGGCGACCGATCAGACCATCATCGTTCCGCGGCGGCAAGGCGTCATGCGGCAGGCGGGCAGTTGACCATCCACGGCACGCCGTAGCGGTCCACCAGCGAACCGAAGCGCGCGGCCCAGAACGTCGGCTGGATCGGCATCTGCACCGAGCCGCCCTCGGCCAGCGCGTGGAAGATGCGCTCGGCCTCCTCCGGCGAATCGAGCTGGATCGACACCGAGCAACCCTTGATCGGTGTGTAGGGGCATTGCGGCGCCATCGCGTCGGAGGCCATGAGCACCTGGTCGCCGACTTCCAGTCGCACGTGCATCATCTTGTCGCGCATTTCCGGCGGTGAGGGTATGTCCGGCGGCGCCTCGCCGTAGCGTGCGCGCATGGTGACCTGGCCGTCGAAGCAGCGAGCGTAGAAATCGAAGGCGGCCTCGGCGTTGCCGTCGTAGGTGAGATAGGCGACGAATTGCATGGCGGTTCTCCTCGATGGGCGGGGATTACTGGCGGCTACCGATCTGCTCACGCAGGCTGGCTTCCTGTGCGCGCAGGGCGTCGGTGAACTTGTCGCCGAAGTCTTCGGCCTCGAATACCGGGCGAATCTCCACCTCGGCGCCATCGTCGAACGGGGCACGCTTCAGCCATTCGATCGCTTCGGCCATCGACTTCACCTGCCATAGCCAGAAACCGGCGATCAGCTCCTTGCTTTCGGCAAACGGGCCGTCGATCACGTTGCGCTGGGCGCCGTCGAAACGCACGCGAACGCCGTGCGAGCTGGGATGCAGCCCTTCGCCGGCCAGCATCACGCCGGCCTTGACCAGCGCTTCGTTGAACCGGCCCATCGCGGCGAGCCGTTCGGCGCTCGGCATCACGCCGGCCTCGGTGTCGCGGTTTGCTTTCACGATCACTATGCAGCGCATTGGTTTGCCTCCTGTCGTTGGTATCGTTGGGCTTCCACAGCAACGACGAACGACGCCGTGTCGAATCGACACGACGCAAGGAGATTCTTCCGGTGGGCGAAAGCGGATGACGCGAATCAGAGCTTCAGCTGCACCCCGGTGTACCAGGCGCGTCCGTAGGCCGGTTCCAGCCCGGTTTGCCACACGCGGTCGTAGTAGCGACGGTTGGCGAGGTTGCTCACGCCGGCCAGCAGCTTCACGTGCCGATCCAGTTGCCAGTCGCCGGCCAGGTCGAGCACGGTGTAGGCGGGGATGCGAGCGGGCAGGTAACTTGTGCCGCTGCCGAATGCCTGATCGGAATCCTGCCAATACTGCGCCGCCGACGAGACCGCGGTGAGGCTGAGCTTGACGCGCTGCTCCACGCGCCAGGTGAGGCCGGCCTTGGCGAGGTAGCGCGGCGCATAGGCCGGTACCCTGCCGACCTGGCCGGGGATCGCACTGGCGGTGAAGCGGGCGTCGAGCAGGCTGACACTGGCGAATGCCTCCAGGTGCTCGCCGCGTGCGGCCAGCGCGGTAGGTGCGAGGAAGTCGTAGTCGAGCTGGCCTTCGAAGCCGCGGTTGCGCGTGTCGCCGGTGTTCACCTCGACCACATCGGTGGCGTTGATGTGCCGTGCCTCGATGCGGTTCCTGAAATCGATCCAGAACAGGCTGGCGTCGTAATACAGGCCGGTGACCGGCACGCCGTGCACGCCGGCTTCCCACGACAGCGATTTCGACGGGTCGGGCGCGTGGCCGGGCACGATGTTGGCGAACGGCGAGGCCATGTCGAAGTAGCGCAGCGGTCGCCAGCCCTGCGAGACGTTGAAGTAGGTCTCGTTGCCGTGGCCGAAGTCGTTGCCGATGCCGAGGCCGAACAGCGGCACGGTGCGCGCGTCAGCCTCATGGATCAGCGGTCGGCTGAGGAAGGGCGGCCGCACCGTTTCCTCGACGGCTACGCGCTCGTGCTCCAGGCGCACCGAAGGCACGATATGGATCTCGTGCGGCAGCCGGAACACGTTCTCGGCAAACACCGCGGTGTAATCCGAACTGCGCGCCTGGCGCAGGCGCGGCGCACCGTTGCGGTCGTAGCGGTCGACGTAGAGGTCGAGGCTGCTCCACTGGCGGAACGGATCGTCGCCGTGGAACAGCACCGTGCCCGCGGTGAACGCGTTGCCGTGCCCCCAGGCCTTGCGCACGCGCAGATCCAGCCCCCGGGTGCGGAACTGCTCGTCCTGCAGCGTGGTGGCGGCGGGTAGCGGTTGCGGTGCCAACGCGCCGTTCGCCGCGCGGCTGGCCAGATCCTGGTAGGCGACCCACAGCTTGCCGGTCAGCCGCCAGCCATCGCCGAAATCGCGTGTATGGCCCAGCACCAGCTGGTCGCGATGCACCCAGTCGCGGTTCCATGGCGTGGGGGTGGCGCGCGGATCGGCTTGCCACTGTGGCTGGCTCAGCCGGCCCGGGTCGCCGGAATCGGCGGCGGTCGCGTGCAGGTCCAGCCACCAGACGTTCCTGCTGGCGGGGCGATACTCTAGGTAAAAGTCGGCCTGGCGCATCTGCGATTGCGCGTTCGGCCGCGTGCCGTCGCTGCGCACATAGGCCGCGTCCGCGCGGAAAGTCCATGCGCCGCGGCTGCCTTCGAGCGTGTTGTAGGAGGAGTACAAGCCGTGGTTGCCCACCACTAGCCCGGTGCTGGCCGAGAACGGCGTGCCGGGCTTGGGCCGCTTCGTGACTAGGTTGATCACCGGTGCGGGCTCCGGCCCGTACAGCAGGCTGGAGCCGCCCCGGATCAGTTGCACCTCGGCCAGGCTTTGCGCCAGCGGCATCGCGTACAGCGTGGGAAAGCCGATCCAGTCGCTTTCCAGCGGGATGCCATCCTGCATCACCAGCACGTATTCCGATTCCTGCGGATTGCCCAGGCCGCGGTAGCTCAGGTTGAACTGGGTGGGCGTTGGCTGCTGCGAGACCAGCACGCCCGGCGAACGCGCCAGCAGCTGCTCCAGGTTGTTGCCGATCACGGTGGGCTGCAGATCGAGGTGGGTGACCGTGGTCTTTTTGGTCACGGTGATCTTGGTGCCGGCCACTTCCGCCATCTGGTGCACGAGCTTGGCCTTCACGTAGCGGCGCCAGTCGTAGCCGTGCACGTCGATGCGCGGCAGGTCGGTGACCGATTGCCTGGCCGCCGGGGTCTGTTGCGCCACGGCGGTGGATGTGACGAGCGAAAGGACCGTGGACAGGGCAAGGGGCAGGGCGGCGCGATGGGGCATCGTGGCATGGAGGCAAAGTGGGAATAGCCGGTTATGGCGCATTCCCGGCGCGATCGCCATAGGCCAGGCGTTTACCGATGACGCCGCACCGATACTTGCGCAAGTCAGTGGCCTGGCCGGCTGGCACGGGGTTTCGCGAGAACTTGATGCCGGTCGCAAGGTGGCGACCGTGACTTCCGGGGCTTGAGTATGGGCCCCGGCTGCGCGATACAGCTCTCTTTCGTCACAGCGGAACCTTATCCATGCGTATGTCGCGCCGATTCGTCGTGCTTGCCCTGGGCGCCTTGATCAGCTGGTCCGCGCAGTCGGAGGTGGCGCCATCGTCCTACCAGGCCCTGCACTGGCGCTCGATCGGACCGTTCCGCGGCGGACGCGTGCTGGCGGTGTCGGGCATCCCGGGTGACGCACGGCATTTCTATTTCGGTGCAGTGGACGGCGGCGTGTGGGCCACGCAGGATGCGGGGCGCACCTGGCAGCCGATCTTCGACAAGGAGCCGGTGGGTTCGATCGGGGCGCTGGCGCTGGCGCCGTCGAACCCCAAGGTCA
>JAJZET010000149.1 GCA_021805685.1 Pseudomonadota bacterium
CAGCTGCAGCATCTCGACCAGCGATCCGCGCATGGTCGCGGTGCGCGCGTTGTGCGCGGCCGATTCGTCCATGCGTGAGCTGGCCAGCAGGGCGATCACCGCGACGCACAGCGCTGCGAGCAGCCAGTACACGCGCAGCCAGACCAGGTTGGCTGGATCGGCGTGGTCGATGAAGACGCTGAACAGCCAGTTGCCGGCCAGCACGCCGAGCATGAACATGCCTTCGATGGTCGACGTGAGACGGCCGTGCGCACCGCGGTCCGCGGTCAGCAGGCCGATCGACGAGTACACGCCGACCTTGGCCAGCGCGAACGAGATGCCGACGCAGGTGAACAGCACCTCGGTGGTGCGGAAGCCCGGCCACAACGGCATCAGCACACAGGCGCCGCCGAGCAGGGCCAGCGCCAGGATCATCGCGCGCCGGTAGCCGATCAGCGGCAGGAAGGAGGCCACGCCGAAGGAAACCACGGCGATGGTGAGGTCCTTGAACAGCTCCAGCAGGCTGGCTTCGGTCTTGCCCACGCCGAAGCTGGCCATGGACTGCAGGATCACCGTGCCCACGCTGTTGAGCAGGATGGCGAAGACCACGTAGGTCAGCGCGAGTGCGGCGATCATGCGGTAACGATTCATGCGCACCTCGGGTTGCGAGCTTCGTGGAAAAAGACGGCCCGAACCGCCATCGCGCAATCCGGGCCGAAACGCGGGGAAAGCTGTTGTCGCGGAGCTTTCGCGTCCTGCCGTCGTTGCCGCGTGTGCGGCAGCGACGGCAGGGCGCCTTCCGGGCTTTCGTCAGAACTGGTACTTCGCCTGCAGGGTGTACTGGTGGCCTTCCAGCGTACGGGCCAGCAGTACGCCGGTCGCGTCGGTGGCATTGCCCGCGATGCGCGAGTTCGACTCGGTCAGGCCCAGCGTGTCGGTGACGTTGGAGCCCAGCAGGGTGAACACCCAGTGCTTCTCGTAGGTGTACTGCGCGCCGATGCTGAAGTCGGTATAGCTGCCCAGCTGCTGCAGCGCCAGCTGGTCCTGGGTATGCGGGCCGACGTACTCCATGGTGGTCCACAGCCGCAGGTTGCCGTGCGGCACGACGAAGTTCAGCGACGGCGTGACGCGGATCTGGAACTTCGGCTGGCGCTGCAGCTGCTTGCCCTCGTAGGTGCTGACGAACTTGCCGGTGGGGTTGCTGGCGGTCGGCAGGCCATAGAACACCGCATCGCCCTGGAAGTGCGAATAGTGGCCGTCCATCCAGTCGCCCGAGGCGGTGATCGAGAACAGCTGGTCCGGCGTGGTGGCGCGCAGCTGGAAGTTAATGCCCCGGGTGTCCGAGCCGTAGGTGGAGTAGCCGCCCAGCGGCACGCCCAGGATCGACGGCTGGTAGGACAGGCCGTTGAACTGGCGGTGGTAGAACGAGATGTCCGCGCTGAGCCAGTTGGCGGCGTACTTGTAGCCCACCTCGAAGTTCTGGATCTTCAGCAGCGGCGGCGTGTTGCCGGTGGTGTTGCCGCGCAGGTCGTCGAAGCTGTTGAAGTGCGCGCCCCTGTTGGCCCGCGCGTAGACGGCCATGTTGTCGCTGAGCTTGTAGGTGGCGCCGGCGGTCCACGAGGTGTGGGTCTTGTTGTAGTCGGTGACCGAATAGGTGCCGTTGCACATCGACACGCTGTTGTCGTACAGCGTATTGGCGTTGCCGTCGATGTTCACGCTGGAGAGGTTGCACACCGTGTTGCGGGCGTTCTCGTTCTCGACGCGGGCGGATGCGTCGAACAGCCACTGGTCGACCTTCCAGCTGTCGGACAGGTAGAACGCCTTGTTGTCGGCCTTGCCGTTCTCGGTGATGTTGTAGCCGCCGTTGAAGATCAGGCCCTGGTTGTTGGTGACGTAGTAGGTCTGGCCGTTCTGCACGTAGCTCACCGCGATCGGCGTGGCGTTCGGCGTGTTGGTCATCAGCATCGGGTTGCCGAGCGACCAGCGGTCGTTGTCGGTGTAGTGCGCCAGGTACAGGCCGGCGGTCAGGGTGTTGCCGTCGAACAGCTCCTTGCTGATGCGGAAATCGTTGATCACGCTCTGCAGGTTCTTGTGGATGTGCCACAGGCCCTGGCTGATCACGTCCAGGTTGGGGTCGGTGATGGTGCCGGCGCCATTGGTGTAGGTCGCCATGGGCGTGATGCCCGCGGGTACGCCGTTGCCGCTTTCCCACGAGCTCAGCGTCTGCGGGTTGGAGCCCGAGAACAGCGCGTTGGTGTCCATGTTGCCGCCGTCGGCGAGGAACTTGTCGCTGACCGTCCAGCCGTTGCCGAAGTCCCAGTCGAAGTTGACGCCGAAGAAGCCGAGCTGGGCGCCACGGCCATCGGCGAGGTTCACGTTGGTGCCGCCGCCCGGATAGCTTTCCAGGTAGGTGTGCTGCATCGCCTTGCTGTAGTAGGTGCTGGTCAGCGGGTCGAAGCCGGGATAGTCGGAGAAAGTGCCCGGGCCGGTCTGGATCAGCGGGACCGGGGTGATGAACTGGTTCTTGTCGTCGAGGCCGCGTGCCCAGAACACCAGCGAGCCGGCATCCCAGTCCTTGGTCAGCGTGGCGGTGAGCTGGCCGCCCTTGTCGGCCGGGTACTGCGGTTTGCGCACGCCGTCGGAATCGCGATAGAAGCCGCCCACGCTGCCGTACCAGCCGTTCTGGCCGATCGGGAAGCCGTAGAAGCCGTCGACGCGGCGCAGGTTGCCGGTGCCGTAGGTGACGCCGATGTCGCCGGACGGCGTGTCGGTACCCTGCTTGAGGATGTAGTTGGAGGTGAGGCCGATCTGGCCGTCGCCGAACACCACCGACGGGCCGCCCTGCAGCAGTTCCACGTGGTCGATGGTGTCGTCGAGGCGGAACATCGAGCTCTGCTCGAAGAACGACAGCGACGGCATACCGTACAGCGGCGTGCCCATGATCTGGTTGGTGTAGAACGGCGCGTCGCCACCGCCCGGGAAGCCGGCGATTTCGATGTTGGCGCCGGTTTCGCCACCGGTGGACTCGGGCCACACGCCGGGCGAGAGCTTCAGCAGGTCGGCGGCGCTGCGCGGGTTGGCCTGCTGGATCTGTGCGTCGGTGGCGGTGGTGATCGAGTAGCTGGCGTCGATCTTGCGTACGCCGGTGCTGCTGGCCGAACCGGTCACCACGACCTGCTCCAGCGATTGCACGGCCTTGCCGTTCTTGGTGCTGCTCTCCGCCTTCTGCGTGGCGTTGATGGCGGCATGCGCGCCGTGGGCGGCCTGGCCGCCGTCCTGCGCAAAGGCGGCGCCGGACGCCAGGGCGGCGGCGATCGCGGTGGACAAGGTCAAGCTTGTAAGTATGCGTGCACTCATGTTCTGACTCCCCATCAGTTCGGATTTCAAGGTAATGCGGCGTCGGCACAAGGCCGGGCCGATGGGCCGCTTGTCGTTCTGATCCGGTCGATGTCGAACGCGGCGATGTTCGGCAACAACAGGTCGGCTTCGGCCAGGGCATCCGCCCCGCCGATGCCTATCGCCGCCATCCCGGCGGCGTGGATGCTGGTAACGCCGGCGGCGGCGTCTTCCACGCCGAGGCAGTCCGCCGGCGCGAGGCCGAGGCCGGCGGCCGCGGCGAGGAAGATTTCCGGGTCGGGCTTGGAGCGCGCGATGCGGCTGGCGTCGACCACGTAGTCGAACAGGCCGGCGATGCCCAGCCGTTCGATCAGCTGGGGCGCGTTGCGGCTGGCCGAGGCCAGCGCGGTCCGGAGGCCGGCGGCGCGCACCGATTCCACCGCGGCGCGCGCGCCGGGCAACAGGTCGTGCGGCCCGAGGCGCGCGATCGATTCGACGTAGCGGGCGTTCTTGCGTTCGGCCAGCTCGGCCTTCTCTTCGGCGCTGTAGCGGCGGGGCGCACGGTCCAGCAGGATCTCCAGCGAGCCCATGCGGTCCACGCCCTTCATGCGCTCGGCGATCGCTTCGTCGAACGGTGCGTCGATCTCGGCGGCCAACTGCTGCCACGCCGCGCGGTGCAGTACGGCGGTGTCGGCCAGCACGCCATCGAGATCGAAGATCACGCCCTTCGGCGCCGACGGCAGTGCGCCGGGATGCGGCAGGCGCACCGACTCGCCCTGGCCCAGGCGCAGGGGCTGCCCGCGATGCAGGAATTCCAGCGCCTCGCCGTCGCTCAGCGTGTA
The DNA here is from genome assembly GCA_021805685.1 of Pseudomonadota bacterium. Classification (GTDB taxonomy): domain Bacteria; phylum Pseudomonadota; class Gammaproteobacteria; order Xanthomonadales; family Rhodanobacteraceae; genus Rhodanobacter_A. The sequence goes on from JAJZET010000149.1 coordinate 4,158, forward strand.
GCGCACGCCGCCCGTGTCCACCTCCACGCGCAGGTGTGCGCCGCGCCAGCGCAGGCCGAAGCGGTAACTGCGCCAGGCCTGCGGCAATTGCGGCGCCAGCGCCGGCTGGCCGCCCTGTACCCGCAGGCCGCCATAGCCCCACACGAGTGCCAACCAGCTGCCGGCCATCGCCGCCATGTGCAGGCCATGGCCGGCGTTGCCGTGCGAATCGTCAAGATCCACGCGCAACGTGTCCAGGAAATAGCGGTAGGCATCCGCTGTGCGGCCGGTTTCCGCGGCAAGCACCGCGAAGGTGGAGGCCGACAGCGTGGAGTCGTGC
>JAJZET010000013.1 GCA_021805685.1 Pseudomonadota bacterium
AACATCGCGCGGGTCACCAGCAGCACCGGCACCACCGGCAACAGAGCCAGTGCGGCACGCGCCCACATGCTCTGCAGATGCCCAATCAGCGGCCAGACCAGCAGCATGATCAGAATGTAGGCCAGCATCGGCGGCCAGAACTCGCGCGCATAGCGACGCTGGTTTGCGTTCATCGACATGATTGCCCGCCCCCTTTTGTAAAGTGACCTTTACATCGAAGCCTAAGCCCGGCCTCACGACATTGTCAAGCATGCTTTACATGCGGGCTGTCGGATCCTGTGAATGACACGTCAAACTTGTGACGGCAGGTCATTTTTCGACGCTGAAGGGCAGGCAATCTGCCGCGTTGAGCGGCCACGGAAGCCATTCGGACGGATTTTGAGCCCGCGCCCCGATGACGGGCCAACGGGTGTTCATGCGGCGTTGCCGCCGCCGAATTCGCCGACAATACGTGTTACAAATCAATACTTTAAGATACATCGCAACGGAAACGACCCCGAGTATCGGCCGCAGTGTGACTTGAAGTTGCGGCCAAATGCGCGGCGACCGGCTGACGCCTAGTCCAAAAATTTGCGCCATCACCGGTTAAAGTGTGCCCTGGGTCACGCTTTGGCCCACTACTTGCTCAAGTTCCCTCCAACAGCTTGCTGCATCGTCTGCTGGATGGTTAGCGCGCGGGTTCGCACTGGAACACCGACAAGCTGTTGTCCATTTCATCAATGTCCCGGAAGTCCGAAGGAAACACCATGAACAAGACCTTGCTTTCCGCTGCCCTCGTCGCCACCCTCGGCGCGCTGGCTGTCGTGCCCGCCGCCAACGCTGCCCCCACTCCTAACACCGGCACCATCCAGATCAGCGGCAAGGTGCTGCAGGACACCTGCACGGTGACCGTCAATGGCGGCGCCGGCAACACCGTGACCCTGACCCCGGTCATGGCGTCGAACCTGGCTGCTTCAGGTAACGTCGCCGGTGCCACCCCCTTCACCCTCAACCTCAGCAACTGCGACAGGAATGCTACACAGGCGAAGTTGAGCTTCGCCAGCGGTGCCAACAACAACTCCACCGACGGCAACCTCAAGAACAGCACCAGCACGGGCAGCGCTGGCAATGTTGAGGTCCAACTGCTGGCGGGCGGCACCAGCGGCAGCGCGATCAACGTCTCCAATGACACCAATGCACCGACGATCGCGCTCTCCAGCGGCTCGGGCAGCACCGCCATGGCCGCCCAGTACTACGCCACGGGCGCGGCGACGCCCGGCTTGGTCAATACCAGCGCCAGCATCACCTTCACCTACCAGTAAGCGACACCGCGTGCCGCAGCGACTCACATGTCACTGCGGCACGCCATCGCCTCGCCCCCGGCGTCCGATCCGGCAGGGACATACCCGATGAAAAACTTCCTCTGCACCCTGGGCGCAGCCGTGGCTGCGCTCGTCATCGGCATCGGCACTGCACACGCCAGCGTGGTCGTCGGCGGTACCCGGGTGGTGCTGCCTGCCCAGCAGGGCGAGGTTACCGTGCGACTGACCAACGACAGCGATCACCCCGCGCTGGTCGAGGCGTGGATCGATACCGGTGACCTGAATTCGACGCCGGATACCGCGCATTCGCCCTTTCTGATCACGCCGCCGCTGTTCCGCATGGATCCGCATAAAGACCAGAGCCTGCGGATCATCTACACCCAGGGCGCCCAACCGTTGCCGACCGACCGCGAATCGCTGTTCTGGCTCAACGTGCTGGAAATTCCGCCCAAGCCCAGCGGACCGCAAACCGCAGGCCGCAACTACCTGCAGTTCGCGATACGTTCGCGGCTGAAGCTGTTCTATCGCCCGGCCAGCCTGCCCGGCGACGCCATGAAGGCACCCGACAAGCTGACCTTCAAGGCGGCCGGCGGATCGAATACTGCGCTGGCGGTACACAACCCCACGCCGTACTACATCACCATCAGCAAGCTTGCGCTTGGTGCTGGCGGCAAGACGATCGACGGCACGAGCGGCATGGTGGCGCCGTTCGGCGACCTGCGCCTGCCGCTCAAGGGCGTGGCGCAGCCGCCTGCTGCCGGCACCCCGGTCGGCTTTACCACCATTGACGACTACGGCGCGGCCGACGCGCACAAGGGCATCGTGGCGCAATGACGCGGCGGCGTGCCAGGCTTGGCCAGCTGAACGGGCGCCGTGCGGCGCTCGCGCTGGCGTGCGGCCTGGCGCTTGGCGCCGCCATGGGCTGTCCGCGCGCGGCCCGGGCCGCTGCCGCGAACGCACCGGCCGACGCCAGTGCAGAAGGTGGCTTCGCCAACTTCGACCGCAGCATGCTGGCCGGCGCCGGGCACGGCACGGCCGACCTCTCGCGCTTCGAGCACGGCAACCCCGTGTTGCCCGGTATCTACAACCTCGACGTCTACCTCAACAAGAATTGGGTAGGTCGCATGGATGTGCGCTTTGCCGCACCGTCCGCCGACGCCAACGCGGTGCCCTGCGTCGACAACCATTTGCTCGACCGCATGGGCATCGCACCCGCCAAGACGGCCGCCGCGGCAGCGGCCGCCGCGAAGCTGTCGTCGCCTGCTTGCGTCAGCCTGGGCGACCTGATTCCAGGCGCCACGCTGACAGTCGACATGTCCAGCCTGCGCATGGACGCAAGCATTCCTCAGGCCTACATGAACCAACGGCCGCGCGGCTGGGTGAACCCGGCTTCGTGGGACGCGGGTGTGCCGGCATTCCTCCTCAACTACAACATCAACAGCTACCGCACCACCAGCAGCGGGCGAAGCTTGGACAGCACCTACCTTGGCCTGCGCTCCGGCTTCAACCTCGGCCTTTGGCAATTCCGGCAAGACAGCACCGCCACGCTGCAATCCGCTACCGGCCAGCCAAGCCGGCGCCACTGGCACAACATCGACGCCTACGTGCAGCGCGCGTTGCCCGGCCTGGGCGCCGTGCTGAGCCTGGGCGACAGCTACACCGACGGCGCCGTGTTCGACAGCTACGGCCTGCGCGGTGCGCAATTGGCCACCGACGATCGCATGCTGCCGCAATCGCTGCGCGGCTATGCTCCGGTGGTGCATGGCGTGGCCTACACCAACGCCAAGGTCACGGTGACCCAGAACGGCGTGCAGATCTACCAGACCACGGTCGCACCCGGCCCGTTCGTGATCGACGACCTCTACCCCACCGGCTATGGCGGCGACCTGGTCGTGAACGTGACGGAAGCCGACGGCCGCCAGCACAGTTTCACCGTGCCCTACGCCTCGGTGGCGCAACTGATGCGTCCCGGCGTCACCCGTTTCGACATCGCCGCCGGCCAGTTGCGCGACAGCTTCCTGCAGAGCCGTCCCAACGTGATCCAGGGCGCGGTGCAGCACGGCTTCAGCAATCGCATCAGCGGCTATGCCGGCGTGCAAGGTTCGGAGGGCTACGCTGCCGCGTTGGTCGGCGCCGCGCTGAATACACGTTACGGAGCGTTGGCGCTGGACATCACCCAGGCCCACGCCAGCATCCCGGGCTACGGCAACTACAACGGGCAAAGCTACCGCGTCAGCTACAGCAAGATCATTCCGGAAACCGGCACCTCGCTGAGCGTCGCGGCCGACCGCTATTCCACCAGCGGCTTCCTGAGCCTGAGCGACGCCGAAACCGCGCGCGACTACGCCAGGCACGGCATGAACGCGCTGCAATACCAGCCGTCCAGCGCGCAGACGATCGACGGCTTGCCCGCGCAGAGCCTGCTGACGCCTGCCCAGCTCGCCGCGCTGAGCGGGACCGTCTACAGCGGCAGTAGCCTTTATACCGCGCGCGGCCTGCTGCAACAGCGCAACCGCTTCACCCTCACGCTCAACCAGCAATTGGGGCGTGATGGCGGCTCGCTGTACGCCAATGCCTCGGTCAACGACTACTGGAACCACCGCGGCAACGACACGCAGTTCCAGGTCGGCTACAACAACCACCTCGGGCGCCTGGCCTACAGCGTCTCGGCCAGCCGCGGACGCATGGCACTGGGTGGCTACGACAATCAGGTGTCCTTCAACGCCAGCCTGCCGCTGGGCAATACTTCGCACGCCCCAAGCATCTCGTTCAACGTCAACCACGACAACAACGGCGGCAACCAGGAGCAGGGCACCCTCAACGGTACGCTCGGCCAGTGGAACCAGTTCACCTATGGCGCAACGGCTTCGCACGGCGGCAACGGTACCGGCAACGCGTTCGGCGTGAACGCCGGATACAACAGCCCGTATGCCATGTTCAACGCCAGCGCCGGCAGAGGCAGCGGCTATTCGCAGGCATCCGTCGGTGCCAGCGGCGCGGTGGTGGTCCACGCGGGCGGTGTCACCTTCGGCCAGCCGACCGGCGACACCGTCGCCATCGTGCACATGCCCGGCGCCAAGGGCGCCCACATCCTCAATGCCCCCGGCCTCAGCGTGGACCGCCACGGCTATGCGCTGGTGCCATACCTCACCCCCTACCAGCGCGACACCATCCAGATCGACCCGCAAGGCCTGCCGCTGGGCGTGCAGCTGGACGCCACCAGCGCCGACGTGGCGCCCTACGCCGGCGCAGTGGTGATGGTGAACTTCAAAAGCACGTCCGGCCGGGCCATGATCGCGCGCATCCGCCTCGCCGACGGCCAGCCTGCACCGTTCGGCGCGCAAGTGTTCGACGCCAAGAACCAGCCGCTCGGCGTGGTCGGGCAAGGCGGCTTGTCGTTGCTGCGCGGCGTTGCCGCCCACGGCAAGCTCAGCGTCCAGTGGGACGATGAGCAAGGTACGGCGCATGCGTGCGGGTTCACCTATGCGTTGCCGGCAATCGGCAAATCCTCTGCGGCGTACCAGCAGATTCGCACGACATGCACCATCGAGGACACCATTTTGCCGTCACAGAAGGAAAACGGGACATGACCTGTCGAGCCGCCGTATCCCTGTGCCGGCACGCCATGAAGATCGGGCACGCGCTGCGGCTGCTGGCAGTCCTGCTGCTGTTCGCGATCGTCCGGCCCGCCATGGCCGCCCAGTCCCCGGCCTGCGTTCCGTCGTCGTCCACGCCGAGCATCACGCTGCCGGCGACAAGCCTCTCCCCCAATCAAGCCAATGGCCTGATCGGTTCACCCGGCACGGTATCAGTCACATTCGATTGCTCTAAGCCGTTTTTGACCGACCAGAACTACGCGGACAACTTCTCCCTCCTTACCGGCAACTTGGCGCCGTTCGATACCACGACCGTCCCGCCTGGCGGATCCGGCGGCATCATGTTTACCACCAATCTGCCCGGCATTGAGGTGCAACTCACCGCGGCCCAGGTGCAGGCCAGCAGCGGCAACAACGGTCCGAATGGCGCCCCTGGTTGGCAAATGGGGAGCATCAGTTGCATCAGCTATACCCAGAGCACCAACAACTGGTACTGCACGCCAGCCAATACCATGGCGGTGACCTTCACGGCGCAGCTCGTCAAGACCGGCTCAGTCACCCCTGGCATCGGCACCGTAAACAGCATCAACCTGCTGCAGTTCTTCGACCAGGACATATACATCCTCAATGCCCAATGCGCTCCGTGGGGATGCTTTACTTCGAACCCGCGCACCGCCTCGCCGACAAATATCGGCACTCTCAGCCTCAATCCCGTCACGGTCTCCGTTACTGCATGCTCGGTGGTGATCGACCCGACTGTGGTGACCTTGCCGACGATATCGACATCGGCTCTCACCGGCGTCGGCTCGACCACGGGCAAGCAGCCGTTCAACGTGCAACTGAGCTGTCCCGCCGGCGCCAACCTCTACGTCACCCTGGCCACTTCGAACCCGCAGGCCGGGACTACTGGTGTGATTGCACCGACCACGGGCAGCGGCTACGCACAGAACGTGGGCGTGCAGTTGCTCAAGTCCGACGGTGCAACCCCCGTCTCTTTCGGCACGGCCATCTCCGAAGGCACGACGACCAACGGCATCATGAACCTGCCGTTCTATGCGCAGTACTACCAGACCGGTACCTCCGCGAGCGCGGGCAACGTGACCGCCACGGCCACCTATACGCTTACCTACCAGTAGCCACACCGATCCTCGTCGACGCCGACCGGCCGACCGGCCGACCGGCAGTCCCGTGAGCCACCCCGGCGAGTATCTGGGGCTGGTCCTCAATCGTAGGTGCGTACGATCACACCACTCGCTGGCTTGCCGTCGGGTCCAACGGGGGCGTAGCTGGCGAAGTAGCCCAGCAGCTGATCGTTCGCGATTGCAGCCGCGTCGAGGGTCGTGACGGTACGGGAATAGCTGCGGCCGGCGTCGGCCGCAGCCTGGCCGCAGCTGCGGTGGACCGGCGCCTGGCCAATCGCTTGGCCGGTCGTCTGCGGGGTGTTGATGGCGCAGGTGGGCTCCACCACGGCACCAGTGAAATTGATCCGCCCGCCTTCCGCCCATGCGCCTTGGACCACCAGCGCCATGAGCAAACCAAGTATCCAGCGATTCCGACCGATCATGACCACCTCGCCCGGCACGCAGGGGTTTGCGTGCCATGGAGTGGCTGTCGGCGCCTTCGGGGGGAACTTGACGGCGCGCGGAGGCCCAGCCCGTCAAACTGTGATGGTCGTCACTCTTTGTCCACCAAGCGGCTCATCCGGGCAAAGGCCGGGCGACGCAAGTGCGCCGGCAAAACAACTATCGGCACCGCAACGGCAATCTGAAGGGCGCTGCGGCCAACCGGTTAGGCCATCCGGCGGAACGCCAAACCCTGGCGCAAAGGCTCGGCCAGCCAATGGTCGGCCAGCAGGAAGGCGAACAGCGCCATCAGGTAAAGGATCGAGTACCTGAACACGCGCATCGCGAAGAACTCGTCCGGCGGATTCAGCAGGCGGATGGCGTAGTACAGGAAGCCCGCGCCGAGCACCGCCGCACCACCCAGGTAAAGCCAGCCGCAGTACCCGGTGATCGCCGGCAGCAGGGTCACCAGCACCAGCAGCACGGTGTAGAACAGCACCTGCCAGCGCGTATAGGCCACGCCGTGGGTCACCGGCAGCATCGGCACGCCGGCGCGCGCATAGTCCTCCCGGCGGAAGATCGCCAGCGCCCAGAAATGCGGCGGCGTCCACACGAAAATGATCAGGCAGAGCTGCAGCGCGAACGGGTGCAGCGCGCCGGTCACCGCGGTCCAGCCCAGCACCGGGGGGATGGCCCCGGCGAGGCCGCCGATCACGATGTTCTGCGGCGTGGCCCGCTTCAGGTAGGCGGTGTAGACCAGCGCGTAGCCGATCAGGCCGCCAAAGGTAAGCCAGGCGGTGAGCCCGTTCACCAGCAATGCCAGCACCAGCATCGAGGCGATGCCGATGACAATGGCGAACACCAGCACCTGCCACGGCTGCAGATGCCCGGTGGCCAGCGGCCGCCGTGCGGTGCGCGCCATTAGCTTGTCGATGCGCTGGTCGATCAGGTGGTTGAACGCCGCCGCCGAAGCGGAGGCCAGCCAGATGCCCAGCGTGCCCCATACCAGCGCGCGCCACGGCGGGATGCCCGGCACCGCGAGGAACATGCCGATCACGGCGCAGAACACCAGCAACGCAACCACGCGCGGCTTGGTCAGCTGCAGGTATTCGCCCAGCACGCTCATGCCGCCGCCCCTGCCGCGTCCAGCCTGCGTTGCGTGCGCGCCAGCGTCGCCACCAGGGTGAACAGCAGCAGCGCCGCCATGCCGTTGTGCGCGGTCGCCACCGGCAATGGCAGGCCGAAATGCACGTTGCTGATACCCAGCAGCACCTGGCAGACCAGGGCCACGGCCACCGCAATGCCGAACCGACGCAGGCCGCGCCGCACCAGCCGGTGGGACAGCCAGCCGAGATAGCAGAACACCACCAGGGCGCCGATCCGGTGTGTCATCTGGATCGCGGTGCGTGCGGCCCCGTCAAGGATGCCGCCCTCGTAGTCCACCCCGACGCCACGCCACAGGATGAAGCCCTGGTGGAAATCGGCGGCAGGCCACCACTGGCCCGAACACTTGGGAAAGGCCGCATCGCCGAAGCCACAGGCCAGCGCGGCATAGTTCGACGACGTCCAGCCACCCAGCGCGATCTGGCAGGCCAGCAGCACGACGCCGATGACCACCAGGCGGCGCAGCCCCGCCAAGGCATCGTCCGCCGCCCCCACGCCAGCCAGACGCACCGCCGCGTAACCGAGCAGCGCGAACGTGGTCATGCCGCCCAGCAAGTGCCCGGTCACCACGATGGGCTTCAGCAGCAAGGTTACGGTCCACATGCCAAGCATGGCCTGGAAGATGATCACCGCCAGCGTCAGCACGATGATCCGGTTGGCGCCGTCGCTGCGCAATCGCCAGGCGCCCTGCATCGGCAACAGGATCGCCATGACGGATAGCGCCGACGAAACCACGTGTTCGCCGCGCATGTACATCGTCACGCCGACCGCCGCGCACAGCGCGCCAACGATCACTTTCACGCGCGTGTTGTAGTCGCGCCACGCGGCGATCAGCGCCATCGCCAACACCAGCATCCCCAGCGTGCCGGCCAGCATGCGATGCACCTGCTCGCGCCAGGCCTTGTGTGCCTCGTAAGGCCGATCAGGAAATTCGGCGTCGGCCTTCGCCACCGCTGCCGCATGTTGCGGCCAGGTCGCCTGCCCGTAGCAGGTGGGCCAGTCCGGGCAGGACAGCCCGGCATTGGATAGGCGCACGAAGGCGCCGAACATCACCAGCCCGAACGCGAACACGGTGGCCAGCAGCGCCAGCCAGCGCAGGATTCTTCCCACTCGAAACGACATTACTTGATGACCCTCTTCAGATCACGGAGCAGCCCGGAGGCGTCGAAACCGGCAGGATAGCTCGCCAGTGCCGTGCCATCGGATTCCACCAGCAGCGCGCCCACGCTGTCCGCCTGCCGCGGGCGCCACTGCGCCAGCTTGCCGTCCGTGTCCTGGCCGATCTGCCAGTAGTTCGCCATGCCGGCGCGCCGCCGCGGGTCGGCCGGCGGCGTGCCGACGTACAGCAGGCGCAAGCGCGACTGGTTGCCGTTGAGCATCACGCGGCTCTTGGCCATCGCGGTCAGCCCCGCGTAGCAGCGCGCGGCACAGTCCGGCCCGGGCAACGCGACCAGGGTGAGCCGCGGCCTGCTGTCGCGCCACGCCCACATGCCGCCATCGGCCATGCGCACCGGCAGCTGCTCATGCGCGAAGTTGCGCTGTGGCGTGATCGGCAGGCCATTGCCCTTCGCCGCAGGTTGCCAACCGGCCAGCACGAGCACCATCGCCGCCACGAACGGCGCGGCAAACACCGAGGCGACCAGCAGCAGTTTCAGGCGGCTCTTGCGCTGCATGGCGGGGTCGACAGCTTTCATCGTCAGTCCAAGGTCAGGAACGGCGCGAACCGCGCTTGCGGTTCAGCACCAGCAGGATCACCACCACGGCGATGGCGAAGGAAAACCACTGGAACGCATAGGCTCGATGCCGCGCCGGCGGCATGTCGCCGAAATCCAGCACGTGCTCGCGCACGTAGATCGAGGACGGGTCGGCATCCAGTGCCAGCACGCGCGGATAGAGCTTTTGGCCGAGGTCGGCGGACACCTGGCCGAGGTCGAGGTAGATGGTTTTCTTCGGCCACACCGTCTGGCGCGCCAGCGCGTTGCCACCCATCTCGAAGCCGTGTCCTGGCGGGGGCTCATAGAGGCCACGCAGGCTCTGCTCGCCATCCGGCAACGGCGGCAACTGCGGTGTCTGGTCGGTGCCGTTGCCGGGCAGGAAGCCGAGATCGACCAGCAACAGGCGATCCCCGCCCTGCGGCCGGAACGGGACATAGACCTCCACCCCCCCGCGGTCATCGTGTTTCGGGTTGTCCAGCAGGTAGATGCGTCCCGATTCGTAGCGACCCTGCACCAGCACGCGCGGATAGGCGTCCTGCGGCGGGTGCAGCGCCACGGGGGCAAAGTCCTGCGGCGGTGCGACGGCGGCCGCGGCATAGCGTCGCAGCAGATCGTCCTTGTAGGCGGCGCGATGCAGCTGCCAGAAGCCCAAACGCACGAAAAGCACGGCAGCGCAGGCCGTCAGCAGGATCGCCCACCAGGGCGGCCGGCGGAATCCGCCTAGCACGATGCGTGCACCCCGGTCGCTATACTCAAGGCAACAAAATCAACCGGATCGATCACGTGGGCCCCATCTACAAATACGCGGTGGTGGTGCTGCTGCTGGTGGTGATTTTCAGCCTCGGCCAGGCGCTGTACTACATGATGACCGACAAGGACAACGACAAACGCATGGCCTGGGCATTGACCCGCCGCATCGGGCTGTCGCTGCTGCTGATCGGCATGGTCGCATTCGGCATCTGGATGGGCTGGTTGCAACCGCATGGTGTCGGCCAGTGATTGTAGCCTCCCCGGATCTGATTGTTCCCCCTCGATACGAAGAAGCCCGCCGATTGGCGGGCTTCTCGTTTCCGGGAACTCGGCTCGAAGCGCCGCTTCCTTGAAGAATCCGGCCAAGGATGGCCGGTTCTTGATCTTCGCTCTCCGCGACAGGACGTCGCGTAAAGTCAAAGTATGTAGACGAACAGGAACAGGCACAGCCACACCACGTCGACGAAGTGCCAGTACCACGCCACCGCCTCGAAGCCGAAGTGGTGGTCCTTGTTGAAATGCCCTTTCAGCACACGGAACCAGATCACCGCCAGCATGATGGTACCCAGCGTCACGTGCAGGCCGTGGAATCCGGTGAGCATGAAGAAGGTGGAGCCGTACACGCCGCTGTGCAGGGTAAGGTTCAGCTCCTTGTAGGCTTCCATGTACTCGTGCGCCTGGCAGTACAGGAAGGTCGCGCCCAGCAGCACGGTGAGGCCGAGGAACACCAGGATCTTGCCGCGATGGCCCGCGCGCAGTGCGTGGTGCGCGATGGTCACGGTGACGCTGGAGGTGAGCAGGATCAGCGTGTTCAGCAGCGGCAGGCCCCACGGCACCACGGTGCTGAAGGCGCCACCCACATGCATCGGGCCATTGCCGCCCTCGGCTCCCCATGAAGCACTGTAGTTGCCGTAGAGGAACTGGTGGGTGAGCACGCCATGGCCAGCCCCGCCGAGCCACGGAATCGAGAAGTTGCGGATGTAGAACAACGCGCCGAAGAACGCGCCGAAGAACATCACTTCCGAGAAGATGAACCACATCATGCCCATGCGGAACGAGGTGTCCACCTGGGGGTTGTACATGCCTGCCAGTGATTCCTTGATCACCGAATGGAACCAGCCGAAGAACATGCCGATGATGCCGATCGCGCCGACCGTGATCACCGTCTTGCCAAAGCCGGACTCGCCGGGCTCCGCATTGAGCCAGTGCGCCGCGCCGAACACGGTGAGGAACATCACCACCGCGGCCACGATGGGCCACTGGCTCTTGCTCGGAACGTAGTAGGTGTCGTGCTGCTGGGACATGCTGAGACTCCGTGGAGTTTCCCCGTGGGCGATGGATGCCGTGACCGCCTTGCCAAACGGCGACGGCAACCACCGCGACTACTTCATCAACAGAATTTGCGCGAACGACAACAGGTAGAACCCACCGACCACGACGGCCAGCACCCTCAAGGTCCGGCGTACACCAAGGCGGCGCTTCCGTTCGAATTCCTCATCCGTATGCAGACTGGCCATGCTTGCGCTCCCGTACCGATCAATCGTTCACGTGGCCGTGCGCGAGCTCCTCGTCGTGCACCACCGGCGGGACTTCGAAGGTGTGATGCGGCGCAGGCGAGGGCACCGTCCACTCCAGCCCCTTGGCGCTTTCCCACACGCGATCGGCGGCCTTCTTCTTCGAGAAGAACACGCAATGCACGATCACGCCGAGGAAGATCAGCTGCGAGGCGCCGAACAGGAAACCGCCGATCGAACTGATCATGTTGAAGTTGGCGAACGCCACGTTGTAGTCCGGGATGCGGCGCGGCATGCCGGCCAGCCCCAGGAAGTGCTGCGGGAAGAACAGCACGTTGACGAACACCACGCTGCACCAGAAGTGCACCTTGCCCCAGAACTCGCTGTACATGTGGCCGGTCCACTTCGGCAGCCAGTAGTACGTGGCTGCCATGATCGCGAAGGCCGCGCCGGTCACCAGCACGTAGTGGAAGTGCGCCACCACGAAGTAGGTGTCGTGGTACTGGAAGTCCGCCGGCACCAGCGCCAGCATCAGGCCGGAGAAGCCGCCGATGGTGAACAGGATGATGAAGGCGATCGCGAACAGCATCGGCGTCTCGAACGTCATCGAGCCGCCCCACATCGTGGCCACCCAGTTGAACACCTTCACGCCGGTCGGCACCGCGATCAGCATCGTCGCGTACATGAAGAAAATGTCCGCGCCCAGCGGCAGGCCCACCGCAAACATGTGGTGCGCCCACACGATGAACGACAGGAAGGCGATGCTGGCGATCGCGTACACCATCGCCTTGTAGCCGAAGATCGGCTTGCGCGCGAAGGTCGGCACGATCTCCGAGATGATCCCGAACGCCGGCAGGATCATGATGTAGACCTCGGGGTGGCCGAAGAACCAGAACACGTGCTGGTACAGCACCGGGTCGCCGCCGCCGTGCGGATTGAAGAAGCTGGTGCCGAAGTACTTGTCGGTGAGAAGCATGGTCACCGCGCCGGCCAGCACCGGAGCATGGTCACCGCGCCGGCCAGCACCGGCATCACCGCGATCAGCAGGAACGCCGTGATCAGCCAGCTCCACACGAACACCGGCATCTTCAGCAGGTCCATGCCGGGTGCGCGCATGTTGAGGATGGTGGCGATGATGTTGATCGCTCCCATGATCGAGCTGATGCCCATCAGGTGGATCGCGAACACCACGTACGCCAGCGAATCGCTCTGCAGCGACAGCGGCGGATACATCGTCCAGCCGCCGGCCGGGCCACCGCCCGGCAGGAACAGCGTGGACAGCATCAGCGTGAAGGCGAACGGCAGGATCCAGAACGAGAGGTTGTTCATGCGCGGCAGCGCCATGTCCGGCGCGCCGATCATCAGCGGGATCATCCAGTTACCGAGGCCGACGAAGGCCGGCATGATCGCGCCGAAGATCATCACCAGCGCATGCATGGTGGTCATCTCGTTGAAGAACGACGGCTGCACCAGCTGCAGGCCCGGCTTGAACAGCTCGGCGCGTATCACCATCGCGAAGCTGCCGCCGATGAAGAACATCGTCAGCGAGAAGATCAGGTAGAGCGTGCCGATGTCCTTGTGGTTGGTGGACATCACCCAGCGCTGGAAGAATCCCTGCGGTGCGTGGTGGTGGTCGTGGTGATCGTGGGTGGCTTCGTGGGCCATGGCCTTGCACCTCTGCCTCAAGTCTGTCGATGGCGCGGCCGTGTGTGGCCGCTCCCGGAAATCCGTGGTTGCCGCGCGAGGCGGGGCCGGTTCAGCCGTTGCCGCCAGGCGCCGAAGCCGCCGCGGCAGGCGCCGCGGCGCTGGAGGCTGCGGCCGGTGGCGCGGCGGGTGCCGGCGCGGACGCCTGCTCCTGCTTCGCCAGCCACTTCGCGAAGTCCGCACGCGAAACGGCCTTCACCACGATCGGCATGAAGCCGTGGTCCTGGCCGCACAGTTCGGCGCACTGGCCGCGGTAGGTACCCGGCACGTTGATGTTGGTCCACGCCGTGTTGACGATGCCGGGGATGGCGTCCATCTTCCAGCCGAACGCCGGCACGAACCACGAGTGGATCACGTCGTCGCTGGTGATCACAAAGCGGATCTTGGTGTGGATCGGCAGCACCAGCGGCTTGTCCACGTTCAACAGGTAGGTGTTCTCGTTGCCGGTCTTGACGGCGTACGGGTCCAGCCCCGAGCCCAACTGGCGCGTCTTGTCGGAGAGCGCGTCGAGCTTGGACATGAAGCCGACCTTGCTGATCGGCTTGCCCAGGTAGTCGACGTAGTCGTAGCGCCACTTCCACTGGTAGCCGGTGACCTTCACCGTCATCTGCGCGCCGGTGGTGTTCGCGAACGACACCAGGCCGCCGGTGGCCAGGTAGGCCAGCACCATCAGGATGATCACCGGAATCGTGGTCCAGACGATTTCCACCGTGGTGTTGTGCGACCACTTCTCGGGTACCGCGCCGCGCGACTTGCGGAAGCGGAACATGGCGATGAACATCGCGCCGAACACCAGCACGCCGATCACCACGCACACGCCGAACGCCACGTTGTTGAGGAAGTACGGCTCGCCGGACCAGGTGGTCACGCCCCGTGTGAGGTTGAGCTGCCACGGGTGGGGATCGGCCTGCGCAATACCGGCGCCCAGCGCCAGCACGACGGCCATCGACGCCGCCACGGCACGCCTGATGCCGGTCATCCTGCCGCGGCTGGATCGGCCTCGCTCCGGCCGGGCCCCGTCAGTCCTGATGCTGCCAGATGTCATGCTCTCGCCCTTTGTTGAACCTATCCGCGCCGCCGGCCATTGACCTGATCCAGCAGCAGCTCGAGTTTCCGCAACAGCTCGACACGTTCCCGTTCGGCAAGGAACCTGCCGATTTCCAGCTCGCGCCCGTGCGAAGACAGCAGCAGGCGGCGACATCCGTTATCCCCTTCGTGCAACCGCACCCGCACCCAGCCAGGCTGGAAACTGGTGCGCTGTCGGCCCGGTAGCGATTGCACCACCAGCGACGCGTCGTCGAGGGTGATGCGCTCGCTGCGGTCGCCGGCACGCCAGGCCACGCACAGGGCGATGGCCACGGCAGACGATTCGACCAGGGCGAACAGCGGAGCGAATACATTCCCCACCCACGCGCCCAGGACGGCGGTCGTCAGCGCCAGCGACGCCAGAAGCATGATGAGCCGACGCAGGCCGCGGCGGCTTAGCGTGCGATTGGGCCTGAGCCAAATCGACACGCTGGGCAAGCCGGCAGCGGCTGGTCGTAGCACGATCATGGAGATCCGGCGTGCCAAGAGCGGTTCGATGATAGGTCGCAAGTTGGCAAGGGGCAAGAATGTCGCAGGGGCCTGCGCAAGGTCGGTCCGGAAGCGGCGGCCCGGCGGCGCACGGCGTACAATCCCGCGTTCCCTTCTGCTCCCGTCCTGCCGTGACCCAGCCCATTCTCAGCCCCGAACTCCCCACCGGCGCCGAGCCGGCCCGTGCGCGCATCACCGCCGCCTGGCTGCGCGACGAAACCGAAGCGGTCAACGACCTGCTCGCCCAGGCCACCCTGCCGCCAGCCGAGCGCGAGCAGGTGATCGACGTCGCCGCCGGCCTGGTGACCCGCGTGCGCACCCGCGCCAAGGACCAGAGCGCGGTGGAATCCTTCATGCGCCAGTACGACCTGTCCAGCGAGGAGGGCGTGCTGCTGATGTGCGTGGCCGAGGCGCTGCTGCGCATCCCGGACAAGGCCACCGCCGACAAGCTGATCCGCGACAAGCTGGGCGATGCCGACTGGAAGAAGCACCTCGGCCAGAGCGAATCGCTGTTCGTCAACGCCAGCACCTGGGGCCTGATGCTCACCGGTCGCCTGGTGAACCTCGCCGAGGAAACCCGCCGCGACTTCACCGGCGCACTGAAGCGCCTGGCCGGTCGCGCCGGCGAGCCGGCGATCCGTCTCGCGGTGCGCCAGGCCATGCGCATCATGGGCCACCAGTTCGTGATGGGGCAGACCATCGACGAGGCGCTGGACCGCTGCGCCAAGAAGGAATACGCGGTGTACCGCTACTCCTACGACATGCTGGGCGAATCCGCGCTCACCGCGGAGACCGCCGAGCGTTACCAGGAGGACTACCGCCGCGCGATTGCCCGCATCGGCGCGCGCGGTCCGTTCGCCAACCATACCGACGCGCCGTCGATCTCGGTGAAGCTGTCCGCGCTGCACCCGCGCTACGAGGTAGCCAAGCGCGCCATCGCCCGCCGCGACCTCACCGCCAAGCTGCTGGAGCTGTCGCAACTGGCGATGAAGCAGGGCATCGCACTCTCCGTGGATGCCGAGGAGGCCGACCGCCTCGAGCTCTCGCTGGACATCATCGGCGACGTGTTCGCGCACCCCTCGCTGGCCGGCTGGAACGGCCTCGGCATCGTGGTGCAGGCCTACTCCAAGCGCACCCCGTTCGTGATCGACTGGCTGATCGAAACCGCACGTGCGGCAAATCGTCGCTGGTACGTGCGCCTGGTGAAGGGCGCCTACTGGGACGCCGAGATCAAGCGCGCGCAGGAACAGGGCCTGGCCGGCTACCCGCTGTACACGCGCAAACCCAACACCGACGTCTCCTACCTGGCCTGCGCGCGCAAGCTGTTCGACGCCGGCAGCGAGCTGATCTACCCGCAGTTCGCCACCCACAACGCGCACAGCATCGCCGCCGTGCACCACATCGCGCGCGGCCGCCCGTTCGAGTTCCAGCGCCTGCACGGCATGGGCACCGACCTCTACGCCGAGGTGATCGGCGCGCAGAACCTCAACGTGCCCTGCCGCGTGTACGCGCCGGTGGGCACGCACGAGGACCTGCTGCCCTACCTGGTGCGCCGCCTGCTCGAGAACGGCGCCAACACCAGCTTCGTCAACCGCGTGGTGGACGAGACCCTGCCGGTGCGCGAGCTGGTGGCCGATCCCTGCGAGACGGTGCGCCGCTTCGCCTCCATTCCCCACCCGCGCATCCCCCTGCCGGTCAACCTCTTTGGCGAACTGCGGAAGAATTCCATGGGCATCAACTTCTCCAACGACAACGAACTGAAGGCCACCGCCGAGGCCGTCAACGCCAAGTCCGGCCCGTGGAACGCCGCGCCGCTGGTGCCGGGCGGCCAGGGCAACGGCCCCACCGTGCAGGTGACCAACCCGGCCGACCGCCGTCTGGTCGTGGGCAGCTACGTCAGCGCCGACGCCGCGCTGGTGGACAAAGCGCTGGCCAACGCCGTCGCCGCCCAGCCCGACTGGGACCGCCTGCCCGCCGCCAGCCGCGCCGCCATCCTCGAGCATGCGGCCGAACAGCTCGAGGCGCGCCGCGCCGAATTCATCGCGCTGTGCGTGCGCGAAGCCGGCAAGAGCCTGCCCGATGCCATCGCCGAGATCCGCGAGGCCGCCGATTTCCTGCGCTATTACGCCACGATGGCGCGCCGCCTGTTCGGCCATCCCGAGCAACTACCCGGCCCCACCGGCGAGAGCAACCAGCTGTTCCTCAACGGCCGCGGCGTGTTCGTCTGCATCAGCCCGTGGAACTTCCCGCTGGCGATCTTCCTGGGCCAGGTCAGCGCCGCGCTCGCCGCCGGCAACAGCGTGATCGCCAAGCCTGCCGAGCAGACCAGCCTGATCGGCCATGCCGCGGTGAAGCTGCTGCACGAGGCCGGCGTACCGGAGGCCGTGCTGCAGTACCTGCCCGGCGACGGCGCCGTGGTCGGCGCCGCACTGACCCGCGACCCGCGCGTGGCCGGCGTGGCCTTCACCGGCTCCACCGAAACTGCCTGGGCGATCAACCGCGCGCTGGCCGCGCGCAACGCACCGATCGCCGCGCTGGTGGCCGAGACCGGCGGCCAGAACGCAATGATCGCCGACTCCTCCGCCCTGCCCGAGCAGATCGTCAAGGACGTGATCGCCTCCGCCTTCCAGTCCGCCGGCCAGCGCTGC
>JAJZET010000136.1 GCA_021805685.1 Pseudomonadota bacterium
TTGTCGGCCAGCAGGCGCGACACGTTGGCCAGCAGGCCCAGCGACTGCAACAGGTTGTAGGCGACCAGCGGCAGCATCACGTTGAGCTGGAAGTTGCCGGACTGACCGGCGATGGCGATGGTCGCGTCGTTGCCAACCACCTGCGCAGCCACCATCGCCGTCGCCTCGGGGATCACCGGGTTGACCTTGCCCGGCATGATCGAGGAGCCGGGCTGCAGCGCCGGCAGCTCGATTTCGCCCAGGCCGGCCAGCGGCCCCGAGTTCATCCAGCGCAGGTCGTTGGCAATCTTCATCAACGCCACGGCCAGCGCCTTCAGCGCGCCTGAGAGCTCCACCGCGTCGTCCTGCGCGGCCATGCCTTCGAAGGGGTTTTCCATCGCCTCGAAACGCACGCCGGTGAGCTTTTTCAGCTCCCTCGCCACCGCCATGCCGAACTTCGGGTCGGCATTGATGCCGGTGCCCACCGCGGTGCCGCCCTGCGGCAGGCGGCGCATGCGCTTGAGCGCATCCTCGATGCGCGCGATGGCCGAACCGATCTGCGCGGCCCAGCCGGACAACTCCTGGCCGAAGGTCACCGGCATCGCATCCATCAGGTGGGTGCGACCGGTCTTGGCCACGTGGCGCAACTGGCGCGCACGCTGGCCGATGGTCCTCTTCAGGTGCTTCAGCGCCGGCAGCAGTTGCTCCTGCGCCACCAGGGTGGCGCTGACGTGGATCGCGGTGGGGATCACGTCGTTCGAGCTCTGCCCGTAGTTGACGTGGTCGTTCGGGTGCACCCTGGCGCCGGCCCGCGCGGCGAGGTGGGCGATCACCTCGTTCGCGTTCATGTTGGTGCTGGTGCCCGAGCCGGTCTGGAACACGTCGATGGGAAACTGCGCGTCGTGCTCGCCGCCGGCCACCGCCAGCGCAGCCTTGCGGATCGCCGCGGCCTGCCCCTTCTTCAGATGGCCGAGCGCAAGGTTCGCTTCGGCGGCGGCGGCCTTGATCAGGCCCAGCGCGCGGATGAATTCGCGCGGCAGCGCCAGGCCGGAGATCGGGAAATTGTCGATCGCGCGCTGGGTCTGCGCGCCGTACAGGGCATCGGCGGGCACCTTGAGCTCGCCCATGCTGTCGTGTTCGATGCGGTAACCGTGCATGGCCAGTCCTCCGGGGGATGGGAACCCACCGACTATAGGCCGCAAGGCATCGCGCCGCCGTCAATGTAAAATGCGCGTTTCCCTTCGCCGGAACGCCCCGATGTCCAACCCCGCCCTCACCGCCCTGTCGCCGCTGGACGGCCGCTACGCCAGCAAGGCAGAGCCGCTGCGCCCGATCTTCAGCGAGTTCGGCCTGATGCACCGCCGCGTGCACGTTGAGATCGAGTGGCTGCTGGCGCTGGCCGCCGAGCCGGGCATCGCCGAGCTGCCGCCGTTCACGGAAACCCAGGTCAAGCAGTTGCACACGATCGCCGACAGCTTCGGCATCGAGGACGGTGCACGCATCAAGGCGATCGAAGCCACCACCAACCATGACGTCAAGGCGGTGGAGTACTTCATCAAGGAGCGCATTGGCAACGATGCCGCGCTGGCCCAGGCCAGGGAGTTCGTGCACTTCGCCTGCACCAGCGAGGACATCAACAACCTTTCCTATGCGCTGATGCTGCGCGACGCCCGCACGCAGGTGCTGCTGCCGGCCCTCGACGCGATCATCGCCAGGCTGCGCGAGCTGGCGCACGCCAACGCCGCGCTGCCGATGCTCTCGCGCACGCATGGCCAGACCGCTTCGCCCAGCACGCTGGGCAAGGAGCTGGCGAACGTGGTGGCGCGCCTGGAGCGCCAGCGCGCGCAGCTCGCCGCGCTGGAGATCCCCGGCAAGATCAACGGCGCGGTGGGCAACTACAACGCCCATGCCATCACCTACCCGGAGCTCGACTGGCGCGCGTTCTCGCAGCGCTTCGTCGAGAGCCTGGGCCTGGACTACAACCCCTACACCACGCAGATCGAGCCGCACGACGGCGTGGCCGAATACTGCGACGCCGTGCGCCGCGCCAACACCATCCTGATCGACCTGGCGCGCGACGTGTGGGGCTACATTTCGTTGGGCTACTTCAAGCAGAAGCTCAAGGAGGGCGAGGTCGGCTCGTCCACCATGCCGCACAAGGTCAACCCGATCGACTTCGAGAACGCCGAGGGCAACTTCGGCCTGGCCAACGCCCTGCTCGGCCATTTCGCCGAAAAGCTGCCGATCAGCCGCTGGCAGCGCGACCTCACCGACTCCACCGTGCTGCGCGCGCTGGGCACCGCCTTCGGCCACACCCTGGTGGCGCTGGAATCGCTGCAGAAGGGCCTGGGCAAGCTCACCGTGAACGCCGACCGCCTTGCCGCCGACCTCGACGCCAGCTGGGAAGTGCTGGCCGAGGCGGTGCAGACCGTGATGCGCCGCTACGGCCTGCCGCAGCCCTACGAGCAGCTCAAGGCGCTGACCCGCGGCCAGGGCATCACGAGGGAATCCATGCGCGACTTCATCGGCAAGCTTGAGCTGCCTGCGGAGGCGAAGCAGCGCCTGCTCGACCTCACGCCGGGCGGTTACATCGGCCTGGCCGAAGGGCTGGCACGGGAGATCTGACCCCCAACGCATACGCTCGGCAGCACCGCGTGCGTTGCTGCCGCAAGCTGCGAGCGAACGAGGCATAGCGGGCCGCGCGTTTACACGCGCGGCCCGCTGCGTATCAGGCGTGGGCCTTCTTCACCAGCCCTTCCGCCTCCATCGCCTCGCGCACGGCAGGCCGCTCGGCCACGCGTTGCTGGAAAGCCAGCAGTGCCGGGAAGCCCGACAGGTCCAGCTGCACGTGCTTGGCCCAGTTGGTCACGGTGAACAGGTAGGCATCGGCCACGCTGAACGTGTCGCCCAGCAGGAACGGCTGCTTCGCCAGCACGTTCTCGATGAACTGGTAGCGCTTCGCCAGGTACTCCTTGCGCTCGGCGCGGGCGGTGTCGGACGTGTCCGGCCGGAACAGCGGGCTGTAGCTCTTGTGCAGCTCGGAGTTGATGTAGCCCAGCATCTCCTGCAGGTGGTAGCGCGACAGCGTACCGTTGGCAGGCGCCAGATTGCTGGCCGGATTCTGGTCGGCCAGGTACTGCACGATGGCCGGGCCTTCGGTCAGCACTTCGCCGCTGTCCAGCTCCAGCACCGGCACGTAGCCCTTGGGATTGACCTGCCAGAAATCCGCGCCGCTCTCGGTGCGCTTGGCCTTGCCGTCGACCTTCTCCAGCTGCAGCGGAAGGCCGGCCTCCAGCGCGACGATGTGCGGGGAAAGCGAACAGGCGCCGGGGGAGTAGTAAAGCTTCATGCGATGACTCCAGATGGGGGACGGAAAACGGGCGCCTATGGGCCGAAGCCGCGCGCCCGGCGCGCCATGCTACGCCGCCATGGTTACCATTGGATACCATGTATCCGCCGGGCCGCCGCAGAATGCGGTAACCCTGCGGTTACCGAACCATCCACGCCAGCAGCGAGCCGTCCCATGGGTCTCCCCGTACGCAAGAGCAAGGTCCTGCCGCCGCCGGCCTGCCCGCTCACCGAAAGCCTGGCACTGCTGCGCGGCGCCTGGGCGCCCAACGTGATCTGGTACCTCAGCGGCGAACCCCGCCGCTTCGGCGAACTGCGCCACGACATCCCGCGCATCTCCGCGCGCGTGCTCAGTGCCCGCCTGCGCGAACTGGAATCGCGCGGCCTGGTCAGCCGCCGCCTGCTGGCCACCTCACCACCGTCCGCCGAATACGCGCTCACCGAACTCGGCCGCGAACTGCTGCCGGCGATCAATGCGCTGGCGCGGGTGGGACAGAAGCTGATCGCGGAGTGGGATTCGCGGGCTTCGCTGGCAAGGAAGGCACGCGTGGTGGGTTGAATGCGCCCGGTCAGCGCCCGACCAGCCCATCGTAGGACGGAAGGTTGAGAACGGTCCGGGCTGCTCCGTCGTAGGCCCGCTTCAAATCCTCGGCAGCGCAGATGCGATCCTCCAGGAGCTGGTACTCCTCCGGCTCGGCACCGCCTTCCGCCAACGCTGCACGCAGGTTGCGGATCTCGGCGGCCACGGCCTGGATCGCGACGACCAGGGTCTGGGGGCTGATATTGGGCATGGGGTGCCTGCTCTTTGTCGTGATTGCCGCCGGATCTTCGTGCGCTCAGGCACGACCGTCTCCGACGGCATCATCGCCATTCATCGTGGCTGATTTCTGGCACCCCAACGTGCCTCACTCCACCTCATCCGATCCTTCGTTCACGCCTTCGAACAGGAAGGTCGACAGGTAGCGCTCGCCGGTATCCGGCAGCATGGCCAGCAGCACCGAACCCGCGGGCGCGGTCTGGGCCACCTGCAGCGCGGCGGCCAGCGTGGCGCCGGAGGAGATGCCGGTGAAG
>JAJZET010000256.1 GCA_021805685.1 Pseudomonadota bacterium
TAGGCGCCGAACGCGCCCGAGCTGGCGTCGCTCCAGCCCATGTGCTCGCACAGCGAAACGTCGTCGGAGCCGATCGGCTGGAAGCCGCTGTCCAGCAATACCACGGTGGGCGCGAACAGGTAGCTGGACTTCAGCCAACGGCCGTTCAACTCCGACTTGAACGCGATGCGGTAGGGCAGCTTGGCCCCGGTCGGCAGGCGGAACGCGAGGAAGTAGCTATGCGTGCCGTTGATGTTCGCCACGCTGCTGCCGCTGCCCAGCGTGAACGGCTGCGGCTGCCACGGCAGCAGGCTCTGGTAGGAGAAGTCGGCGAAGCTGGTGCAGCAGGGCGTCGCTTCGAGCAGGCGCTGTTGCGCCTGCTTGAGCGGGTCGTCGGTGTTCTCCGGCGGGCGCAGGTTCGGCGGCACAAGGTCCTTCACGGAGTGGCAGGCGGCCAGCAGCAGCGTGCAGGCGGCGAGGATCGGGGCGAGTGCGCTGAACCGGCGTTTCATCATCAGAATTCGGCTGTCCCTGCGGCGCGTGGATAGGGGATGGCGTCGCGGATGTTGGAGAGGCCGCACACGTAGACCAGCAGGCGCTCGAAACCGAGGCCGAAGCCCGCGTGCGGGACGGTGCCGTAACGGCGAAGGTCACGGTACCAGCCATACGTGGCAGGATCGAGTCCGAATTTGGCCATCCGGGCGTCCAAATGGTCCAGCCGCTCTTCGCGCTGGCTGCCGCCGATGATCTCGCCGATGCCGGGCGCCAGCACGTCCATTGCCGCCACGGTCTTGCCGTCGTCGTTGAGGCGCATGTAGAAGGCCTTGATCGCCTCGGGGTAGTTCATCACGACCACGGGACGGCCGATATGTTTCTCGGCCAGGTAGCGCTCGTGCTCGGTCTGCAGGTCGATACCCCAGGCCACCGGGTATTCGAACTTCTGCCCGGACTTCTGCAGGATCTGCACCGCTTCGGTGTAGTCGATGCGCTCGAACGGCTGGGCGATGAAGTTTTCCAGACGGCTGATCGCGGTGGGCTCGACGCGCTCGGCGAAAAACGCCATGTCGTCCGCACGCTCCTCCAGCACCGCCTTGAAGATCGCCTTGAGGAAACCCTCGGCGCAGTCGGCATCGGCGGCGAGGTCGGCGAAGGCGATCTCCGGTTCCACCATCCAGAACTCGGCCAGGTGGCGCGGGGTGTTGGAGTTCTCGGCGCGGAAGGTCGGGCCGAAGGTGTAGACCTTGCTCATCGCCAGGCAATAGGCCTCGACGTTGAGCTGGCCGGACACGGTGAGGAAGGCCTCGCGACCGAAGAAGTCCTTGCGGAAGTCGATCTTGCCGTCCGGCAGTCGCGGCAGGTTGGCCAGGTCCAGCGTGGACAGGCGGAACATGTCGCCGGCGCCCTCGGCGTCGGAGGTGGTGATGATCGGCGTGTTGATCCAGAAGAAGCCCTGTTCGGTGAGCCAGCGGTGGATTGCGGTCATCATCGTGTGGCGCACGCGGGTCACCGCGCCGAACAGGTTGGTGCGCGGGCGCAGGTGGGCGACTTCGCGCAGGAACTCCATGGTGTGCGGCTTGGGCTGGATCGGGTAGGTCAGCGGGTCGTCGACGAAGCCGGTGACCTCCACCGTCTCGGCCTGGATCTCGAAGCGCTGGCCCTTGCCCTGCGACGGCACCAGGGTGCCGGTGACGATCACGCCGGCGCCGGTGGTCAGGTGCTTCACCTCGCCTTCGTAGTTGGCCACCCGGTCGGTGACCACCGCCTGGATCGGATCGAAGCAGGAGCCGTCGGTGACGTTGACGAAGGACAGGCCGCCCTTGGATTCGCGGATCGTGCGCACCCAGCCACGTACCGTGACGACCTGGCCGGCCTGGATCGAGCCGGAGAGAGCCTGTTTGACGCTGACCACCGCCATGGATCGGAACTCCTGTTGGATGCGCCACCGGGGACGCATGAATCGCTGGAACGCGCGTCCGTCGGAGCGCGTGGACAAACCGGCATGATAATCTAGCCTCCGCGCGGGTCGCGACCGTTCCGGTCCGCGCCCTTTCACATTTCCCACGCTTTCAGCCTGCCATGACCATCACGATCACCCCCGCCGCCAGCGAACGCATGCGCCGCTTCCTCGCGCAGTCGCCCGAGGCCGCGGGCGTGCGTTTCGGCGTGAAGCGCACCGGCTGCTCCGGGTTCGGCTACGTGGTGGACCTGGCCCAGTCGGTGGGCGAGGGCGACCGGCTGGTCAGCATCGACGGCGTGCCGCTGGTGGTGGACGACAAGAGCCTGCCGCTGGTCGACGGCACGGTGATCGACTTCCAGCGGCAGGGCCTCAACGCCAGCTTCGTGTTCCACAACCCCAACGCCACCGGCGAATGCGGTTGCGGCGAAAGCTTCACGGTGGGGTAGGTGCGGCGGGCGGCGCCTGGGCGTCCGTCCAGCGGGTGGCCATGCGGTGTTTGTGCGTTCATCCGTGAGCGCGAAGGTCAAACGGGCAGCCATCCATGGCTGCACTTTTCAATTCAATCACTTGCGTGGCGTCTCGCGGTTCGCGTATGATTCCGCTTCTGTCCGCCCTGCAAAGGGTGTGACGGACACTTGCCTCACCGCATCCGGCGGGAGGCTGCGAGGCCATTCCGGCCGCATCCACAAGGAGTCGAACCACGATGTCCCTGCGACATTACGAAGTCGTGTTTCTGGTCCACCCTGACCAGAGCGAGCAAGTCCCGGCCATGATCGAGCGCTACAAGTCGCTGATCGAAGCCGACGGCGGCAAGATCCACCGCCTGGAAGACTGGGGCCGCCGCCAGCTGGCCTACCCGATCGTCAACCTAGCCAAGGCGCACTACGTGCTGCTGAACATCGAAGTCGGCCAGAACGCGCTGAACGAGCTGGAGTCGGGTTTCCGCTTCAACGACGCCGTGCTGCGCCACCTCGTCATCAAGCGCGACGGCGCCGAGACCGAGCAGTCCTTCATCCTGAAGAGCAAGGAAAAGGACGACGCCCGTTCGTCGCGTCGCCGCGACGACGACGTTGACGGTCGCGACAACGACAGCGACAGCGAAGACTGAGAGGAATCACGACCATGTCCAAGTTTTTCCGCCGCCGCAAGTTCTGCCGCTTCACCGCGGAGAAGGTGAAGGAGATCGATTACAAGGATCTCAACACCCTGCGCCAGTACGTCACCGAGAACGGCAAGATCGTGCCGAGCCGCATCACCGGCACCAAGGCGCGCTACCAGCGCCAGCTGGCGACCGCGATCAAGCGCGCGCGCTTCCTCTCGCTGCTGCCGTACACCGACAACCACGACGTTTGATGCCTGCACTCCCTTCTCCCCGTCGGGGAGAAGGTGCCCGCAGGGCGGATGAGGGGCGGATGCTCGCGATGACGCTGGTCGAAGTCCGCTTCGAGGCAGTTTCTCGCAAGGCCGGTCCCTCACCCCAACCCTCTCCCCGATGGGGGGAGGGGCACAAGATCAATCATTCGGACACCCGTCCACGGCTGCGCCGGCCCTCCGGCGCTAACGAAAAGGAATACCCATGGAACTCATCCTCCTGCAGAAAGTGCGCAACCTCGGCGACCTTGGTGACAAGGTCAGCGTGAAGCCGGGTTACGGCCGCAACTTCCTCATCCCGCAAGGCAAGGCGGTGCGCGTGAATGCCGCCAACCTGGCCGCGTTCGAACAGCGCCGCGCCGAGTACGAGGCCAAGGCCAAGAACATGCTGAGCGAGGCCGAGGCCCGCAAGGCCAAGCTGGCCGACGTGTCGGTCACCATCGAGGCGCACGCCAGCCCCGAAGGCAAGCTGTACGGCTCGGTGGGTCCGCGCGACATCGCCGAGGCGCTGCAGGCCGTCGGTCACGACATCCACAAGGGTGAAGTGATCCTGGGCGAAGGCCCGCTGCGCAACGTGGGCGAGTTCGAGGTGGCCATCCACCTGCATGCCGACGTGCAGACCAGCGTCAAGGTGAACGTGGTCGGCGAGAAGAAGTAAGGTCGCTGCCGACGTTCCGCAGACGGGCGCCTTCGGGCGCCCGTTTGTTTTGGGCTGTCGGAAATGCGAGGCAGAAAAGTGCACTGCCTTATCCCCAGCTTTCCCCAGCTTTTCCACAGCTTTCCATCTCGACCCGTGAGACGCCGCCGCGCATCATGTGGGTCTTGTCCGTCGCCGCGCGTGGGCGCCTGCCGCGACCGCGGGCGATTCGTCTTTCCGAGGTATCCCGATGTCCTTCGTGCCCGAACGCAAGCCTTCGTCGCCGGCCGTGGAGGCGCTGCGCGTGCCGCCGCATTCCATCGACGCCGAGCAGGCGGTGCTGGGCGGCCTGATGCTGGCGCCCGATGCGCTGGACAAGGTGGCCGACCGCCTGGGCGAGGAGGATTTCTACCGCCGCGACCATCGCCTGATCTGGCGCGCGATCACCGAGCTGGCGAACAAGGGCATGCCCTGCGACGCGGTGACCCTGGGCGACTGGTTCGAGGCCAATGGTCTGGCCGAGATGGTGGGCGGCGCCAGCTATCTGATCGAGCTGGCCAACGGCACGCCGAGTGCCGCGAACATCGCCGCCTACGCGGAAATCGTGCGCGAGAAATCCGTGCTGCGCCAGCTGATCGATGCCGGCACCTCGATTACCGAGGACGGCTACCGGCCGGAAGGCAAGAGCGTGCAGGAGGTGCTGGAAAGCGCCGAGCAGCGCGTGTTCCACATCGCCGAATCCGGCGCGCGCGGCAAGAAGGATTCCGTCTCCATGCGCGACGCGGTGAAGGACGCGTTCCGCCTGCTCACCGAGCGCTACGAGAACCGCGGCCAGCTGACCGGCATCACCAGCGGCTTCACCGACCTCGACAACCTCACCTCGGGCCTGCAGCCCTCCGACCTCATCATCGTGGCCGCCCGCCCCTCGATGGGCAAGACCGCGTTCGCGCTGAACATCGCCGAGAGCGCCGCATTGCGCGCCAAGAAGGCGGTGGCGGTGTTCTCGATGGAAATGTCCGCCTCGCAGCTGGCGTTCCGCCTGATTTCCTCGGTGGGCCGCATCCACCAGCAGGCGCTGCGCAACGGCGACCTCAACGAGGAGGACTGGCCGCGCGTCTCCAACGCCATCGCCATCCTTTCGGATGCGAAGATCTTCATCGACGACACGCCCGGCCTGTCGCCGGTGGAGATGCGTTCGCGCGCGCGCCGCCTGCACCGCGAGCACGGCGGGCTGGGCCTGATCGTGATCGACTACCTGCAGCTGATGCAGGTGCCCGGGAACAAGGAGAACCGCGCCACCGAGATTTCAGAAATCTCGCGTTCACTGAAGGGGCTCGCCAAGGAACTCAACGTGCCCGTGATCGCCCTTTCGCAGTTGAACCGCTCGCTGGAACAGCGCGCCGACAAGCGTCCGATGATGTCCGACCTGCGCGAATCGGGCGCCATCGAGCAGGACGCCGACGTGATCATGTTCATCTACCGCGACGAGTATTACAACAAGGAATCGGCGGACAAGGGCCTGGCCGAGATCATCATCGGCAAGCAGCGCAACGGCCCCACCGACACCGTGAAGCTGACCTTCCTCGGCCACTACACCAAGTTCGAGAACTACGCCGCCGACTCGTTCGTGGGCGGGTTCGAGTGATCGCGCGCCACGCATGAGCCGCACCACCGTCGCCACCATCCACCTCGGCGCCCTGCGCCACAACCTCGCGCGCATCAAGGCGATGGCTGGGCCGGCGAGAGTAATGGCCGTGGTCAAGGCCGATGCCTACGGCCACGGGCTGGAGCGCGTGGCGCGCGCGCTCGACGCCGATACCGAATGCTTTGCGGTGGCCGCGCTGGGCGACGGCCTGCGTTTGCGCGCGTCGGGGCACCGCCAGCGCATCGTGGTGCTGTCCGGCCCCGACCAGCCCGGCGACATCGCCGAGATGCAGCGGCTGGGGCTGGAGGCGGCGATCCACCACGAAGCACAGCTGGCGTGGCTGTCCGAAGCCAGCGCGATGCGCGGTCGCCTGCGCGTGTGGCTGAAGATCGACAGCGGCATGCACCGGCTGGGCTTCGCGCCCGAACGTGTGATCGACGTGCATGCACGCCTGGCCGGGATGCCCGGCGTCGATCCGGAGATCGGTCTGCTCACGCACTTCGCCGAATCCGAGGTGTTCGATGGCGACGCCACGCGCGCACAGATCGCGCGCTTCAACGAAGCCACCCGGGGCATGGACGGGCCGCGTTCGCTATCCAACTCGGCCGCCGTGCTGGGCTGGCCCGCGGCGCGCGCCGATTGGGTGCGCACCGGCGGCCTGCTGTATGGCCTGTCGGTGGTCGACGGCAAGAGCGGCGCGGATTTCGGCTTTCTGCCCGCGATGACGCTGTCCACCCGGCTGATCGCGATCAACCGGATCGGCCAAGGTGAGCGCATCGGCTACAACGGCACCTGGACCTGCCCCGAGGACATGCCGGTGGGCGTGGCCGCCATCGGCTACGGCGACGGCTACCCGCGCAGTGCGGCCAGCGGTACGCCGGTGTGGGTGGGCGAAACGCGCGTGCCGTTGATCGGCCGCGTCTCGATGGACCTGGTCACGCTCGACTTGCGCGAAGCGCCGCAGGCGAGGGTGGGCGACCGCGTCACCCTGTGGGGCGACGGCCTGCCCGCGGAAACCGTCGCCGCCCATGCTGGCACCATCAGCTACGACCTCACCTGCGGCATGACGCGGCGCGTGCTGTTCGTCGAGGACGAAGGCTGACGACGCGGCGCGACGATCGCGTCTCGCTCCCTGCGATGGCTGGCGGCTAAGCTTGCCGGTACCACCTGCGTGCGCGTCCATGGGCATGCAGGTCGGCAAGCGGCCATCCATGCCGCACGGTCCACTGTTTTTGCACGCGTGCATGAGTGCGAAGCCCCAGAAGCGGCCATCCCTGGTCGCAGCATCCACAAGGAGTGCGATTCCCGATGGCCAAGGCCAAGACCGCCTACGTCTGCACCGACTGCGGTGCCGAGCATGCCAAGTGGCAGGGCTCATGCGCCGAGTGCGGGGCGTGGAACACGCTGTCCGAGATCGTGCTGCAGCCGGCGGTGAAGTCGGCGGGCGCCGCGCGCGGCGGCTATGCGGGCAAGGCGGCGGGCGCGCCGAAGGTGATGCCGCTGACTGAAGTGGCGATGACGGTGGAAGCGCGCACGCTGACCGGCATCGGCGAGCTGGATCGCGTGCTGGGCGGCGGCCTGGTCGAGGGCTCGGTGGTGCTGGTGGGCGGCGACCCCGGCATCGGCAAATCCACCCTGCTGCTGCAGATGCTGGGCACGCTGGGCGCGCAGTTGCCCAGCGTCTACGTCACCGGCGAGGAGTCGCTGGCGCAGGTGGCCTCGCGTGCGCAGCGCCTCGGCCTGCCGCTGGCGCCGTTGCAGGCGCTGGCCGAGACCTGCATCGAGCGCATCCTCGAACAGGCGGCGGTGGCGAAGCCGCGCGTGCTGGTGATCGACTCGATCCAGACCATCTGGACGGAACTGCTCACCGCGGCGCCCGGTTCGGTGTCGCAGGTGCGCGAGTCGGCAGCGCGTCTCACGCGTTTCGCCAAGGAAACCGGCACATCGGTGTTCCTGGTCGGCCACGTCACCAAGGAGGGCGGCATCGCCGGCCCGCGCGTGCTGGAGCACATGGTGGACGCGGTGCTGTACTTCGAGGGCGAATCGGGCAGCCGCTTCCGCGTACTGCGTGCGTTCAAGAACCGCTTCGGCGCGGTCAACGAGCTGGGCGTGTTCGCGATGGGCGACAAGGGTCTGCGCGAGGTGCCCAATCCCTCCGCGATCTTCCTCTC
This sequence comes from Pseudomonadota bacterium, assembly GCA_021805685.1. GTDB lineage: Bacteria > Pseudomonadota > Gammaproteobacteria > Xanthomonadales > Rhodanobacteraceae > Rhodanobacter_A. The sequence continues at coordinate 7,761 of JAJZET010000256.1, forward strand.
CGCGCATGCCGGCCCCACGCCGGGCAGTGCGGTGATGGTGACGCGCGAGGGCACGCGGCCGCTGCTGGTCGAAGTGCAGGCGCTGGTCGACCAGTCCAGCCTCGGCAATCCGCGCCGCGTGGCGCTGGGCCTGGAGCAGAACCGCCTCGCCATGCTGCTTGCCGTGCTGCATCGGCACGGCGGCGTGGCGGCCTACGACCAGGACGTGTTCATCAACGTGGTGGGCGGCATCCGCGTGCAGGAGACGGCCGCGGACCTGCCCGCACTGCTGGCCGTGCTGTCGTCGCTGCGCGACCGGCCGTTGCCGGAAAAGATGGTGGCCTTCGGCGAGGTGGGCCTGTCCGGCGAGATCCGCCCCGTGCCTAACGGCGAGGAGCGCCTGAAGGAAGCCGCGCACCACGGCTTCCGCCGCGCCATCGTGCCGAAGGCGAACGCGCCGAAGTCCGGTCGCGTGGGCGAGCTGGAAGTGGTGGGGGTGGAGCGTCTGGCGCAGGCGATCGACGCCTGCCGCTGAGCGCCGAATCGTGTCGATGCGTCGCTGGACCACCATCAGCGTTCGCGCTGGGCGCAGGCCCAAACAGCCAAAGTCGGAGGAGGGCTTGCCGCGTCGACTTGCGTGCTCCTCCATGCCGGCATCACCCATGCCACCGCCCCGCGCTTGCTTGCTATCGCAAGCTACGCTCAGCGTGAACGGAGACCTGCCCGGGCTCGGGGCTCATCGGGTGCGTGCGGGGCGAGGGGACGCAAAAAAGCCGGCCAAGGCCGGCTTTTTTGTGACGCGCTGGAACCGGCTTACGCCAGTTCGCGGATCTTCGCGTTCAGGCGGCTCTTGTGGCGGGCGGCCTTGTTCTTGTGGATCAGGCCACGCGAGGCGTAGCGGTCCATCACCGGCTGGGCGGCGGCGAAGGCTTCGACGGCAGCGGCCTTGTCCTTGGCCTCGATGGCCTTGACGACCTTCTTCAGCGCGGTACGCACCATGGAACGGGCGCTGATGTTGCGCAGGCGGCGCTGCTCGGACTGGCGCGCACGCTTCTTCGCGGACTTGATGTTGGCCAAGGTAGAACTCCCGAATCGCGGGTTGCAGGTTGAAGAAAGAGGCGAATTATGCGGTCGATTCGCCCATGCGTCAAGCATTTAGGCGGCCGCGGCGGCGGCATTGCCCGTATTCGGTCATGATCCGCCGATGATCTTGCCCGCGTCGGCTGGCAGACTGTGCGCCCATTGCCCGCCCGATCCAGGATTCCCGACCGGATGAAGTCCCCCAGCATGTTCCGCGGGCTGCTCTCGTTCAGCAGCATGACGATGGTATCGCGCGTGCTCGGGCTGGTCCGGGACATGTCGCTGAACGTGGTGTTCGGCGCCAATGCGGTGACCGACGCCTTCTGGGTGGCGTTCCGCATCCCCAACTTCATGCGCCGGCTGTTCGCCGAAGGTTCGTTCTCCACCGCCTTCGTGCCGGTGTTCACCGAGGTGAAGGAAAGGGGCACGCACGAGGACCTGCGCCGGCTGGTATCGCGCGTCTCCGGCACGCTGGGCGCGGTGCTGCTGATCATCACCGCGCTGGGACTGGTCTTCGCGCCGCAGGTGGTCACGGTGTTCGAGCCGGGCGCGCTGGACCAGCCGCACAAGTTCGACCTCACCATCTCGCTGCTCCGGCTCACCTTCCCGTTCCTGCTGTGCGTATCGCTGACCGCGCTGGCGGCAGGCGTGCTCAACAGCTTCCACCGCTTCGCGTTGCCGGCGCTGGCGCCGGTGATCCTCAACCTCTGCATGATCGCCGGTGCGCTGTGGCTGTCGAAGCGGATGGCCGTGCCGATCATGGCGATGGGGTGGGCGGTGCTGGTGGCTGGCGGGCTGCAGCTGCTGTTCCTGCTGCCGGCGCTGCGCAAGCTCGACCTGCTGGTGTGGCCGCGCTGGGGCTGGGACAACCCGGAGGTGAAGCGCATCCTGAAGCTGATGGTGCCGACGCTGTTCGGCTCCTCGGTGGCGCAGATCAACCTGCTGCTGGACACGGTGATCGCCTCGCTGCTGGTCACCGGCTCGCAGAGTTGGCTGTCGCTGTCCACCCGTTTCCTCGAGCTGCCGCTGGGCGTGTTCGGCGTGGCGCTGGGTTCGGTGGTGCTGCCCGCGCTGTCGCGCCACCACGTGAACACGGATCGCGAGGGCTTCTCGCGGGCGCTGGACTGGGGCCTGCGGCTCACCCTGCTGATCTCGGTGCCGGCGATGTGCGCCTTGCTGCTGCTGGGCGGCCCCATCGTCAGCACGCTGTTCCAGCACGGCCGCTTCAATGCGTTCGATACGCGCATGTCCACGTTGTCCATCCTCGCGCTGTGCTGCGGCCTGCCGGCCTATGCGCTGGTGAAGGTGCTGCTGCCGGCGTTCTATGCGCGGCAGGACACCAGGACCCCGGTGCGTGCCGGGGTGGCGGCGCTGGTGGTGAACATGCTGTTCAACGGCGTGTTCATCGCGATCCTGTTCGAGATGTGGGCGACGCCGCAGGCGCGGCAGGCCGGCTGGCTGGCTGGCATTTCACAGGTGCCGGGCCTGCACCTGGCGCTGGGCATGGCCAGCGCGCTGTCCAGCTACCTCAATTTCGCCCTGCTGTGGCATTGGCTGAAGCGCGCCGGCGTGTACCAGCGCCAGCCGGGCTGGCTGCGCCACTGGATACGGCTGGTGCTGGCCTGCGCGGCGATGGTGGCGGTACTGCTGCTGGGGCGCTGGCTATGGCCGGACTGGAATCACGTCGCCACCTTCACCCGCGCCTGGCGCCTTGCCGTACTGGTGGCGGCCGGTGGCTCGGCCTATGCCGCGACGCTGTTTGCGGCGGGCCTGCGGGTGAAAGACCTGCGGGCGGTTTGATCGCGCGCCTCCCGGATCGCCGGGCCGGCCGCCATCCCTGGCCGCGCTCCCGCTCAAGCCCGGCTCCCCTCGGCGGCGCCGCTGGGGGCGGCCCGATATACTGGCGCGATGACGAAACTTTCCCGGGATATCGCCGGCCCATGCCTGGCGCCAGGCGGCAGCGTGGTGGCGATCGGTGCGTTCGACGGCCTGCATCGCGGGCACCAGGCCCTGCTGGCCGAGGTGCGCCTGCGTGCGGCGGCACTGGGTTGCGCGCCGGCCGTGGTGAGCTTCGAACCGTTGCCGCGGGCGTACTTCTCGAAACAGCCGCTGCCGCGCCTGTCCAGCATGCGCGAGAAGCTGCAGGGCTTTGCCGCCGCCGGCATGGCGCATGCGCTGCTGTTGCGCTTCAACGACGCGCTCACCGCGATGTCCGCCGAGGACTTCGTGCGCCGTGCGCTGGTGCAGCGGCTGGCAGTGCGCGAGGTGTGGGTGGGCGGCGACTTCCGCTTCGGCCACGGCCGCGCCGGCGACGTCGCATTGCTGGAGCGGATGGGCGTTGGGCTGGGTTTCGCAGCGCATGCCATGCCGCCGGTGCTGCTGGAGGGCGAGCGCGTCTCGGCCAGCCGCGTGCGACAGCTGCTTGGCGCAGGCGATTTCGCCGGCGCCGCCGCGCTGCTCGGCCGCCCGTTCGTGATCGATGGCAAGGTGGAATACGGCAACCAGCTCGGCCGCACGCTGGGCTTCCCCACCGCCAACGTGCACCTGCGCGAACGGGTCAGCCCGGTGCACGGCATCTTCGCGGTGCGCGTCGGCCTGGGCGAGGGCGAGTGCAGCTGGCCGGGCGTGGCCAGCCTGGGCGTGCGGCCCACGGTGAACCAGGTCAGCCAGCCGCTGCTGGAAACCCACCTGTTCGATTTCGAGGGCGATCTCTACGGCCGGCGCATGGCGGTGGAGTTCGTCGCCAAGCTGCGCGACGAGCAGAAATTCCACGACCTGGATGCACTGAAGGCGCAGATGGATCATGATGCGCGCTCGGCCCGGGAGATCCTGGGCATGAATCCGGTACTGGCCCGCGCATGACGATCCGCGACAAGTCCAATCCGAACGGCATCCGCCGCGGGCGCGCCAGCGCCGTCGCGGCGATCATTATTATTTGAAGGCATCCGCCCGCAGCGCGAGCGCCTGCCGCCGCGCGCGGCGGGCAGTCAAACCGCTGCGCTTCGGGCCTTGCCGGGCCTTGGGGCGAAACCACCGAGGCACCCGATGAGCACCGACTACAAAAGCACCATCAACCTGCCGCAGACGGGCTTCCCGATGCGCGGCGACCTGCCCAAGCGCGAGCCGGGCTGGCTGGCCGCATGGGAGCAGGCGGGCCGCTATGCGCAGATCCAGGCCCACACCGCCGGCCGCGACAAGGTCTTCGTGCTGCACGACGGTCCGCCCTATGCGAACGGCGCGATCCACATCGGCCACGCGGTCAACAAGATCCTCAAGGACATGGTGGTGCGTTCGAAGCTGCTCGCCGGCCACCGTGCGCCCTACGTGCCGGGCTGGGACTGCCACGGCCTGCCGATCGAGATCGCGGTGGAGAAGCAGCACGGCAAGCCGGGCGAGAAGCTCGACGCGCGCGCGTTCCGCCAGAAGTGCCGCGAATACGCCGCCGAGCAGATCGACACCCAGCGCGCCGGCTTCAAGCGCCTGGGCGTGCTGGGCGACTGGGAAAATCCCTATCGCACGATGGACTTCAAGTACGAGGCCGACATGGTGCGCGCGCTGTCGCGCATTGTCGCCAATGGTCACGTGGTGCGCGGCGCCAAGCCGGTGTACTGGTGCTTCGACTGCGGCTCGGCACTGGCCGAGGCGGAGATCGAGTACGGCGACAAGGTCTCGCCGGCGGTGGATGTGGCCTACGACGCGGTTGAGCCCGCGGCGCTGGCCGCGAAGTTCGGCGTGGATGCGGGCGACGCCGTCGTCGCCGTGCCGATCTGGACCACCACGCCGTGGACGCTGCCGGAAAGCCAGGCGGTGTCGCTGGGCGCGGAACTGGAATACGCCCTGGTCGAAGGCTCGGCGCGCGACGGCAGGCGGGTGCTGCTGGTGATCGCCGCCGCGCTGGTGGAAAAGGCACTGGCGCGCTACGGCGTGGAGTCGCCGAAAGTGCTTGGCCATGCCGCCGGTGCGGCGTTGAATGGCGTGCAGCTGCGCCATCCGTTCTACGCGCGTGTGGTGCCGGTGATCCTCGGCGAGCACGTCAGCGCCGAGGACGGTACTGGCGCGGTGCACACCTCGCCCGACCACGGCGTGGAAGACTTCGTGGTCGGCCGCGAGAACGGCATCGGCCTGCTCAACTACATCGGCGCACGCGGCACCTACCGCGACGACACGCCCAAGGCGGGCGAGCTCGATCTCGCCGGCATGCACGTTTGGAAGGCCAACGACGCCATCGTCGAACTGCTGCGCGAGCGCGGCGTGCTGCTGGCCTACGCGAAGATCGAACACAGCTACCCCAACTGCTGGCGCCACAAGACGCCGGTGATTTTCCGCGCCACGCCGCAGTGGTTCATCGGCATGGAGCAGGCCGGCCTGCGCGCCACCGCGCTGAAGTCGATCAAGGACGTGCGCTGGGTGCCGGGCTGGGGCGAGGAGCGCATCGCCGGCATGGTGGCCGGGCGGCCGGACTGGTGCATCAGCCGCCAGCGCACCTGGGGCGTGCCGATCGCGCTGTTCGTGCACAAGGCCACCCAGGAGCCGCATCCCGATTCCGTGGCGCTGATGGAGCAGGTGGCCAAACGCATGGAGCAGGGCGGCATCGACGCGTGGTACGACCTCGATCCCGCTGAGCTGCTGGGCGACCAGGCCAAGGACTACGACAAGGTCACCGACGTCCTCGACGTGTGGTTCGACTCCGGCGTCACCCACTTCGGTGTGATCGGCCAGCGCCCCGAACTGCAGCAGGGCGACGCGCACGCATACAAGGTGATGTACCTCGAAGGCTCCGACCAGCACCGCGGCTGGTTCCAGTCCTCGCTGCTCACCTCGGCGGCGATCCACGGCCGCGCGCCCTACGACGACGTGCTGACCCACGGCTTCACCGTGGACGCCTCCGGCCGCAAGATGTCGAAGTCGCTGGGCAACGTGGTGGCGCCGCAGAAGGTGATGGACACGCTGGGCGCCGACGTGCTGCGCCTGTGGGTGGCCTCGGCCGACTACCGCAACGAGATGAGCGTCTCCGACGAAATCCTCAAGCGCGTGTCGGACGGCTACCGCCGCCTGCGCAACACCGCGCGCTTCCTGCTCGGCAACCTCGACGGCTTCGATCCGGCCAGGCACCTGGTGAAGGTGGAAGACAGCCTGCTGCTCGACCAGTGGGCGGTGCAGCAGGCGTATGACGTGCAGCAGGCGGTGGTCGCCGCCTACGAGCGCTACGACTTCCCCGAGGTGGTGGCGCGCGTGCAGAACTTCTGCACCAACGAGATGGGCGCGTTGTACCTGGACATCACCAAGGACCGCCTCTACACCATGCCCACCGACAGCCACGGCCGGCGCAGCGCGCAGAGCGCGATGTACCGCATCGCCGAGGCGCTGGTGCGCTGGCTGGCGCCGATCCTGGCCTTCACCGCCGAGGAAATCTGGCAGGCGCTGCCGGGCCAGCGCGGCGAGAGCGTGCTGTTCGAGACCTGGTACGACGACCTGGTCGCCACGCAGGCGTCGCCCGAGCAGCGGCGCTGGTGGTCCGACCTGCTGGCGATCCGCGAGAGCGCCGCGCGCGTGCTCGAAGGCATGCGCAAGGCCGAGCAGATCGGCGCGGCGCTGGAGGCGAAGCTGGCGATCCACGCCGACGAAGCCACGGTGGCGCGCTACGCGAAGGCGTCGGAGGAGCTGCGTTTCTTCTTCATCACCTCCGACGTGCGCCTGGACAAGGCCGGCGGCCAGCCGGACGCCGCCGTGCTCACCGAGCTGGAAGGCGCCGACGTGTGGGTCTCGGCCACCGTCAGCGAAGCCGCCAAATGCGTGCGCTGCTGGCACCGCCGCGACGACGTGGGAAGCCATGCCGACCATCCGGAACTCTGCGGCCGCTGCGTGGACAACGTGGCGGGGCAGGGCGAGACGCGTCGCTGGTTCTGACCTGAAACACCCTATTCGCTCTGAGTCCCGTTCGCCCTGAGCGTAGGCCCGCAGGGCCGAAGTCGAAGGCAGTGTCGCGCGCGGCCCTTCGACTTCGCTGCGCTACGCTCAAGTGCGAACGGCAATAAACGGATGACCTTTGGCTGAATCCATGACCACCAAACCCAACGCACTTCCCTGGCTGCTGCTTTCCGTGTTCGTCATCGCCCTCGACCAGCTCAGCAAGGGGTGGGCGCTGGCCGCCCTGCAGCCGGCCGGCATCCCGCACCCGGTGATTCCCGGCTTCCTCAACTGGACGCTGACCTACAACCGGGGCGCGGCCTTCAGCTTCCTCACCTGGGCCGACGGCTGGCAACGCTGGCTGTTCGTGGTGCTGGCGCTGGTGATCAGCGCGGTGCTGGTGGTCTGGCTGTCGCGCACCGCGCGGCGCGACTGGCGCACCGCGCTGCCGCTCTCGCTGATCGTCGGCGGCGCCATCGGCAACCTGATCGACCGCCTGCACGCGGCGCAGGTCACCGACTTCATCGACGTGTACTACCGCGACTGGCACTACCCGGTGTTCAACCTCGCCGACTGCGGCATTACCGTGGGTGCGGTGATGCTGGTGGCGTTCGGGCTGTTCGGCGGGAAAGGGCAGGGTCAGGACGGCGTGCGATAATCGCCGCCTGACCTGTCGCGATAAACCCATGGACATCCTGCTCGCCAATCCCCGCGGTTTCTGCGCCGGCGTCGACCGTGCCATCGCCATCGTCGAGCGTGCGCTCGAGGCTTACGGCGCGCCGATCTACGTACGCCACGAAGTGGTGCACAACCGCTACGTGGTGGACAAATTGCGCCGCGACGGCGCGGTGTTCGTGGAAGAACTGCACGAGGTACCCGACGGCGCCACCGTGATCTTCAGCGCCCACGGCGTGTCGCAGGCCGTGCGCGGCGAAGCGGGTCAGCGCGGGCTCAAGGTGTTCGACGCCACCTGCCCGCTGGTCACCAAGGTGCACATGGAAGTGGCGCGGCTGGGCCGCGTCGGCCGCAGCGTGGTGCTGATCGGCCATGCCGGCCACCCCGAAGTGGAAGGCACCATGGGCCAGTGGAACAGCGCCAACAGCGGCGAGATCCTGCTGGTGGAATCGGTGGAGGACGTGGCCGCGCTGGCGCCGAAGTTCCCGCACCAGTTGTCCTACGTCACCCAGACCACGCTGTCGGTGGACGACACCAAGGCGATCATTGCCGCACTGCGCGCGAAATTCCCCGACATCGAGGGGCCGCGCAAGGACGATATCTGCTACGCCACGCAGAACCGCCAGGACGCCGTGAGCCGGCTCGCCGACGCGGTGGACCTGGTGCTGGTGGTGGGCTCGGTCAACAGCTCCAATTCCAACCGGCTGCGCGAGCTGGCCGAAAAGCAGGGCGTGCGCGCCTACCTGATCGACGGTGCCGAGCACATCGAACGCACATGGCTAGACGGCGTGAAGCGCATCGGCCTCACTGCCGGCGCCTCCGCCCCGGAGAAGCTGGTGCGTGACGTGATCGCCCGCCTGCAATCCTGGGGCGCCGGCGCGGTGAGCGAGCTGGACGGCGAACCGGAAACCATCACCTTCGCGTTGCCGAAGGAGCTGCGCCTGTCAGGCAGCAGCCTGCCGGCCAGCTGAGCCCCAGCGTCCCGGCGAGGACGCGCGGCAAGCGGTCGGCCGCACAGGCGCCGGATCGCCCAGCGCGATCCGTCGATGCCGGGCACGCGCTACCATCGCCAACCTGCCTTGTCGGATTCCGTATTGCATGTTCGCCAAATTGATCGGCCTGATCGCAGGCTTCGTGATTGCAGTGATCTCGCGGATGCAGTACGCCGGCATCGTGCTGCTGATGGGCATCGAGAGCGCCTGCATCCCGCTGCCCTCCGAAGTCATCATGCCGTTCTCCGGCTACCTGGTTTACAAGGGCACGCTCGCGCTGTGGCTGGTGGCGGTGGCGGGCGCGGTCGGCTGCGTGCTCGGCTCCTGGGTGGCCTATGCGGTGGGCGCCTGGGGCGGGCGGCCGCTGATCGAGCGCTACGGCAAGTACGTGCTGATCTCCCACCACGACCTCGACCTGGCCGACCGCTGGTTCCGCCGCCACGGCGAGCTCACCATTTTCGTCGGCCGCCTGTTGCCGGTCATCCGCACCTTCATCGCCTTCCCGGCGGGCGTCGCGCGGATGCCGCTGTGGCGCTTCAGCCTCTACACCTTCCTCGGCTCGCTGATCTGGTGCTGGGGCCTGGCCTGGATCGGCCTGCGGCTGGGCGAGCACTGGGACACGCTGGGCGTGTACTTCCACCGCTTCGACACCGCGATCGGCATCGCCGTGCTGCTGTTCGCCGGCTGGTACGTCTGGCGCCACCTGCGCCACCTGCGGCGGACCTGAGCGCATCGCGCCGATGGCCCGGCTGTGCCAGGCCATCGGTCCATGCGATCCGCAGCCCGTGCCGGTAGCAGCGCCCCGTAGTTCCCGCGTTCGGCGCAGGCGCACAAAAAAGGCCGGGCCCGATCTTGCTGGGCGTTCCGGCCTTCTCTGGGTACCGCTATACGGCTGTATGGTGCCGGAAACAGGAGTCGAACCTGCGACCTACGCATTACGAATGCGCTTTACACATCA
>JAJZET010000239.1 GCA_021805685.1 Pseudomonadota bacterium
CTTAGCGTCGTAGGCGATGCCGTTGAGCACGTCGTTGACGGGGTCGGCCAGCGTGTCGGCCGGCGGCACGAGGCCGGCGAGGTCGATCCAGCCCACCACCTTGCCGCTGGCCGGGTCGATGCGTGCGATGCGCGTGGTGAGCCACACGTTGGCGTAGATCTGGCCCTTCACCCATTCCAGTTCGTTAATGTTCGCGAGCGGCTTGCCGTCGGCGGTCACGTTGATGCCACCCACTTGCTTGAGCGTGTCCGGATCGAGGATGCGGATGGTTGGCGTGCCGTCGCTCATGTAGAGCCGTTTGCCATCCGTGGTGAGCGCCCAGCCTTCGCCGGGATAGGGAAAGCGTGCCTGCGGCTTCAGCGTGGCGAGGTCGTAGACGAAGCCCTCGTGGTTCTGCCAGCTGAGCTGGATCAGCTTGTCCTTCCACACCGCGATGCCTTCGCCGTAGTCCGGCCACGGCGTGGGCGCCGACTGCAGCACCTTGCCGGTGCGCAGATCCACCTTGCGCACGGTGGAGCTGCCGACCTGCCCGGTGCTCTCGTACAGGTAGCCGTGCAGGTAAAGCAGGCCTTCGGTGAAGGCGCGGGTATCGTGCGGGTAACTGCGCACCACGCGGTAGCCGTAGACGGGGATGTTGCCTTGCGCGTGCAACGGGGCGACAAGGGCGATGGCGAGTGCGGCGATGGCGGCGAGGGTTTTCATGGCCGGGATGATCCCATGCCGCGGCCTGGCGTGGCAGCACCGCCGGTGAACGCGGTCGCGTGGAATAATCGGGTCTCGCCAACGGATCGGAGCGCGCGTGGACAGCCATCATTTCCTGCAGGTGGCCGTGGTGTTCCTGCTGGCCACGGTGATTGCGGTGCCGCTGACCAAGCGCTTCAAGCTGGGCGCGGTGCTCGGCTACCTGCTGGCCGGCGTCGCGATCGGGCCGCAGGCGCTGCGCCTGGTGGCCGACAATGGCGGCATCGCGGCGATCTCCGAATTCGGCGTGGTGCTGATGCTGTTCGTGATCGGCCTGGAGCTCTCGCCGCAGCGCCTGTGGGTGATGCGGCGCCCGGTGTTCGGCACCGGCCTGCTGCAGGTGCTGGCGACCAGTGCGGTGATCGGCACGATCGTGTGGTGGCTGCTGGGCTTCACGCCGGGTGCGGCGCTGGTCGTGGGCGGCAGCCTGGCCCTGTCGTCCACCGCGTTCGGTTTGCAGATCCTGGGCGAGCGCAAGGAGACCGGCACGGCCTACGGGCGGCAGGCGTTCGCGATCCTGTTGTTCCAGGATCTCGCGGCGATCCCGCTGATCGCGGCGGTGCCGTTCCTCGCCAGTACGGGCAGCCACGGCTTCGACCTGCTCGGCGCGTTGCGCGCGGTGGGCGTGATCGTGGCGGTGATCGTGGGTGGCCGTTATCTGCTGCGGCCGGTGTTCCGCTTCGTGGCGAAGGCGGACGCCGTGGAGGTGTCCACCGCCACTGCGCTGCTGGTGGTGATGGGCGTGGCGCTGCTGATGGAGGTGACCGGTTTGTCGGTGACGCTGGGCGCCTTCCTGGCCGGCGTGCTGCTGGCCGATTCGGAATACCGCCACGAACTGGAATCCAACATCGAGCCGTTCAAGGGGCTGCTGCTTGGACTGTTCTTCATCAGCGTGGGCATGGCCATGGACGTCTCGCTGTTGCTGCGCGAGCCGTGGCTGGTACTGGGGCTGGTGGCCGCGCTGCTGCTGCTGAAGGGAGCGTTGCTGTGGCCGCTGGGGCGCATCGTCGGCGCGCTGGAGCGCGGCGACGCGCTGCGCCTTGCGGCGCTGCTGGCCTGCGGCGGCGAGTTCGCCTTCGTGGTGCTCAAGCTGGCCGACGAAAAGGGACTCATCAGCGCGCGCCAGCACAACCTGCTGGTGCTGGCGATCACCCTGTCGATGGCGCTGACGCCGCTGCTGGTAGCCGCGCTCGCGAAGCTTTTGGGCGCGCGCAAGGTGCGCAAGCCGGCGCGCGATTTCGACACCATCGTGGCGCACTCGCCGCGCGTCATCCTCGCCGGCTATGGCCGCATGGGGCAGATCGTGGCGCGCATCCTGCGCGCCGAGGGCATCCCGTTCGTGGCGCTCGACCACTCGGTCGAGCAGATGGATCTGGTGCGCCGCTTCGGCGGCTGGAACGACATCTTCTACGGCGACCCCGCACGGCCCGAGCTGCTGCGGGCGGCGCAGGCGGACAAGGCCGAGGTGTTCGTGCTGGCCAGCGACGATCCCGAATCCAGCTTGCACGTGGCGCGCGTGGTGAAGCGCATGTATCCGCACCTCAAGATCGTGGCGCGTGCGCGCAACCGTCAGCACGTCTGGCGACTGATGGACCTCGGCGTGGACGAACCGGTCCGTGAGACGCTCTATTCCAGCCTCAAGATGAGCAAGCAGGCGCTGGTCGCGCTGGGCATGACGCCGGAGCGCGCGGCCGACCGCGTGGAGCGCTTCCGTCGCCAGGACGCCGAGCTGATCAAGGCGCAATACCTGGTCTACGACGACGAGGCCAAGCTGGTGCAGACCACCAAGGAGGCGCTGGCCGAACTCGAAAAGCTGTTCGAGGCGGACAGCGAGCCGCGGGCGCGCGAGGCGCGCGAGCGGGATGCGGACAAGCCGCTGGCCGAGGAGAAGTGAGCGCGGCCGCGCCGGAACAACCGTAAGCCGGTTCGCCGCCCGCCACCCCGGCCTGCGCCGGGGTGGCGGGCGGTTCAGCGAACCGCAGCGCTCACTCCGCCGGTTGCGCCGGCTGCCGCAGGGTCTGCCGTACGCTGGGGATGGCGCTGCTGCGCACGGCCAGTTCGTGGGCGATGTCCACGTAGCCGAGCTGGCGGGCCACGTCGGCGGCGGTGCGGCCGAAGGCATCGCTGGCAGCGCGGTCGGCACCGCGCGACAGCAACACGCGCGCGGGCGCGAGCAGGGCATGCATGGCGCAGGCGTGCAGGGCGGTGACTCCGCGCTGGTCGGCGTGCGCCACGTCGGCACCGGCTTCCAGCAGCACGGGAACCAGTGCGCCGAGATGGGTGGCGTCGCATTCGCTGCCGGGGCGCTGCGATCCGCCGAGCAGCAGCAGCAGCGCGGTCTTGCCTTCGCCGTCGGGGCGGTTCACGGCGGCGCCGTGCCGGAGCAGCGCGTCAAGCAGGCGGCGTGCGCGCAGGCTGTCGTTGTGCTCGAAGCCGAACTGCGCGGCCGCATGCAGCGCGCTGTGGCCGTGCGCATCCACGGCATCGACCGCGGCGCCGGCAGCGAGCAGCGCCTCGACCAGTTCGGGGCGACCCATCGCGGCGGCCACCATCAACGCGGTGCTCTGGTTCGGCAGGCGCTGGTCGATCTCGGCCTTGTGCGCCAAGAGCAGCGTCACCGTGCTCTCGCGACCGCCGGCCACCGCGGCGGCCAGCGGGGTGATGCCGTTGGCGGCAGCCAGCGCGGTATCGGCTCCGGATTCGAGCAGGCAGGCGGCGATCTCGCGATGGCCCGCGCCGCAGGCGTGCAGCAGCGCGCTGGCGCCGTGCGCGTCGACGGTGTCGACGGCAAAGCCCAGTTCCAGCAATCGCTGCACGGCGACCAGCGCACCGGCCTGCGCCGCCGTGGGCAGGTCGTCGGCGCGCAATGGACGGCGCGGGCGCGGCCAGCGGTCCCAGTTCAGCCAGCGCTCGACAGCCGGGTGCTCCAGCGCCAGGCCCAGCGGTGTCTCGCCGCTGGCGTCGCTGGACTCGGCGTCGGCGCCGTGGGCAATCAGCGTGCGCACCAGCGGCAGCGCGGCTTCGCCGTGTTCCAGTGCGGCGAACAGCGGCGTGCGGCCGTCGCGATCGCGGGCGTTCGGATTGCAGCCGCGTGCCAGCAGCGCGTGCAGCAACTCCGTTTGGCCGTTCACCGCGGCGAGGTGCAGCGGCGTGCGCTCGCGCGCATCGGGGCCGAACGGATCGGCGCCGCGTTCCAGCAGCGCCAGCGGCAAGGCCACACCCTGCGCAGAGCCACCGAGGCGTTGCAGCGCCTGCGCGAGCAGGCCGGCGCCGGCGGGCGTGGCGCCGGCCTGCAGCAGGTCCTCGACGGCCTCGGTGGAAGCAGGAAGCTGCAGCAGCAAGGCATCGAACAGGCGGCGCCCCAGCGGCGGCAGCGCGGCGCGCTCGCCGTCGTCGGCGACTTCGTCACCATGCTCGTCGTCGGGCTGTTGCGCGGCCAGGCGCGCCTCGGCGGCCAGGCCGTGATCCAGCAACCAGCGTCGCGCCTGGCCCAGGCCGGGCTGGGCTAGGTCAAGATAAAGCTGGGCAAGCTGCGCCTGCGGCCACTCGCGCACGCGCGCGGCGAAGCCGGAAACGATGGCCCAGTGGCCGAAGCGCAGCGCATCGAGCAGGTGCGACGGCGTGTCGGCGCCGCTGGACA
>JAJZET010000080.1 GCA_021805685.1 Pseudomonadota bacterium
CGGCGCGGCAAAGGCGTAGGCCAGCGCGCTGCCCATGTAGGGCGCCGTGCAGGGGCTGGCCACCACCACGGCCAGCACCCCGGTGAAAAAGTCGCCGACCAGGCCGCCCTGGTTCGCCAGCGATCCGCCGACGTTGCCCAGCGACGCGCCGAACTGCGCCACGCCCGACATCGACAGACCCAGGGCGAAAATCACGCAGGCCAGCGCCGCGACCAGCAGCGGCTGCTGCAGCTGCGCGCCCCATCCCAGCGCATGGCCGGCCGAACGCAGGGCGACGATGCCGGCGCCCAGTGCCACGAAGCTCGCCAGCACGCCAGCGGTATAGGCGAGGGCGTGGCGACGCCGGTGTGCAGCGCTCTCGCTGCTTTCCAGCAGGCTCACCGCCTTGAGCGAGAGCACCGGCAGCACGCAGGGCATCAGGTTGAGTATCAGGCCCCCGCCGAGCGCCAGCAGCAAGGCGGCGAGCAGGCCGGTATGCAGCGGATCGCCATGGGCCGCGACGTCCGCGGCGGCGGCTACGCCTTGGGCCGTCGCGCCGCCGGAAAGGTCGATGGTGGCGTCGCGGGTCATCAACGGGTAGCACACGCCGCCGTCCTGGCAGCCCAGGAAGCTGGCTTCCAGGGTGACCTGCCTGCGGCCTGCGGTGTCGCCTTCGAGTGCCACCGGCAGTTCGAGGTCGCCGAAGTACACCGTGACCGTGCCGAATTGCGCGTCGGGATGCTGCACGCCGCCGGCCGGCCAGGCCGGCGTACCCAGCTTGAGGTTGCCTGCGTCCTTGAGCCTGAGCGTGATGTGGTTGCGATAGACGTAGTAACCCTTCGGCATCGTCCAGCGCAGCAGCAGGTGATGGGCGTCCTGCGCGAGCGCGGAGAACCGGAAGGCCTGTTCCTGCGGCAACGGCGCGGACGGCGCGCCGATTGCGCCCCCGTCGAGCCGCTGCAGGGCATTGCCCAGCGCATTTCCGGCGGCCGGCGACGGCGCGGCCGCCGATGTCGGCAGCGGCAGGTCGAGCTGCTCGGTGTGCGGCGGGTAACAGATCTTCGGCTCCACCTCGTGGCAGCCCTGATATTGCACGCTCAGCCGCAGGCGCTGGGTACCCGCGGCCACGGTGTACGGAATGCTGGCATCGACGCTGTGGTGATAGGTCTCCACCGGGCCGATGTACGGGTCGACGTGCTTTTCGCCGGGCGGCAGTTGCGCCTCGCCCAGGGTGATGCCCGGGCCGGCGGTGAACTTCATGCGGCCGCGGTAGAGGTAGTAGTGGGGCGCGATGGTCCAGTGCAGCTTGAGCACGCCGGGCGTGCCGGCGTCGGCGCTGAGCCGGTAGGCCTCGGTCACCGGCAGGATGTTGCCGTCCTGCGTCTGCGCCCGGACGGCGGATGCCGGCATGCCGCACAGGACGGCCAGCAGAAAGGCCAGTGCTGGCAGGCGGTTGGCCATTCGGCCGATGGCGAGGCGCATCGCGATTCCAGTGCTGCGGCGGGGGAATCATTATGGAGCATGCTGCCCCGGCCACGCCGGCGCGGACTTCAGGTCTCTCCGACGGCCAGCGGCGGCAGCTTGCGCCGCGCATGGATCGAGCCGGTGGTGAGCGCGGTGCCCAGCAAGATCACTGCGCAGCCGCCGAGCATGCGGGTACTCACCTGTTCGCCGAGCAATAGGGCGCCCCAGAGCACGCCAAACGCGGGGATCAGGTAGGGGATCACCATGATCCGCGCTGCGCCGACCCGTGCCAGCACCCAGAAGAACAGCACGTAGGCCAGCGCCGTGCACAGTACGGCCAGCCCGGCCGCGGCCAGCCAGGCTTGCATCGGCGGTGTCCGGGCCGGCCAGAAAAGCAGGGTCGGCGGCAACAGCAGCAGTGCCGCCACCATGTGGCTGCCCACGGTGACCACCAGCGGCGTCACGCCGGCCAGGCGCAGGTGCGTGTAATGCACCACGTAGCCGTACAGCGCGGTGGCGGCCACGCCGGCGAGCAGCGCCAGGCCGGCGCCCGGCCCCAGCGCGAGGCTGCCCTCGGCCAGCCACAGCACGCCGGCGAAACCGAGCGCCAGGCCGGCGCCGCGCCAGGCATCCAGTCGCTGGCCCAGCCAGAGCCAGCCGACCAGGGCGGCGAACATCGGCGTCATGCCGTCGATGATCGAGGCCAGCCCGGCCGGCAGGCTGCGCGTGGCGAAGGTGAACAGCAGGAAAGGCAGCGCCGAGTTGGTCAGCCCGACCACCGCGATTGGCCGCCAGTGCGCGCGCCACTCGGCCAGGCGCTGGCGCGAGGCCAGCAGAGGCAGGAAGCACAGCGCTGCGCCGATCGCGCGCAGACCGGCCAGCGGCAACGCGCCGAAGGCGCCGGCGCCCATCCGCATGAACAGGAACGAGCCGCCCCACAGGGCGCCCAGCGACAACAGCACGGCGTAGTCGATCTTCTTCATCTTGGTCGGGCGGCAGGGGCGGGCGGCGCAGTTTGCCGTAGTGCCACTGACAAAAGCTGTCAGCAGTGTTGCGTCATGCTGCGCACCCACTGCAGATAGGCGGCGTGGCCGAGTTCCACCGGCAGTGCGATCAGCTCGGGCAACTCGTAGGGGTGCAGTTCCAGCAGCCTTGCCTTGAGCGCCTCGAGGCGCGCGTCCGTGGTCTTGATCAGCAGCAACTCCTCGCCATCGGTGTGCACCCGTCCCTCCCAGCGATAGGTGGAGAGCACGCCCGGCAGGCGGTTGACGCAGGCGGCCAGCCGCTCGCCCACCAGCGTCTCCGCCAGCTTCTGCGCGCTGGCGGCATCGGGGCAGGTGCACAGGCAAAGCAGGACGGCGGGGTCGGGCATGGCGGCGGTACGCGGATCGGGCGATCCAAGGTAGCAGAGGCCTCTTGAAACCCGCGCATGGCCACCCCATTCGGCGCGCCAGGGCTGGAACCCGTCGGGCCGGGCTCGCCATCACTTGCGGTGGAGGGGCTTGAATCGCCAGAATTGGCACTCATCATTGACGAGTGCTAACAGCGACCCGCGGGTCGGCCTGTCAGTCCTCAACCTTTTCCATCACCCAAGCTTGGGAGCCACCCATGAGCAAACTGCGTCCGCTGCACGACCGCGTCATCGTCAAGCGCCTGGAAGAGGAGCGCGTCTCCGCCGGCGGCATCGTCATCCCCGACAGCGCCACCGAGAAGCCCACCCGCGGCAAGGTGATCGCCGCCGGTACCGGCCGCATCCTGGAAGACGGCAACGTCCGTCCGATGTCGCTGAAGGAAGGCGACGTGGTGCTGTTCGGCAAGTACGCCGGCCAGGAAATCAAGATCGACGGCGAAGAGCTGGTCTTCCTGAAGGAAGACGACATCGTGGCGGTGATCGAGGGCTGAGCCCCCGGCCCGGGCGATGGTCTGAAGTGCGCCAAAGCGCGCCTCCCATAGGGCTCGGGTTCCTGCTGCATACCTCCCTTACCTAATTTCAAAATTTTTCAAGGAAAAATTTTATGGCCGCTAAAGAAGTACGTTTCGGCGAAGACGCCCGCTCGCGCATCCTGAAGGGTGTGAACACGCTCGCCAACGCCGTCAAGGTCACGCTGGGCCCGAAGGGTCGCAACGTGGTGCTGCAGAAGAGCTTCGGCGCCCCGACCGTCACCAAGGACGGCGTGTCCGTGGCGAAGGAAATCGAGCTGGCCGACGCCTACGAGAACATGGGCGCGCAGATCGTCAAGGAAGCCGCCTCGAAGACCTCCGACAACGCCGGCGACGGCACCACCACCGCCACCGTGCTGGCGCAGGCGTTCATTCGCGAGGGCATGAAGGCCGTCGCCGCCGGCATCAACCCGATGGACCTGAAGCGCGGCATCGACAAGGCCGTGATCGCCGCCGTGGCCGAGCTGAAGAACCTCAGCAAGCCCACCGCCGACGACAAGGCGATCGCCCAGGTCGGCACGATCTCCGCCAACTCCGACAGCGCCATCGGCGACATCATCGCCACCGCGATGAAGAAGGTCGGCAAGGAAGGCGTGATCACCGTCGAGGAAGGCTCGGGCCTGGAGAACGAGCTGGACGTGGTCGAGGGCATGCAGTTCGACCGCGGCTACCTGTCGCCGTACTTCATCAACAACCAGCAGAGCCAGCAGGTCGAGCTGGAAGACCCGTTCATCCTGCTGTACGACAAGAAGATCTCCAACGTGCGCGAGCTGCTGCCGGTGCTCGAAGGCGTGGCCAAGGCCGGCAAGCCGCTGCTGATCGTCGCCGAGGAAGTGGAAGGCGAGGCGCTGGCGACCCTGGTGGTCAACACCATCCGCGGCATCGTCAAGGTCGCCGCCGTGAAGGCGCCGGGCTTCGGTGACCGTCGCAAGGCGATGCTGGAAGACATGGCCATCCTCACCAACGGCCAGGTGATCTCCGAGGAAGTG
>JAJZET010000178.1 GCA_021805685.1 Pseudomonadota bacterium
TTTGCCGTTTGAGGCGTTTCGCCGCGTCCGGGTAGTCGGCATCGAAGTCCTGGTTGTACAGCGGCAGGTCGTCGATCCGCACGTGCTCGAAGGCGAAGTCCGGCGGCGCCAGCCGCTCTATGGCCTTCGCCAGCCGTCGGTTGAGCGACTCCTTGCGCAGGCTGCCCACCAGTACCGCCACCTTGATCGTGCTCATGCTTGGCTGCTCCGTCGGTGAAGTGAGGTCCGCCGGGTCGCATGCGTCCGCCGCGCGTGGCGCGGCCGAGTCCGCCCGGCGCGGAATCGGCGCTTGCGCGGCACCCGCGGCTACTTCGCCTGCAGGGTTTCCATGACCTGTTTCGCATCGGCGTGTGCGGCATCCAGCGTGCGCTCCTTCAGGCCTCGCTCGGCCTGCCCCAGCGCCACATGCAGGCGATCGACGGTCGCGGTGTCGCCCTTGGCATCCGCGATGGCCCCATGGCCCATGCCCTTGCAGGGATCGCCCGCCTTGGCATCGAAGCCCTTGCCCGACGGCCCGACCAGGCAATTCACCACGTGATGCAGGTGCGCGTGCGCCGTCGCGAGATCCGCCGCCCCCATCGCCATGCCGGCATGAGCGGCAGCCGTCGCGATCTGTTTCGATGCCGCACTGTGCGGATCCGCGGCCCGCGCCGCCAGCGGCAACGCAAGCACCAGCAACAAGCAAGGCAAGACAGGATGGAAACGTTTCGTCATGGCACCGGCTCCGGGTGACGCGGCTTGCGCCGCAGTCCGCCGACTATGGGCCCACCGCCGTGAGGAAAGCGGAAAGAACCGCGACACCGGCAGGCGTGACGCCTGCGCTACGATGCGCGACCGCCCATCATGGATTCCCGCCTTGCCGCACTACACCGGCCCCTTGCTCACCCGCGCCAACACCGAGGCGCTGCTCGCCGCGCGCGATGCCGGCGCGGCCGAGTGGCACGGCTCGCTGGACCTGGGCCGCAGCACCGATGTCGCGATGCTGCAGGCGGACGGCTGGCAATGGCGCGGCGAGCGCTACCCCTGGCCTGCCGCTCCCAAGGAACGAGCGATCCACTACTGGGACGGCGAAGGCTTCGCCCCGGTGGCGCGCTTCTCCGGCTCGCTGATCAAGCTGGTGCCGACCGAATGGGACGTGCCCACCTTCGAGATCGACGGCATCAAGATGCTGCCCACCGCGAAGGCATCGCCGCTGGACGACGCGCGGCGCAAGGTGGCGCTGGTCGAGCCGCGCGGCAAGGTGGTGCTGGACAGCTGCGGCGGGCTTGGCTACTTCGCCGCCTGCTGCCTCGAAGCCGGCGCGACGCGCATCCACTCCTTCGAGAAGAACCCCGACGTGCTGTGGCTGCGCACGCTCAACCCGTGGTCGCCGGATCCCGACGCGCCCTCCAGCGGCGGACGCCTGCGCCTTGCGCATGCCGACGTGGCGCAGGCCATCGCGCAGGTGGGCGACGCCTCGGTCGACGCGCTGCTGCACGACCCGCCGCGCTTCGGCATCGCCGGCGAGCTGTATGCGCTGGCGTTCTACCGCGAACTGGCACGCGTGCTGCGGCGCGGCGGCCGGCTGTTCCACTACACCGGCAGCCCGAACAAGCTCACCAGCGGCCGCGACGTGCCGCGCGAAGTGGCGAAGCGGCTGGAGCAGGCCGGGTTCGAAGCCCGGCTTGCGCTGGACGGGGTGCTCGCCACACGGCGTTGAGCGTCACAGGTGCGCGTCGGGCTCCACCTGCTGCAGGAACTCGTAGCGTGCTGCCTTACGGTCGACGACGCTGTGCGTGTCCGCACCGATGACCTGGCGCAGCAGGCCAGCGTCCTTCTCCGCCACGGCGGGCCAATGCGGCAGCCCTGCGCCGTTGGGGTTGCCGGTCTTGATGAAGTTGGCCCAGTAGCCCTCCATCGTGGCGGAGACCCGGCGGTCGGTGGGCGTCCACGCATAGACCTTGTTGCCGTCCAGGTTGCCCAGCGCGTACTCGATCTCGCCGCTGTGCACCGCACCGGTGCCCGGGCCGGCGCTGCCGTCGCGCTTGGCCGGGCGCGGCTGCTCGAAGTAGTAGTAGTAGACCGGCGCGTGGCCGGTGCGATGCTGCCAGTCCATCCAGCGCCAGGTGGAGAACGCGATGAACTGGTCGCCGGACAGCGCGGTGCCGGAGGACTTCACTTCGGCCTCGTCGTTGCCCGGGTAGAGCTTGAGCGCTGCGTCCAGGTGCGCCGCGCCGAACATCTTCAGCACCGCGGCGCGGTAATTGGCCGGCGTGGGCGCCTGCCCGCCGAGCAGGGCCGCGTAATAGCCCTCCTGCGAGTTCGAGCCGACCAGCAGCGGGATGTGCGCCTGGTCGCCGCCAGCGTAGATGGCGCCGGGCGAACGTGGCAGGAAATAGCCGTCGATGGTCGGGTTGAAGCTGTCGCTGTCCGAGTTGCCCAGCGCCTTGAGCAGCTCGGCCGCCGGCATCGCGCGCAGCTCGGCCAGCGAGCGGGCGCCGACCTTGCGCATGAAATTCTCGCCGCGCTGCTCGGCCCGCGCGAACGGCTCCGGCTTGAGATTGCCCAGCAGGCCGCCGCTCTCGCCGATCGCGCGCTGCATCAGCCCTTTCGACAGCGGCGAGGCCATCAGCGCCGAGACCGCCATCGAACCCGCCGACTCACCTCCGATGGTGACCTGCGCCGGGTCGCCGCCGAACGCGGCGATGTTGTTGCGTACCCACTGCAGCGCGGCCGTCATGTCGAGCAGGCTGTAGTTGCCGGCGGCATGCTGCGGCGACTCGGCGGCCAGCGCGGGCAAGGCAAGCAGGCCGAACACGTCGAGGCGGTAGTTCACCGTGACGGTGACGATGCCGCGTTGCGCCAGGCTGGCGCCGTCGTAGCGCGGCTCCGAGCCGTCGCCCGCCAGCATGCTGCCGCCGTAGAAGTACACCAGCACCGGCAACTTGCCTTTGGCGTGATGCGCCGGCGTCCACACGTTGAGGTAGAGGCAGTCCTCGCTCATGCCGTTGGAACGGAACACCATGTCGCCATACAGCGGCCGCTGCATGCAGCGCGGGCCGAAGCGGTCGGCCGCGCGCACACCGTGCCACGCGGCCGCCGGTTGCGGCGGCTTCCAGCGCAAGGCGCCCACCGGCGGCGCGGCGTAGGGAATGCCCTTGAACTCGTCCAGGCCGGCCTTGGCGTCGTGGATGCCGGACAGCATGCCGTCGGCGACTTTCGCCATGGGCGGCGGCGCATCCGCGGCCATGCCGCCCGACGCGGACAAGGCCAGCGCCATACCCAGCAACGCACAACAGGAACCCGGAACGATCTTGCGCATGGCGAACGGCCTCGGTCGGCAGGGAAGCACCGGATCGTAACCGCTGGCGACGCCTCAGCCCACCGCTTTCTTCAGCAGCGCTGCGATGCGCTTCTCCACCGCGGCGTCGATGGCCTTTAGCGCGAACGCGGTGGGCCACATGGCACCGTCGTCAAGCGCGGCGCTGTCGTTGAAGCCCAGGGTGGCATAGCGGTCCTTGAACTTCTGCGCGTCCTTGAAGAAGCAGACGACCCTGTCGTCGCTGGAATACGCGGGCATGCCGTACCAGGTCCTCGGCACCAGCAGCGGGGCATGGGCCTTGACCAGGGCATGCACCCGCTCGGCCATGGCGCGATCGGAAGCCGCCATCCTGGCGATCGCCGCCAGTACCTCGCGCTCGCCATCCTGGCGGGTCCGGTCCGCGCGGGCCTGCGCCTTCAGTTCCTGCGCATACGCCTTCATCGCGGCCTTTTCCTCGGCGCTGAAGGTGGCCGCCTTGCCGGACGAAGGAGCGGCTACGCGGGTGGTCTTCTTCGCAACTTTGCTGGCAACCGGACTCATCACAAACTCCTGGGCATCGGGCGATATCGAAAGCTCAGCGGCGTTCCTGCACGCGCAGCAGGTTGCCGGCCGGGTCGCGGATGGCGCAGTCGCGCACGCCGTAGGGCTGCATGGTCGGTTCCTCGACGATCTCGGCGCCGCTGGCCTGGATCTTCCCGAACGCCGCGTCGAGATCGGCCGTGGCCAGCAGCATCGTCGCGTAGGTGCCCTTGGCCATCATCTCGGCGATGGTGCGCTTCTCGTCGTCGGTGACGCCGGGGCTGGCGTTGGGCGGATACAGCACGATGGCGGTAGCGGGCTGGCCAACCGGCCCGACGGTGATCCAGCGCATGCCTTGGTAGCCCACGTCGTTGCGCACCTCGAAGCCGAGGGTGTCGCGGTAGAACGCCAGCGAGGCGTCCGGATCGCTGTGCGGCAGGAAACTGGCGTGGATGCTGATGTCCATGGTGGTGCGCTCGCGGTGACTTGAGGAGCCGTCATGCTAGTTCG
>JAJZET010000225.1 GCA_021805685.1 Pseudomonadota bacterium
CCAGCAGGATGCCGAACTCCTCTCCGCCGAGGCGACCGAACAGGTCGGCATCACGCAGGTGTTTGTTGCACGCGGCGACCATGCGGCGCAGCGCTTCGTCGCCCATCGCGTGGCCGTGCGTATCGTTGATGCGCTTGAAGTGGTCCAGATCGATGATGACCACGCAGGCCGCCCCCTTGCGCTTCTCCAGTTGGCCCAGCATGCGCTCGGCCTCGGCCATGAAGTGCTGGCGATTGGCGATGGCGGTCAGGCCGTCGAGGCGGGACAGCCGCTTGAAGCGCAGCTGCGAACGCTTGAGCCGCAGCATCCACAGCGCACCGAGGCACAACACCACGAGCAGCAGCACGCGCTGCAGCCGGTTGGCTTTGGCTGTCTCGGCATCCAGCGCCTGTCGCGCGCGCAGCTTCGCGTTCTGCCGGCTCAGTTTCTCGGTTTCCAGCTTCTGCGCCAGCACGTGCTGTTGCACCGTCTCATAGGCCATGGCGCGTGCATGGATGTCGTCGAGGTAAGCCTGGTCCAGCGCCGCATATTTTTCGTAGTAACCGAGCGCGGCACTAGCGTCGCCGCCTCTTTTGTCGACGCGGTAAAGCACCTCGTAGGCTTGTCGCAGCCATAGATCGATCTCGCCCGGCTTTCCTGCCGCGACCACGGCCAGGGCCAGCCGCCTGGCGGCGGCATCCCGGCCCAGGGCAGCCAGCGCCGATGCCTCGTCCACCAGCATCGAGAGCCTGGCGGGGACATACCCATTGGCCTCGATGCGCGGCCGCATCCGCTCAAGCATGGCCAGCGCCTTGCGCGGCCGTCCCTCGTGCAGAAGTTGCTCCACGAACATGAATTGCAGGTTGCTGTTGAACAACGGCTGCCGGTCCGCCGGGCAGTCGTCGATGGCCTGGCGCAATTCCGGGCTGCCGGATGCGAGCTTTTTGCCGTAGTAAAGCGCCTCGACCAGGATGGACGCGGGATAGCACGGGCTCTGCCCGGCCGGCACGGCCGCGATCGCCATGCGCGCGTAGCGCACGGCCAGGTCGGTCTGGCCGGCGTGCCCCATCAGTTGCGACAGGTTGGAGAGCAGCAGCAGGCGGTCCTTGGCATCGGTGACCCGGGGCAGGCGCGCCGCGATGCGATTGGCCAGTTCGAAGGCCTCGGTGTAATGCTGGCTGGCCGTGAGCTGGCTCAGCAGCATGGCCGATGCGTGGTTGACCAGGTGACTATTGCCGGAGTGCTCGATGATGTCGTCGAGCATGGCCTCCGACCGGGCGTAGTCGCCCTGGTACATCGCCTCCCAGGCATTGAGATAGCGCCTCTGCCACTCCTGCGCCGGCGTCAGGCGGCCCTCCTCCCGATTGAGCTTGGCCAGCACCTGCAGGGAACGCGCGTGATCGGTGACTTGCAGCCGATACAACTGGCTGATCAGGACTTCCGGATCGGCCGCGGGCGCCGCAGCGAAGGCGGCCCGGCAGCACACGCAGACGGCGAGGCCTGCCCACGCGAACCACGCCCTGATGCCGCCGGAAAGCCAGGCCATCCACCCTCCCACGAATTCGCGCAACGCCCGTCGCCCCTGCCGCGACGCCCTTCCATCGCCCAAGTCGCTCCGAAACGACGGCGCAAGCATGGCACGGTCTGGGCCCATGATCACCGACGGCTTCCGCGATGCCGCCTCCCCCTGCGGGCAGCAGGCATGCGGCGCCTCCGACTCCGCCATCCATGCCATCAGGCACGGTTGCACTGCACGGCGGCTCGCTAGGCTAGGGGTTTTACCGACGCGAGGACACACCCGTGCGCAAGCCGCTGCAAACGAGCCTGCTGGCAGCCCTGCTGCTGGCCGGATTCCACCATTCGGCGCTGGCTGCCGAAAGCAAGCCGCCGGCCGCGGCGGGGGCTCCCGGCGCCAGCGACGGCTTCCACCTGCCGCCCTTCCCTGCCGACGCCCATGTTATGCAGTCCACCACCGTGGACGGCCACACGCTCAAATACACCGTCACGGTGGGTACGCTGCCGGTGCGCGACGAGACGGGCAAGGTGATTGCGCAGGTGATGTTCACCGCCTACACCATGCCGGGCAGGAACCGCCCGGTGACCTTCGCGGTGAACGGCGGGCCCGGCGCTTCATCGGTCTACCTCAACCTCGGCGCCATCGGCCCGAAGAAGGTGGACTTCGGCGTGGAAGGCGACCACCCCTCCGAACCGGCCGTGCTGCACGACAACCCCGGCACCTGGCTGGGCTTCACCGACCTGGTGTTCATCGACCCGGTGGGCACCGGCTTCAGCCGCGCCCTGGTCGATGACAAGCAGGCCACCAAGGACTTCTACAGCACCGACAGCGACATCCATTACCTCTCGCGCATCATCTACGACTGGCTGGTGAAGAATGGCCGCATGGAGTCGCGCAAGTACCTGGTGGGCGAGAGCTACGGTGGCTTCCGCGGCCCACGCATCACCGACTACCTGCAGACCCAGCTCGGCGTGGCGATGAACGGCGTGGTGCTGCTGTCGCCCTACCTCGATCCAGCCGCGTCGGACGACGAGAACGTCTCGCCGCTGCCGTGGATGCTGACCCTGCCGTCCATCGCCGCCGCGCATCTGGAGCGCGAGGGCAAGCTCACCGCGCAGGCGATGCAGCCGATCATCGACTACACCCGCACCACCTACGCCACCACGCTGATGGAAGGCCGCAGCAACCCGGCCGCCACCTCCGCGATGATCAGGAGGGTGACGGAACTGACCGGGCTCGACCCGACGTTCGTCAAGCGCTCCGGCGGCCGACTGGATACCCAGGCCTACCTGCGCGAGGTCTACCGCGCCGAAGGCAAGCTGGGCAGCCGCTACGATTCCAACGTCACCGCGTGGGACCCGTTCCCGTATGCGCCGCACCAGGAAACCGGCGACCCCATCCTCAACGGCATCATCGCCCCCACCACCACCGCGATGGTCAACTTCATCACCCAGACCGTGGGCTGGAAGTACGACGGTCGCTACAACGCGCTGAGCTACAAGGTGAACCGCCTGTGGCACGAGGACGATGACGCCCGGCTCGGCTCAGTGAAGCAACTGCGCGAGGCGGTGGCGAACGATCCGGGCCTGCGCGTGCTGATTGGTCACGGCTGGGACGACCTCTCCTGCCCGTTCATGGCCTCGGTGCTGATCGTCGACCAGATGCCGGCAATGGGCGATCCCACCCGCGTGCAGGTGAAGGAGTACCCCGGCGGCCACATGTTCTATGCGCGACCGTCCAGCCAGGCGAGCCTGGTGCGGGACGTGAAGGCGCTGTACGGGGTGAAGTGACTCGTACCCACGCCTCCAGCGAGCTGGCGCCATGGATGGCGCCGGCTTCGCGCGGCCGAGAAGCGCCACGCTGGAGAGCGTTCACCTTCCGTGGTACCGAGCCGGCCGATGATGACGCTCGGTGCCGTCATAACGCACCGCTCCGCCACATCCGCTGATGAGGTGTTCCATGAAATCCACCCTGACCGGACTGTTCACGCTAACGCTCGCCGTCGCCGCGAGCGCCGCCCCTGCCCAGACAAAACCGAAAGCCCCCGCCTATACCCCGTTGCGCCCGGTCGCCGATTGCCTGCGCACCGACCGCATCAACGAGTGGCACCTCGTCAACGACCGCACGATCACCGCGCGCACCGGCCCGTACCGCTACCTGGTAAAGCTGCGAACCGCCTGCCCGCGCCTCAGCTACGGGCCGCCCACCCTGCTGTTCCATTCCAACCCCGCCAACCAGGCGGTGATCCCGTTCAGCATCTGCGGCGAGGTCGGCGAATCGGTGCGCGCACTGGGCCAGCCACCCTGCCCGATCCAGTCGGTACGCAAGATCGACAAGGCCGAGTTCGACCGGCTCAGCGCGCACGCCAGCCGCAGCGGCAGTGGCGCGGACCAGCCCACCGAGCCTTGACCAGGCCACCCGGAAACAAAGGAGCCCGGCGCTTGGCCGGGCTCCTTTGTCGTAGGCGTCGACAGTGTCGATCAATCGCCGTCGTCGTCGTCGTAACCGTCGTCCCGCACGTAACGCGAGGGGTAGCCGTTGTCATACACCACGGTGCGGGTGACCACGCGGCGGGTCACCACCGGCGGCGCATCCTCGTAGATCACCGTGGGCGGGCCGTAGACGACCGGCGCGCGGGTGTAATAGACCGGACGCGGCGGCGCCAGCGCGTCGCCGATGATGCCGGCGACCGCACCGGTGACGATCGCACCGGCGATCCAGCGGCCACCGCTCCAGTAGCCGCCACGATGGTAGTCGCCGCCATGGCGCCAACCGTCATGGTCCCAGCCGCCGCGATGCCAACCACCGTCATGCCCC
>JAJZET010000047.1 GCA_021805685.1 Pseudomonadota bacterium
CGCATCAGTCCCTGAAGCGCCTGAGCAGGTCGCCGTAGGCATCGATGCGGCGGTCGCGCAGGAACGGCCAGATACGCCGCACGTGCTCGCTGCGCTGCATGTCGACCTCGGCGAGCAGCAGTTCGCGCCGGTCGGTGCCGGCCTGTGCGAGGAATTCGCCCTGCGGGCCCGCCACGAAGCTGGTGCCCCAGAACTGGATGCCTGCGCCGACGTCACTCGGATCGGCTTCGTAGCCGGTACGGTTGCAGGCCAGCAGCGGCAGGCCGTTGGCCACCGCGTGGCCGCGCTGCACGGTCACCCAGGCTTCGCGCTGGCGGTCTTTTTCGCCCTGCGCGTCGTTGGGATCCCAGCCGATGGCCGTGGGATACAGCAGCAGTTCCGCGCCGGCCAGCGCCATCAGGCGTGCGGCTTCCGGATACCACTGGTCCCAACACACCAGCACGCCCAGCTTGCCTACCGAGGTCTGGATCGGCTCGAAACCGAGGTCGCCCGGCGTGAAATAGAACTTCTCGTAGAACGCCGGGTCGTCGGGGATGTGCATCTTGCGGTACTTGCCGGCGATGGCCGCCGAGCGGTCGAACACCACCGCGGTGTTGTGGTACAGCCCGGCCGCGCGCTTCTCGAACAGCGAGGCCACCACCACCAGCTGCAGCTCCTCGGCCAGTTTGCCGATGCGCGCGGTGCCGGGGCCCGGGATGCTTTCGGCGAGATCGAACAGCTCCACTGATTCGTGCTGACAGAAGTACGGGCCGTTGTGGAGCTCCTGCAGCAGCACCAGTTCGACACCGGCCTTGGCCGCTTCGCGCAGGCCGGCTTCGACGGCGTCGAGATTGGCGTCGCGGCTGCCGCGGTCGGTTTCCTGCAGCAGGGCGACCTTGAGTGTCTTGCGGGTCATCGTGGCGGTGCTCCTGTTCAAACCAGCCCGGCCGGCAACTGCATGGTGATGCAGTGCAGGCTGCCGTTCTGCCAGATCAACGGGCGGCACGGCACCTGCACCACTTCGCGGCCCGGATGCGCGGCGGCGATGACCCGTGCAGCCGCGTCGTCGGCGACGTCGCCATAGGCCGGCACCAGCACGGCGCCGTTGACGATCAGGTAGTTCGCATACGAGGCGGCGAGGCGGCGGCCTTCGTCGATGATGGGTCGTGCCCAGGGTAGCGGGTGCAAGGCATAAGGGCGGTCATCGGCGGTGCGCAGCGCGGCCAGTTCCTCGCCCATGCGCGTTAGTTCGTCGTGGTGCCTGTCGCCGGCATCGTCGCAGGCCTGGTACACGATGCGTCCGCCGGGCGCGAAGCGGGCCAGCGTGTCGATGTGCGCGTCGGTGTCGTCGCCTTCCAGGTAGCCGTGGTCCAGCCACAGGATGCGGTTGGCGTGTAGGCCGTCCAGCAGGATCGCGTCCATCGCCGTGCGGCTTTGCTCCGGGTGGCGCTGGTTGAGGCATTTCCAGGTGGTGAGCACGGTGCCGGCGCCGTCGCTTTCGATGCCTCCGCCCTCCAGCGCCCAGTCGATGCGCCGATGGCCGGCCTGGCCGAACACCCCTGCGCTTACCAGGCCGGCGATCAGCGCGTCGTCGCGCTCGGCGCCGAACTTGCCGCCCCAGCCGGTGAAACGGAAGTCGGCGAGCTGAAAATGGCCGTCGTCGTCGGTCAGCGTGATCGGACCCGAATCGCGCAGCCAGGTGTCGTCGTACGGCAGTGGCACAAAGCGGATGCGTGCGAGGTCGACGCCCGCCGCGCGCAGCAGCGATTCGGCATGCGCATGCACGTCCGCGTCGGCCACCACCACGATCAATTCCTGGAAGCACGTGACCGCTGCGGCCAGGGCGACATACGTGGTTTCCACCTCGGCCAGGCGCTCGGCCCAGTCGGTGCCGGCGTGCGGCCAGGCGATCAACACCGCGGCTTGCGGCTCCCATTCGGCGGGCAGGCGCCAGCGGGATTCGGTCATGGTGGGATTCTCGTGCGTGTCGATGGCGCCCGGAACGGCGCGGAGCCGCACATTTTAAGCGATACGCGCACAAGAAACGCGGCCCGTCGTCGCGGGCCGCGTCGGGATGCCGGCAATCAGTTCGCGGCGGACGGGTTGGTGTTGTTGCCGGCCGGGGTGTTGAGCACGGAATGGATCACGCGGTTGCCCTGGAAATACACGATGAAATTCGAGTACTCCCAGCGGTTGATCACGGGATGCAGGCGCGTGTCGCCGCCACGCGGAGCCAGCTTGCGCACCGGCGCGCCGTAGCGCTGTTCGACCTGGCTCATGCTCAGGCCGCGTGCGGGCAGGTGCATGCCCTTTTCCTGCTGTACGCGATGGATCAGCAGATTCTCGGCGTGGGCCGTCCGCGGCGCGGCAAGGCTGCCGAAACCGATGATGATGGCTGCCAGCAAGGGCAGGCTGTGACGATGCTTGATCATGATCCCCTCTCCACGCGTGGCGTTGCCGCGCCGTTGTAGCAGAACTGTCCGCCACTATCCATGCTCCGTCGTGCCGGGTGTGACCGCCACAACCGTTATCATGGTCGGCCGAATCGCCCTGACTGAAGTGCCCCGATGATCGCGTTCCGCCACTTTGCCCTGCGCCGCGGCAGCCGCCTGCTGCTGTCCGACATCGACCTGGTGATCCAGAGCGGCTGGCGGCTGGGGGTGATCGGCCGCAACGGTTGCGGCAAGTCCAGCCTGTTTGCCGCGCTGCAGGGGCAGGTGGAGGCCGACGCCGGCGACATCGACCTGCCGGCGAAGCTGCGGCTGGCTTCGGTGGCGCAGGAGACGCCCGCGCTGCCCGATCCGGCGATCGACTACGTCTTGGGCGGCGACGTCGAACTGGCTGCCGCGCTGCGTGACGAAGCCGACGCGCAGGCACGCGGCGACTCCGAGGCGATGGCGCGCGCGCATCACCGCATCGAGGAGCTGCACGGCTACGACGCCCGCGCCCGCGCCGGCCGGCTGCTGCATGGCCTGGGTTTCGCGCCGGAAACGCACGAACGAGCGGTGAAGGAGTTCTCCGGCGGCTGGCGCGTGCGCCTGAACCTGGCGCGTGCGCTGATGGCGCCGTCCGAACTGCTGCTGCTCGACGAGCCCACCAACCACCTCGACCTCGACGCCGTGCTGTGGCTGGAAGAGTGGCTGCGCCGCTACCAGGGCACCTTGCTGATCATCTCGCACGACCGCGAATTCCTCGACGGCGTGATCGACCACACCCTGCACCTGGTCGACGGTGGCGCGCGGCTCTACACCGGCAACTACAGCGCATTCGAACGCCTGCGCGCCGAGCAGCTGCGCCAGCAGCAGATCGCGCACGAGCGCGAGCAGGCCGAGCGCGCGCATCTGCAGAGCTTCATCGACCGCTTCAAGGCCAAGGCCAGCAAGGCCAAGCAGGCGCAGTCGCGCATGAAGCGGCTGGAAAAAATGGCCGGCACCGAGGCGGTGCGTGCCGAGCGCGCGTTCCACTTCCAGTTCGCCAGGCCCGATCGCGTGCCCGACTCCATGCTGCAGCTGGAAGAGGTGACTGCCGGCTATCCGGCCGGATCGCGCGAGGAGGGCAACGACCATCTGCCTGGCCACGATGCGCCCAGCCGCGAGGCCACGGTCATCCTGCGCGACGTGCGCTTCCGTCTCGAAGCCGGCGAGCGCGTTGGCCTGCTCGGCCCCAACGGCGCGGGCAAGTCCACCCTGGTGAAGACGCTGGTGGGCGAACTGGCGCCGCTGGCCGGCGAGCGCAAGGCGCACAAGGACCTGAAGATCGGCTATTTCGCCCAGCACACCGTGGAGAGCCTGCGCGAGGGCGCCAGCCCGTTCGACCACCTGCAGGACAAGGCGCCCGGCGTGGCGGCGCAGGCGCTGCGCGACTTCCTCGGCACCTGGAACTTTGCCGGCGATCGCGCCTTCGAGTCGGTGGACGGTTTCTCCGGCGGCGAGCGCGCCCGCCTCGCGCTGGCGCTGATCGCCTGGGACAAACCGAACCTGCTGTTGCTGGACGAACCCACCAACCACCTCGACCTCGACATGCGCGAGGCGCTGGCCGACGCGCTGGCCGATTTCGACGGCGCGCTGGTGCTGGTGTCGCACGACCGCCACCTGCTCGGCATGGTCAGCGACAGCTTCTGGCGCGTGGCCGACGGCGTGGTGGAACCGTTCGACGGCGACCTCGACGACTACGCGCGCTGGCTGCGCGCACGCGGTTCGGCGAACAAGAAGGCCGCCAAGGCCGAGGCGAAGC
>JAJZET010000278.1 GCA_021805685.1 Pseudomonadota bacterium
ATCTACGCGCCGTTCGGGCAGAAGTACCGTCCGCAGGACGCCGACCAACTGATGTACTACCGCGAGGACCAGTCCGGCCAGGTGCTGCAGGAAGGCATCAGCGAGGCCGGCGGCATGGCCGCGTGGATGGCGGCGGCGTCGAGCTATTCGTTCCAGAACGTGCCGATGCTGCCGGTATTCATCTATTACTCGATGTTCGGTTTCCAGCGCGTCGGCGATCTGGCCTGGGCGGCCGGCGACATGCGCTGCCGCGGCTTCCTGATCGGCGGCACCGCCGGGCGCACCACGCTCAACGGCGAAGGCCTGCAGCACGAGGACGGCCACAGCCATCTGCTGGCGGCGGCCATCCCCAACTGCCACGCCTACGACCCGACCTTCAGTTACGAAGTCGCGGTGATCCTGCAGGATGGCGTGCGCCGCATGCTGCACGAACAGGAGGACGCCTACTGGTACATCACCGTGATGAACGAGAACTACGCCCATCCGGACATGCCCGAGGGCGTGGCCGGGCACATCGTCAAGGGCATGTACCGGTTCCGCGCCGCCGAGGGCGGCAAGGGCGATGCGCCGCGCGTGCAACTGCTGGGTTCCGGCACGATCTTCCGCGAGGTCATCGCCGCGGCCGATTTGCTGGAAAAGGACTTCGGCGTCAAGGCCGATCTGTGGAGCTGTCCCAGCTTCACCGAGTTGGCGCGCGATGGCATGGACTGCGAGCGCCACAACCGACTCAACCCGCTGGCGCCCGCGCGCGCCAGCTTCGTCGAGCAGCAGCTCGAAGGCCACGAGGGCCCGCTGGTCGCCGCCACCGATTACGTGCGTGCCTTCCCCGAACAGATCCGCGCCTACCTGCCGCCGGGCCGTCGCTACGTGACGCTGGGCACCGACGGCTTCGGCCGTTCGGACACGCGCGCGCACCTGCGCGATCACTTCGAGGTGGATCGGCGCTGGATCGCCCACGCCGCGCTGGCCGCGCTGGCGGCCGAGGGCACGGTGCGGCCCAAGGACGTGGCGCGTGCGATCGAGCTGTACGGCCTCGATCCGGCCAAGCCGCTGCCGCTGCACGCATGATGCGCGCGCGCGCACTGGGATTGGGACTGGCGGCGTGCGCCGGGCTGCTGCTGGCCGCCTGCCAGCAAGGTCCAACCGCTGCCCAGCGCGAGGCCGCCGCGCGGCAACAGGCGGCGGCGCAGCGCGCGGCACAGTCGCAGCAGGAGCTGAAGCTCTACCACGAGATGCTGGCGCGCAACGACCTGCAGCTCGCGGCATCCATGGGCCGGCAGATCGAGCAGATGTACCCCGGCACGCCGGCCGCCGCGGAGGTGGGCAAGGGCCTGCCCGGCGTTGCCGCGCAAGCCGCGAAGCAGGCCGAACGGCAGCGTCTGGCTGCGCTGTGGGATTACCAGGCCGGCGTGCCCATGGCGGGCGGCACGCAGAACACCGCCACGATCTACGACACGCGCGGTGACGGCACCCCGGGCGACATCCAGTTGGTGCTGCGCCGGCACAGCCAGTGGGGGCAGAGCGTGTACCTGTACGGGCAGGCGCCGGGCTTCGTGTGCAAGGGCGTGTGTCGCGTGCCCATTGCCGTGGACGGCGGCAGGCCGCACGCCTGGTCGGCCTACCTGCCGCCCACCGGCGAACCGGCGCTGTTCATCAAGGACGATGTGCGCTTCATCGCGATGCTGCAGAAGGCGAAGACGCTGGTCGTCGACGTCGACCTCAAGCAGGGCGGAACGCGCGCGCTGAAATACGAGGTGGCCGGCTTCATACCGAAAGATTTTCCGCCGCTCGCCAGGCACTGAGCCGGGGTGTAGCCACGCAGTCCGCCGGCTCCAGCCTAGGGCACCACCGTCACCGGTACCTGGCCGTTGCCCACCAGTTGTCCCATCACCGAGCCCAGCAGCCAGCGCGCCAGGGTGCCGCGGCCGCTGCTGCCGATCACCAGCTGGTCCACGCCGCCCTGTCTGATCTCGGCTAGCAACACGTCGCCGGCCGACCCGGGCACCACGCCGAAATCGGCCTGCACGCCGGCCTGTGCCGCGCGTTCGGTGATTTGCGCGGCCATGCCGGGATGCAGAGCCTCGGGATCGGCCAGCAGCGATGCGGCGGCCTCTGGACTGCCGGTCGGCAGCGGCACCGCGTACAGCACGCGCACGCGTGCGCCTAGGCCGCGCGCCAGTTGCAGCGCGAAATCCAGCGCGCGCTGCGCCGCCGGAGAGCCGTCATAACCGACCAGGATTTGCCGCGCCATCGCGCACGTCTCGGGATTAAAAATCCATGATGCACCTGGCGCGCGTCGCGATCCAGGCTGCATTGCGCGACGCGTCGCCGTGACCGGTTCGCGGTGATGTGGAGTACATGGCCATGAAGCCATCCGATAAGTCCGGCCGCAC
Source organism: Pseudomonadota bacterium (assembly GCA_021805685.1). Lineage (GTDB taxonomy): Bacteria > Pseudomonadota > Gammaproteobacteria > Xanthomonadales > Rhodanobacteraceae > Rhodanobacter_A. The sequence goes on from JAJZET010000278.1 coordinate 2,394, forward strand.
CACGGCAGTGGATGCCCCGTCGGCGCGCAGGCCGCACGTATTCAGCCGGTTGGCCGGGGCATCGGACTGCTGCGCTGCGCGTGGGCCGTCGCGCGTGCGGTGCGCTGATAGTGGTGCGATCGCCACGGTTTCACGTGCCGCACACAGCACGGCGCTAGCATGAGAGTCCTTTTGAATGCGGAAATCTGCCATGCGTCGTCTGTACGTGATGCTTATCGCGTTGTGTCTGTTGCCCGCGCTGGTCTGGGCGGCGCAGTCCATGCCGCAGGTGGGCCAGATGGCCCCGGCCTTCAAGCTGCAGGACCAGCACGGCAAGTGGCAGTCGCTGGATCAATACCGCGGCCAGTGGCTGGTGCTGTATTTCTATCCCAAGGATTTCACTCCCGGCTGCACCACCGAGGTGTGCAAGTACCGCGACGCCTATCTGGCCCTGCGCAAGGAAGGCGCGCAGGTGCTGGCGGTGAGCCTGGACAACGTCAAGTCGCACGCCGCCTTCGCCAAGAAATACCACGCGCCGTTTCCGATGCTGGCCGACAACAGTCATGCCGTGGCCAAGGAATACGGCGTGCTGACCTCGATGATGGGCATGAAGTACGCCGCGCGCACCACTTTCATCATCGCGCCCGACGGGCGCATCGCCTGGATCTACACCGGCGTCGATCCCGCGACCAACTCGCAGCAGGTGCTGGCCGAGCTGCCCAAGCTGAAAGCGGCGTATCACAAGGTCTGACCGGGACTCGGGACTCGGGACTCGGGACTCGGGACTCGGGACTCGGGACTCGGGACTCGGGACTCGGGACTCGGGACTCGGGACTCGGGACGAGCGTGTTGCGATTTTGGGGCGGCACATGCGGTCGGTGCGCTACGTTTCATGAGGTCATCCCGGCAGGCGTACGCTCTTTCTGACGTCATCCCGGACGGCGCGCAGCGCCGAGCCGGGATTCAGTAACTTTGCGGCGAGCGTTCCCGGATCCCCGCGGGTGCGGGGATGATGTCAAAGCCGAAGCCCCGGCCCGGCGCTTCTGGCAGCCTGCGTCAACCATTCCTACGTTCGCCGTTGCCGAGCCCCGCCATGACCGACGCTCCCGCACGCCAGTACAAGTACTACGACCTGATCCTGGGCGCCTTCGTCTGCGTGCTGCTGTGCTCGAACCTGATCGGCCCGGCCAAGGTGGCCGAGGTGCACGGCGTCGACTTCGGCGCCGGCGTGTTGTTCTTCCCGATCTCCTACCTGTTCGGCGATATCCTCACCGAGGTGTACGGCTACGCGCGTTCGCGGCGCGTGATCTGGTCGGGCCTGACCGCGCTGGTGTTCGCGTCCTTGATGAGCGCGGTGGTCGTTGCGCTGCCGCCGGCGCGCGGCTGGCACGACCAGGCCGCCTACGAAACCATCTTCGGCCAGACCCCGCGCATCGTCATCGCCTCGATCACCGCGTTCTTCGTGGGCGAGTTCGTCAATTCCTTCGTGTTGGCCAAGATGAAGATTTTCACCGCCGGCCGCTGGCTATGGACGCGCACGGTGGGTTCGACGCTGTGCGGCGAAGGCGTGGATACCCTGGTGTTCTACCCGGTGGCGTTCTTCGGCGTGTGGAGCGGCGCGCTGCTGGCCAAGGTGATGCTGTTCAACTACATCGCCAAGGTGCTGTGGGAAGTGCTGGCCACGCCGCTGACCTACCGCATCGTGGCTTTCCTCAAGCGTGTCGAGCACGAGGACTACTACGACCGCGACACCGACTTCACGCCCTTCTCTCTGCGTGTCAGCCGCTGACTGTAGGCTGTAACGAGCGGTTCACCACGGCACGATGCAGTG
>JAJZET010000100.1 GCA_021805685.1 Pseudomonadota bacterium
AAAGCGATGCGCCATGACGCACGGTGACCAGGTAGCGTGGCCCGAGGAAGACGTGCGTTTCGCCGAAGGCGATGTGGCCGGCGTCCAGCTGCGCCGTCTGCACCACGATGAACAGCGAGTTGCCGTAGGCCTCGATCTTGGTGCGCTGGTGGGCGCTCTGTGCGTCCTCGATGGCGAGGTCGTGCAGGTCGAACTCCTCCTGCAGCTTGAGCAGCAACGCCGCATCGGGCTCATGCAGCCCCACCCACACGAAAGTGTCGGGCTCCTTCAGCACGTCGCTGATCGCTTCGACGCTTACGTCGCCGATGCGGCTGCCGTCGTTGCGATAGGCCACGCAGTTGACCACCATCCGGGTGTCGGTCGGCGTGGCTTCGGCTGTGGCGGATGCGGATGCAGGCATGCCTGCATGATGCCGCGCAGGCAGGGATGGGGCAACGCGCGGCGTCAGGCAACCTTATGCCGCAAGCCCCACGCCAGCGCCAGCCATACCGGCAGGGCGAACAGGATCCACGGCTGGTTCTGCTGTACGGTGCCGGGCAGCAGGTGCAGCAGCACGGCGGCGAGCGCGGCGAGCAGTTGCAGCACCTGCACGATGTCGGCGAAGCGCGTGGGTGCGAGGCCGCGTCGCGCACGCCACAACGCGGGCAGCAACAGGAAGGCGAGCGGGCTGAACAGCAGCAGGTTGGCGTTGGCCCAGGCGGCATGGTGGCTGGTGAGCGTCCACAGCGCGAGCAGCAACAGGCCGACGAGGCCGGCAGCGACCAGCCAGATCGAACCGAGCAAGGCGTGCAGCGTGCGCCAGCGACGCGCGGTCAGCGCCAGCGCGATGGCAAGCGCCCAGCCGGCCGCGCCCAGCGGCAGGCGGAGATCCGGCGCTTGCGCCGGCGGCACCGTCACGTGGTTGGGCGACAGTAACTGCTCGTCGCGCACCAGCGGTTGCGTACCGCCGTGGCCGTCCGGCACGCGTATGCCGCGCAGGTTGGTCTGCAGTTCGTAGGGCAGGAAGCTTTCCTGCCATGCGTCGAGCGGCTGGTCGGCGTAGGGGCCGAGGCCGAGGTCGAGCAGCAGCATCAACCAGGGCTGCGCGCTCATCAGGCGGTCGGTCTGCTGGCGATAGGTCATGCCGCCGGGCCTGGGTGTCAGGCTCGCCTTGATGATCCCGCCGAGAGCCTGGTTCAGCGCGTCGCGCACGCGGGTGGTGCAGTTGTCGACGTAGTAGTCGTAGTTGTAGCCGGCGTTTGCGGGGCGCAGGTTCCACAGCAGGAAGTCGCGCAACGCGGCTGCCTGCGCCGGGGTGAAGGCAAGGCGCTGGCGGGTGATCGAGCGGCCCACGTCGACGTAGTAGCTTTCCTCGTCGTCGGTAGGCTCGGCATCCATCAGGTAGTGCATGCGGCCGCGTGCGAAGTTGAGAAAGAAGTTCTTCTCGTTGAAGTCGAACACGCCGTAGTTGAAGTTCACCGCCTGGCCGCTGACGGTGTCGCGCAGTTCCAGCGCGTCATGGCCGAAGCGCTCCCAGTAGACGTCGCCCGGACCGTAGGTGACCAGGGAGACTTCGAGGTTGGCGCCCGGTGCATTGGCGATGCTGGCACGGGCCGGGGCGACGGCCAGCAGGAGCAGGGCGAGCAAGGGAAGCAGCTTGGCTAGGGACGGCATGATGGTCCGTATTCGTAGGAGCGCAGCGGGTGCGCGCGCAGTCGGCTTCGATCGACACCAGGGCAATCGCGCGCAGGGTGTGCCCTGCGGGATCAGGCCTCGCGCCGGGTGACGCGGAATTGCTGCACGCGACGGTCGTCGGCTTCGGTGACGTGGAACAGGAACTCGCCCGCCCCGACCTCCTCGCCAGCTTCCGGCAGGTGGCCGAACTCGGCGGTGACGAGGCCGCCGATGGTGTCGAATTCCTCGTCGGGGAAGGTCGCGCCCACTTCTTCGTTGAAGTCCTCGATGGGGGTGAGCGCGCTGACCAGCCACGAGCCATCGGCCTGGGCGTGGATCAGCGCGGGCTCCTCCTCGTCGTCATGCTCGTCGTCGATCTCGCCGACGATCTGCTCCAGCACGTCCTCGATGGTGATCAGCCCGGCCACGCCGCCGTACTCGTCCACCACCATCGCCATGTGGTTGCGGCTGCGGCGGAATTCGGCCAGCAGCACGTTGAGGCGCATCGACTCGGGGATCAGCACCGCGGGGCGCAGGATCGCGCGGATGTCGAAGTCGGCGCCGTTGCCGAAATACTTCAGCAGGTCCTTGGCCAGCAGCACGCCGAGGATGTCGTCCTTGTCCTCGCCGTGCACGGGGAAGCGCGAGTGGCCGGATTCGACCACGGCGGCGAGGATGTCCTGCAGCGGCGCGTCGGCGGCGATCATCACGATCTGCACGCGCGGCACCATCACGTCGTCCACGCTCAATTCGGTGACCTTGAGCGCGCCTTCCAGCATGGGCAGGGTGTCGGCGCCGAGCAGGCCGTTGACCTGGGCGGTGCGCAGCTCGTCGATCAGTTCCGCGCGGTTGCGCGGCTCGCCGGAAAACAGGTGGCCCAGTCGATCCCACCAGGTGCGATGGGCCGGGCCGCTGGTACTGCCGGGGTCGTCGTTCATTACTCGGGTTGCAACTGCCCGGGTGCGGGCGGAAGCGCGAGTTTAGCGGAAAAAGCGTGACGGTTCAGGGCACAAGGTCTTGCGGGCGGCCGTCATGCGTAGGGATCGGCGATGCCCAGCCCGGCGAGGATGCGCGTTTCCAGCGCCTCCATCGCCTCGGCCTCGGCCGCCACGATGTGGTCGTAGCCGAGCAGGTGCAGGGTGCCGTGCACGGTGAGATGGGCCCAGTGGTCGCTCGGGCGCTTGCCCTGTTCGGCCGCTTCGCTCGCCACCACGGGCGCGCAGATGACCATGTCGCCGATCAGCGGCAGCTTGAGCTCCGGCGGCAGGTCGGCCTCGAAGGAGAGCACGTTGGTGGCGTAGTCCTTGCCGCGGTAGTCGCGGTTGAGCCCCCGTCCCTCGTCGGCATCGACGATGCGGATGGAAAGCTCGGTGGCCTTGCGGCGCCTGGCGCCGCGCAGCGCGGCTTCCACCCAGCGGCGGAAACTCGCGGAGGACGGAATGCCGGCGCGCGGCACTGCGTAGCCCACGTGCAGGGTCAACGTACTCACTTTGCGCTCTCGTCCTTCTGCTCGAACGCCTCGTAGGCGCGCACGATCTTCGCCACCAGCGGGTGGCGCACCACATCGCGCGAGGTGAAGAAGGTGAAGCTGATGCCGTCCACCCCGCGCAGCACCTCCACCGCGTGGCGCAGGCCCGAGCGCACATTGCGCGGCAGGTCCACCTGGCTGACGTCGCCGGTGATCACCGCCACCGAGCCGAAGCCGATACGGGTGAGGAACATCTTCATCTGCTCGACGGTGGTGTTCTGCGCCTCGTCGAGGATCACGTAGGAGTCGTTCAAGGTGCGCCCGCGCATATAGGCCAGCGGCGCGATCTCGATCACGTTGCGCTCGATCAGCTTGGCCACCTTCTCGAAGCCGAGCATCTCGTACAGCGCGTCGTACAGCGGACGCAGGTAGGGGTCGACCTTCTGGCTGAGGTCGCCGGGCAGGAAGCCGAGCTTCTCGCCGGCTTCGACGGCCGGACGCACCAGCAGCAGGCGTTGCACGCGGTTGGCTTCCAGCGCCTCGACCGCGCTGGCCACGGCCAGGTAGGTCTTGCCGGTGCCGGCCGGGCCGACACCGAAGCTGATGTCGTGGGTGGTGATCGCGTGCAGGTAGCGCGCCTGGTTCGGGCCGCGGCCCTTGATCACGCCACGCTTGACCTTGATCACCACTTCCTGCGCCGCTCCGGCGGCTTCGGCGGCCATCGCATCGATGCCCGATTCGGCCAGGTGCAGGTGGATGACCGGGCCGGTCAGCGACTCGGTTCGGGTGACGTCGTAAAGCGCGCGCAGCACCTTTTCCGCGGCGCCGGTGGCGGCATCGTCGCCGATCACCTGGAAGATGCCGCCGCGGTGGTTGATCTCCACGCCAAGGCGCAGCTCGACCTGGCGCAGGTGCTCGTCGAACGGGCCGCACAGGTTGGCCAGGCGGGCGTTGTCGATCGGGTCGAGGGTGAAGTCGCGTTGATTCAGGGGGCTCATAGATCGGCCAGCATAACGCGGAAGCGGGTTGCTCCGCCGCCCGCCGACGAGCTGG
>JAJZET010000177.1 GCA_021805685.1 Pseudomonadota bacterium
CGAGCGCCATACCCGGTCCCACGGCACGTCGATCACGAACGCCGTCGCCACGTAGGCGAGCAGGCTCATCGTCATCAACTTCAGCAGCGGCGCGTAGCGCGGGAACGGAACCACCACCTCGAGCAGCAGCGAAAGCATGGCGAAGCCCAGCGCGTAGGCCACCGCCGGCCCACCCAGCAGCAGGCGCAGCGCCTCGCCCATCGCGCCGATGTCGGCGGCCAGGTTGATCACGTTGGCGGCCAGCAGCAGGGACACCAGCACGACCAGCACGGAGCGCGGAAACCGCAGCCGCATGTTCGCCGCCAGGCCACGCCCGGTAACGCGTCCCACCTGGGCGCACACCATCTGGATGCCGATCATCAACGGCAGGGTGAACAGCGCGGTCCACAGCGTGGCGTAGCCGAACTGCGCGCCTGCCTGCGAGTAGGTGGCGATGCCGCTGGGGTCGTCGTCCGCCGCACCGGTGATCAGGCCGGCGCCGAGTCGGCGCATCCAGTGGCGGCGAGGCGGAACCCGCGTCGCGAAGCTCGTATCCATGAAACGCCCTGCGTGGTGGTCTACGGGCATCGATCTACAGGGGGCATGCGCCGGCGACATTGACGCCGGTCAAGCCGTCCCGGACGCGGGCCATCGGCATGCGCTCGCGCCTGGCCGATGCCCTGGCGTGGCGTCCAGGGCCATGCGACGCCACGCCCACGGCGGCGATCCGCAGGACCGCCGATGCCGGCGGAACGCGTCCTCAACGATCCCCGTCACCCGGGACCGGATCGAACGCGCCGGCGTGCGCGAGGTCTTCCATCGACTCCGCCATGGCGGAGACCACGTCGTCCGCGGTGACCATGCCGACCAGCGCGCCGTCGGCGTCGGTCATGGGCAGGCGGCCGCGGCCGCTGCCGCGCATGATCGCGATCAACTCCGCGAACGTATGGTCCTCGCGACAGGTCACCGCCGGCTGCGACATGGCGCTGGCAATGGTCGTGGTGTCGGCGTCGCAGCCGCGCAGGCCGGTCGCCACCGACAGGTCGCCAGCGGTCAGCATGCCCACCGGCACGCGCCGTCCGCCGCGGCCGTCGGTAACCACCAGACAGCGCACCTGGTAGCGGTACATCAGCAGGGCCGCCTCGCGCAGGCTTTGCGCGGCGTCGGCCTCGATCACCGCGGCGATGGCGATATCCCTGGCTAGCATGGCATCGGCTCCTGCGACCCGGCGGGCCGCCTCAATGCACCTGGAGGTGGTCCACCACGTTCTGCACACCCGGCGCGTTCCACACGGCCTGCTCCACCGCGTCGCGTTCGTCCAGCGAGCCGACCTCGCCGGACAGGGTCACCGTGCCGCGGTCCACGCCGACCTTGACCGCCTTGCTGTGCAGGTGGGCCTGGCGCTGCAGGGCCGCCTCGATCTTTCCCTTGACGTCCTGCACCGTGACCGGCGACTTGATCGCGACCAGATTGACCACGTCCTTGACGCCGAGCAGCCCGCGCACGCACGAGGCCGCCGCGGTGCGCGCGAAGGCCCAGGGCACCTCGCCGCTCAGCGTGACGCAACCGTCCTCGACCATGACCTTCACGCGACCCTTGGGAATCGACGCGTTCCATTCGATCGCGCGGGTGGCCGCGTCGGCGATATCCGCATCAGTGCGATGGCTGTCGCCGGGCAGCGCCACGTCCAGCTCCACCGCCACGCCGCGCACGCCGGCCACGCGCTGCGCCGCGCGCTCGGCCGCGTATTTTTCCGCGTAGCTGCCGACCCTGCCGGCCAGCGTGACGATGCCGTCGCGCACCTCCACGCCGATGTGGTCGGCCTGTATAGCCGAATCCCACTGAAGCTCCTCGATGACGTCTTTCTGCAACTGCCTGTCGGTACGCATGGCTGATCCTCCACGTTTCGAAAGCTCAAGATGGGCTTGCCGGAACACGCGGTGTTGATGCAGGTCAACCCTGCGCCGGGTTCAGTGCCGGAACACGGGCAGCAGCAGCTCGACCGCGATCAGCACGATGATGGTCAGCTCCAGCAGGCCGGCGCGGCTCACCGCCGCCTCGTTGTAGAGCGCGGCATAGGTGTCGCGGATGATCGCCAGCTTGCGGTCCACGTCGACGGCCAGCGCCGGCACGTCGAACAACTCCAGCGTCGTGCCGTACACGCGCGCCAGGTACGGGTGGCCGGCGATGCGCAGCGCGTTTTCCACCTTGCCGGTCAGCTCGGTGACTTCGGCCACCAGCGTGTAGAGCCGGCGCGCCAGGCGCGACAGCTGGCCGGGCGCGGACAGCGCGGAAAGCGAGCGCGTGCGCGCGACCAGGCCGTACATGCGCGGCAGTTCGGCATCCAGCAGCGCGTCGTAGTAGCGCAGCTCCAGCAGTTGGGCATTGGCCGCCTCCAGCACGGCGGCCACGCCGGCATCGCCGGCCGGCTGGTACAGGAACGCGCGATCGCGCGCGACCACCACGCAGTCGTCGGCGAGGTAGGCGAAGCGGTGGCGCAGCAGCGTGTCGCGCGCGTCCGCCGACAGCGGACGCGGGTCGGCGGCGAGCAAGGGCGCGAGGTCGACGGCCTCGTGCAGCGCAGCGTCCGGTGCCTCGCGGAAGGCATCCACGACCACCAGCTGATAGTCCTCCTGGATCACCGCCGCACCGGGCCGGTCCAGCGCCGGCGCCACGCGCGACTGGATGGACTGCAGCAGACCGCTCCACGGCGCAGCGGGTCCGTCGGCGGAGACGGCGAGCTCCACCTCGCGCAGGAACCCGGCGAAGGCATCCCATGCCAGGTCCTCCGCCACGAACGTGAGCGCAAGGCTGAGCACGCCGAAGTCGTACAGATGCGCGGAGACCTCGCTGCGACACCGCGCGCCGCCGACGCCGAGCTCGATCGACGCAAGCTGCAGCCGCAGCGGCGGCGTGCCGAAGCTCGGCGGACCGGGCGGCGGTGCGATGACCGGCAGGTCCGCGCAGAGTCCGCGTGCGCGATCGAGGTCGATCGCATAGGCCAGGTCGAACAGGCGCTGTGCGATCACGCGCCCCCGGGCTACCACGGGCGCGCCTGCGCTCATGCCGGCGGCACCAGCACCGCGGCGCCCTGCACGCGACCTTCGCGCAGGTCCAGCAACGCGCGGTTGGCCTCGGCCAGCGGGTAGCGGCGTACCCGGGTCTGCACGCCGGCCCGTGCGGCGGCGGCGAGGAAGGCATGGCCGTCCGCGCGGGTGAGGTTGGCCACCGACAGCAGGCGGCGCTCCTCCCACAGCAGGCGATAGGGAAAGCTCGGGAGGTCGCTCATGTGGATGCCTCCGCAGACCACGCTGCCGCCCTTGCGCACCGCGGCCAGCGCCGTCGGCACCAGCGCGCCGACCGGAGCGAAGATGATCGCGGCATCCAGCGGCTCGGGCGGCGCTTCGTCGGAGCCGCCGGCCCAGGCGGCGCCCAGCGAGCGCGCCAGCACCTGCGCCTCGACGTCGCCCGGGCGGGTGAAGGCATGCACGCGGCGCCCCTCGGCAAGCGCCACCTGGACCAGGATGTGCGCTGCCGCGCCGAAGCCGTACAGCCCCAGCGTCGCGCCCTTCCCCGCCAGCCGCAGCGCACGGCCGCCGATCAGCCCGGCGCAGAGCAGTGGCGCGGCCAGCGCGGCGTCGGGGTAGTCGCGCCGCGGCAACGCCAGGCAGAACGCGGCATTCGCCAGCACGTGGGTGGCGTAGCCGCCATCGCGCGTGCAGCCGGTGAACTCCGGCGCATCGCAGAGGTTCTCGCGCCCGTGCAGGCAGTAGTCGCAGGCACCACAGGTTCCGCCCAGCCACGGTACGCCGACGCGGTCGCCAACCCGCCACGCGGAGACCTCCGCGCCGAGCGCATCCACCGTGCCTACCACTTCGTGCCCCGGCACCACCGGCAGCCGCGCCTGCGGCAGCTCGCCGTCGAGCAGGTGCAGGTCGGTGCGGCACACGCCGCAGGCTTCCACCCGGATGCGCAGCTCGCCCGGACCGGGCCGCGGATCCGGCCGCTGCTCCGTCACCAGCGGCGTCATCGGGGAACGAAGAACCATCGCGAACATGCCGGGTGCGCCTCGACTGACTGCGGAACCGTGGCGGCGATGGCTGCGCGCCGCCGCCGTGGCGTCAATGCCGGAACAGCACCGGGATGTCCGCCCATGCCAGCACGTGCCGCGTGGCGCCGCCCAGCCACCATTCACTGAAGCGGTTGCGGCCGTAGGCGCCCATCACGAGCAGGTCGGCGCCAAACTTGGTCGCCGCATCCAGCAAGGCCGTACCCACCTCGTCGTGCCTGGCGGCGATCATGTGTTCCTCGACCTCGACGCCGTGGCGCTGCAGGTACTCCAGGATGTGGAAGGACGGGTCCCATTCCACCCCGTGGTCGACATCGCGCTCCGCCGCACCCCACAGCAGCAGGACCTGCCTGCCCCGCAGCAGCGGACGTGCCGCATGGATGGCGCGCATCGCTTCCGGCGAGCCGTTCCATGCCAGCGCGACGCGCTGGATCTGCCGCTCGGGCATGGCCTCCGCCTGCGGCAGCACGATGCATGGCACGCCCGCCCTGAGAATCAGGCCCGGGATGTCCCACGGCGAACCCTGGTCGATCGTCGGATGGTCGAGCACCAGCAGGTCGTGGCGTGTCGCCGCCTGCAACAGCGCATCGGAGGCGATGCCCTGCGCCACCAGCCATTCGGCCTTCGGCACGCCCAGCGATGCCGCCCACTGCTCGAACGCCGGCCGGGCCTGCACCGCGTTCTTGACCAGCTCGAGCGCGTTTTCCATGAAGGCGGTGATTGCCGATGGGTAGACCACCGGCGAGAAATACATCGGATGGGGACAGGCGTAGACCGCAGTCACCGATGCGCCCAGCGTCGCCGCCAGGCGCACGCCGAACTCGCATGCCGTGGTATGGCCGTGGTAGTCGCGGGCGTGGATGAGGATGTCTTGCATGGGCTTGCTCCGCGCGGGGAACGCGCCGGGTTCGGAACTCCCGGGCCATCGACAGGTTGCCGTGGCACGCAGGCTCGATGTTGACGCCGGTCAACTGGAACGGCGGCGCGGGCCTCGCCGCTTGCGCGGTTGATCCAGATCACCTCGCGCGCACGGCGACGGGGCAGCATGCCGGGCACACCCAGCACGCATCGCATCCAGGACCACCCCATGGACATATCGACTTCCATAAGCTTCGACGGCATGGACGCCTCCGAAGCGCTGCGCCAGATGATTCTGGAGCGCGCGCGGCGGCTTGGCCGCTTCGCCGGCGACATCCTCGCCTGCGATGTCGTGGTCAGCGCCCGCGAGCACCGGCACCGGCACGGCAACCGCTACAACGTGCACGCCAGGGTGACCCTGCGCGACCAGGTGGTCGAGATCGGCCGCCTCAACGAAGCCAACGCCAGTTACGAGGATCCCTACGTCGCGGCTAACCAGACCTTCGATGCCTTGCGCCGGCGCATCGAGGACCACGTGCGCCGTCGCCGGGGCGACGTCAAGACCCACGCCGACGACGCCCGGCCGTAGCGATGGCCAGCCGCATCCGGCACGGGCGGGCGCGACATCGAGCGGCGCACGGCCCACGTCGCCGGCTCGGCTCTTGTTGACGCGGATCAATACCCGCAATCCCGCATGTCGTGGAATGGCCATCCACGCGAGGAGAACGCCCATGAACGACAAAGAACTGCGCCAGCTGGTCATCGACGAACTGGAGTACGAGCCGAGCATCGACGCCGCCAACATCGGCGTGGCGGCAGAGCACGGCGTCGTCACCCTCAGCGGCCATGTCGGTGACTACGCCCAGAAAACCGCGGCGGAACGCGCGGCCTGGCGGGTGAAGGGCGTCAGGGGCATTGCCCAGGAGATCGAGGTTCGGCTGTCCGGCGACAAGAAGCGCAACGACGACGAGATCGCGCAGCGGGCGCTGAACATCCTCGCTTGGAACACGACGATCCCCAGCAGCGGCATCCGCGTGCAGGTGTCCGGCGGCTGGGTCACGCTGTCCGGCAGCGTGAGCTGGAACTTCCAGCGCCGCGCCGCCGAGAACGAAGTTCGCAAGCTCGGCGGCGTCATCGGCGTGACGAACGACATCCGGCTGGCCACCGAAGTGCAGGTCGGCGACCTGAAACGACGCATCCAGGACGCGCTGAAGCGGCATGCGGAAATCGAGGCAGGCGCCGTGCACGTGGACGTGCGTCCGGACGGGATGGTGCGCATCGACGGGCATGTGGACAACTGGAGCGAGATGCAGGCGGTGGAGCGTGCGGTGTGGTCGGCTCCCGGCGTCCGCATCGTCGAGGACAACCTGGTCCTCAGGTGAGCGCCTGGATTGCGGCGCACGCCGTTGCGCAGCGCCCGCGGCTGCCGCGGCATTCGGCCGCTTCGCGATGGATGTTGGCGACCGCCGCGCCGTCGTACCCTCCGCCCGACCGTCGTATCGACGGCGGCGGCCCGGTCGGCCACGCGTCATCTCTGATAACGGAGGCGGACGAATGGGTCCATGACGCGGATCAAACGTGCCTCATCCTTACGCTTGGACGATGGTCGCACCGCCATGGCGCGGTCGTTGGGATAAGATCGCGGAGACCTACTGCGCCAGGCAGGACCGCCATGCCGGATCCCGTACACCTGCTGATCGTGGACGACGATACCGGCGTGCAGGAGGTGCTGCGCCGCTATTTCACGGATCAAGGCTTCAAGGTCAGCGTTGCCGGCAACGGCGCCGAAATGCGCAACGTGCTGGCGCACGAATCGATCGCCCTGGTGTTGCTGGACCTCGGCCTGCCCGGTGAAGACGGCCTCGAACTGACCCGCCTGCTGCGCACCGACTGGAAAGGTGCGGTGATCATCATCACCGGCCGCGGCGAATCGGTGGACCGGGTGGTCGGCCTCGAGCTGGGGGCCGATGACTACGTCACCAAGCCGTTCGAATTGCGCGAACTGCTCGCGCGCGTGCGCAGCGTGCTTCGCCGCAGCACACCGGCCGCCGCGACCGCCGCCCCTGCCGGCGAGCCGGCCTTCCACTTCGCCGACTATTGCCTCGATCCGCTGGGGCGCACGTTGCGCAACGCCCGCGGCGAGGTGATCGCGCTGACCACCGGCGAGTACGAACTGCTGCGCGTGCTGGTCGAGCACCCGAACCGGGTGCTGTCGCGCGACCACCTGATGGAACGCCTCCATGGCCGCGACGCCGGTCCGTTCGACCGCGCCATCGACGTGCAGATCGCGCGACTGCGCCGCAAGATCGAGCCCGACGCGGCCAATCCCGCCCTGATCAAGTCGGTGCGTGGCGCCGGCTACCTGTTGGCGACCAGCGTGCAACGGCGGCGCTGAATGGGCTCGACGCCACTTCCCCCTGCCAGTCTTGCCGTGCTGGGCTCCTGCTTCGACATCGCGCCCGACGCGATGCTCGCGGTGGACCAGCAGGGTGTCATCGTGCTGGCCAACGCCCAGGCCCGCGCCATGTTCGGCTACGAAGGCGACACGCTGCTCGGCCTGCCCCTGGAAACCCTGCTGCCCGAGTCGCTGCGCCGCATCCACCGCACCCATCGCGAGGGGTACATGGCCAACCCGCGGGTACGCCCGATGGGCATCGGCTATGAGCTGATGGGGGTGCGGCGCAACGGCAAAGCGTTCCCGGTCGAAATCGGCCTCAGCCCGATCGCCACCGAAGTCGGCAAGGTCGCGATCGCCTCGGTGCGCGACATCTCCGAAACCCGCAGGGTACGACTGGCGCTCGCGCGCTCGCGTCGCGACAACTTTCTCGCGCAAATCGGCCGGCTCGCGCTGGAGTCGCCGGTCTACGAACTCGCGATCCGCCGGATACCCGAGCTGGTCGCAACGGCCCTGGAGGTGGAAACCGTCGCCATCCTTTCCACCGACTGGCATGGCAGCAACCTTCACGTCCGCGCCGCCACCGGGCTGCAGGAACAGAGCGCGGAGACGATCGCCACCCTGTTCGGCCAGGCCAACATCGTCCGCGGTGCATTCGGGACCGGCAGCCGACACGCCCTCACTGCCGACACGCTGCGCGAAAGCGGGTTTGCCGGGATCCTCTCCGGATTGGCCGAGGCAGGCTTTGCCGACGTCGCCATGGTTCCGTTGTTCGGACGCTACGAGCCGCTGGGCGTGCTGGTCGTGCTCGCCCTGACCGAGGTCGGCTTCGACCACGACGAGCTCAGTTTCCTGCAGTCGGTGGCCAACCTGCTGGCGGCGGCCGTGCAGCGCAGCCGCACCGAGGAACAGATGGCGCACGTGCAACGGCTGGACGCGATCGGCCAGCTCACCGGCGGCGTCGCGCACGATTTCAACAACCTGCTGACGGTGATTTCCGGCAATCTCCAGTTGCTCGAATCCAGGCTGCCCGAGAACACGGAGCTGTCGGAAATCATCGGCAGCGCCCTGCGCGCGGTGGACCGCGGCTCCGACCTGACGCGGCGGTTGCTGGCGTTCGCGCGCAAGCAGCCGCTGCAACCCCGCGCGGTCGTGCCAAAGCCGCTGCTGGAGGAGCTCGGCCACATGCTCAGGCGCACGCTGGGCGAAGCCATCACGGTCGAGGTCGAGTGCAGCGGCGACGTGCCGGATGTCTACGCCGACCCCAACGAGCTGGATACGGCGCTGGTCAACCTGGCGCTGAACGCGCGGGACGCGATGCCGCACGGCGGCCTGCTGCGCATCGCCGCCAGCGAAATTGAGCTGCAGGATGCGACCAACCGCTGGAAGCTGCCGGCCGGCCGCTACGCGGCGTTCGGCGTCAGTGACACCGGCAGCGGCATGACGCCGGACGTGCTGGCGCACGCACTGGAGCCCTTCTTCACCACCAAGGGCGCCGGCAACGGCCTCGGCCTCAGCATGGTGTACGGCTTCGTGAACCAGTCCGGCGGAGGCCTGTCGATCGACAGCCGCGCCGGCTACGGCACCAGCGTGGATTTCCTGCTGCCGGTCGTCGCTGCATCGATCGGCGCAGCGGCCGGAATGAAAGCGGCGCATGCGCCCCCGGTCGGGGAGCGCCGCACCATCCTGGTGGTGGAGGACGAGGCCGAGGTCCGCACCATTGCGGCCCGCTTCCTGAGCGCGAACGGCTACCAGGTGCTCACCGCCGCCGGCGCGCGCGAGGCGCTGGACGTGCTCGCCGCAAACCCCGCGGTGGACCTGGTTTTCTCCGACCTGGTGCTGGGCAACGGCATGAATGGCGTGGAGCTGGCGCACGAGGCGTGCCGGATGCAGCCCGGGCTTGCGGTGCTGCTCACCTCCGGCTACCAGGGCAAATACGGCGGCACGGAGAGCCCCACGGCACCCTTCGAACTGCTGCGCAAACCCTATCGGCGCGAGCAGCTGGTCGAAGCGGTGCGGCGGCTGCTCGACGCCGGCTAGGCATGCCGGCTCAGGGCGTCGTGCAGGGTGTGCCGACGCAGGCGCGCAGCCTGGGGATATCCAGCAGTTTCACTTCGCGGCGCAGCACCTCGATGTAATTGAGCCGCTCCAGGTGCGACAGCGCGCGGCTCACGGTCTCGTGCTTGAGCGCCAGGAAGCTCGCGATGTCCGCGCGCCCCATGCGCAGGATGAAATGGCGGGCACTGAAGCCGAGACGGGCCAGCCGCCCGGCGATGTCCAGCAGGAAAGCCGCCACGCGCTGCTCGGCCGGCAGCGTGCCGATCGCCAGCATCCAGACGCGATCGCGGCGGATTTCCTCGGCCAGCGCGGTCGCCAGCCGCACCTGCAATTCGGGAACGTGCTTCAGCGCATCCAGCACCGGCGGATAGGGCAGCTCCCAGATCTCGGCATCGTCCAGCGCCACCGCATCGCAGATGTGCATCGCCAGGCCGATCGATTCGACGCCGAGCAGGTCGCCGCGCATGCGGAATCCCGTCACCTGCTCGCGGCCGTCCTCCGACAGCTCGCAGGTCTTCAGGAACCCGGCGTGCACCAGGTGCAGCGCGCGGAACGGCTGGCCGTTCCGGTACAGGTACTGGCCCGCCCTCACCTTCCGCCGCGTCACGACCACGTATTTCTGCAACTGCGCGATGTCCAGCCCGGACAGCGTCTCGCCCTGGGGCGGCTGCGGATTGGAGGCATCCAGCGCGATGGGTGCGAACGTGGTGTCCATGTCGTACTCCCGGTGGTGGTTGCGTGAACCTCAACGCTAGGCAGCCACCGCCACGCTGGCATGTCGGCACGGCAACGCTCGGTAACAGTGCGTAACAGCGGCACCGGGGCAGGATGGGCATGCCTGCAGCCAGCGAGGCGCGGTACCCGCGGCTCCGCCGGGACACGCGGCCGCAGCGTCGGCAGGACGCTGCGGCATGCTTCACCGTTCCGGCACGCCGGGCCGAGGCGGCATCGACAGAATCGGCACGGCGATTGGCTATAGTGACGAACCGGATAGCCAAGCGCCGCCATGAGCCAGCACAAGCCGATGCCACGACGTACAGCGGGTCCCCAGGGGACGCGGTTGTTTTCCCCGGAGGAACTGCGCCTGCAGGCCGACAGGCTGGCGCCTGCACCGAGCGGCCGTGCCAGCGTCCACGAGCCGGTGCTCGAAGCCGTCGGCGGCGAACACGACCGCCAGCGCCACACGGTGCGCCCCGGCCGGCAGACGGTCGGCCGGCGTGGCGACAACGACATCGTGATCAGCGACCCCAGCGTGTCGGCCTCGCACGCGTGGATCATGAACCAGCAGGGCCACTACGTGATCATGAACACGCTGTCCACCAACGGCACCTTCGTCAACGGGCAACGCATCCACGAGTCGGTGCTGCGCCACGGCGATCGCATCCGGCTGGGCCAGGCCGAATTCGTCTTCCTGACCCGCGATCCACGCAGTACCCGCTTCGGCAGGTCGAAGCAGCTGGCCGTCGGCCTGCTGGTGCTGGCGGCGCTGACTGCCCTCGCCGGCCTGGTCTGGCGGCTGCGCTGAGGGCTGCCCCGTGGATGCCCGTGCCGCCGTGCCACCCACGATCGGGCGCTACCGCATCGACGGCGTGCTCGGCGAAGGCGCGATGGCAGTGGTCTACGCAGGCTTCGATCCCGGCATCCAGCGCCAGGTCGCGATCAAGTGCCTGCACCACCACGTGGCCGCCGACGCGGCCTACCGGCGGCGCTTCCTCGCCGAGGCGCGCGCGGCCGGGCACCTGGTCCACCCCAACGTCGTCACCATCTTCGACGCCGGCGAGACCGACGACGGCCGCCCCTACATCGCGATGGAACGCCTGGGCGGCGAGACGCTGGCCGGCAGGGTCGCCAGCGAGGGGCTGCCGCCGCTGCCGCTGGTGATCGAGCTGGCCAGCCAGATCGCCGCCGCGCTGAACTACGCCCACGAACAGGGCGTCATCCACCACGACATCAAGCCCGAGAACATCATGCTGGCGGAGGGCTGGCATTACGCCAAGCTCAGCGATTTCGGCATCGCCGAGCGGCGCGGCGCACAGGCCGCCGACGGCAAGATCGGCGGAACCCCGGCGTACATGGCGCTGGAGCGCCTGCGCGGCGAGGCGGACGACGCACGCAGCGACCTGTTCTCGCTGGGCGTGGTGATGTACTGGCTGATCACCGGCAAGCTGCCGTGGCGCGAGACGTCCGACGTGGCGCGGCTGATCCGCGAACGGCAACGCCTGCCGCGCCCGCCGATCGAACCGCTGGACCCGGCCACGCCGTCGATGCTGGTGGGCATCGTGCGCACCCTGCTTTCCCCCACTGCGGCCGCGCGCTACCAGAGCGGCGCCGAGGTGGTCGACGACCTGCGCCAGGCGCGTCGCGAGTACGAACGCCTGCACGAGAAGCCGATCGCCAACCGCATCATCTCGCTGCGCCTGCGCTGGGCCGGTGCGCTGGGCGCCACGCTGAGCCTGGTGTTGCTGCTGGGCCTGGCCACGATCTACGCCAAGCAGAACACCGCGGTCAGCGGCCTCGCGCTGGATTTCGGTGGCTCGCTGAGCCGCATGGTCGCCGGCGAGGCGGCGGAAAACCTGCTGCTGAACGACCAAGCCGCTACGCGCGCGCTGGTGCAGTACATCGCGCAGAACCGGCAGATCCGCTACCTCGCCATCGCCGACCGCCTGGGCAACGTGGTCGCCAGCACGCAGGCCGCGGACATCGGCCAAGCGCTGCCGGTGCCGGCGGGACAGTCGCCGCGGCCGTTGGGCGATGGCGTCGACAGCTACCGCGGCCAGGTGGCCGGCGGCGGCGCCATGCTGCTGTTCGACGCACCGATCCGCTACCAGACCAAGACCGTCGGCGAGTTGCGCCTCGGCATCAGCAGCGCCCCGCTGCGCACTGCCCAGCGCACCACTTTGTGGGTCATCCTGGCCGTGCTGCTGGTGACGCTGGCAGCGGTGGTCGGCGCCGCCTACTGGTTGTTCCGGCGCCCGTTCGCCCTGCTGCAGATGCTCAGCGACGCCCTGCTCCGGGTCGGGCGCGGCGACTTCCACCATCGCATCCGGCTGGTGCGCCGGGACGAACTCGGCCAGCTGTTCGCCGCCTTCAACCTGATGAACAGTGCGCTGCAGGCACGCCAGCAGGAGCTGGCTACGCTTTCCACCTCGCCCCGCGTCGACGCGGAACCTGCCGTGCAGCCCACGCGCATCATCCAGCCCCCGGGCTCCGAAGCCGATGGGTCCTGACGCATCGGATCAGAACTGCTTCAGGCGCTGCTTGAGCTCGAGCGCGCGGGCGCGATAGATCACCGCGGGCTCGTAGGAGGGATCGATCGCCAGCACGTGGTCCCACAGCGCGATGGCCGGGTCCAGCTTCTGGTCGCGGTACAGCACGATCGCGCGCTGGTGATAGGCGCTCAGCAGTTGCTGGCGCATGGCGGCAGCCTGCGGGTCGCTGGGCTTCAGCTGCGGATCCAGCGACAGTGCCTGGTCGAGCTGCGTCAGCGCCCGGTTCTTGTGCCCCTGCGCCAGCAGGGACAGGCTCTCACGTTGCAGGCGACGCGCCTGCGCCACCGCCGATGCGTCGGATGCCGCCGTGCCGGTTGTGGCGACTGCCGCGGGCGCCGCACCTCCCGATGCCGTGGCGGCGGACGGCGTCGTCGGCCCCGCCGGCACGGCGGCAAGCGGCAGGCGCAGCGTCTGCCCTGCACGCAGCATCGAGGGATCGGTCGAGCCGTTGTAGCGCGCCAGGATCAGGAAGCGCTGCGCGTCACCCAGGTAGCGCGCGGCCAGGGTGCTGTAGGAGTCGCCGGGACGCACGGTGTAGCTGCGCGAAGGTGCGCCGAGCTCGCGCACCGGATCGACGGTGAGCTGGTGCAGCAGCCCCTGCGCGGCGCGGTCGTCGGGATGCGCGACAAGGTATTGGCGCAGGGCGCGCTCGCCTTCGGTGTAGTGGCCCCGCTGCAGGTCATCGTCGACGATCGCGCGCAGCGACGACGACGGCACGGACGACGGCGCCCCCGCCGCGGGCGCCGCCCGCTCCACGGTGACCCGCGGCGACCCGCTCAGCCGGTCGTCGACCTTGTTCTTCAGCGCGGTCACCTGCGCGCAGCCGGCCAGGCCGACCAGGATCAGCAGCGCGGCGGCGCGCAGGCAGCGGTACGCAAGCGCCGTCACCTGCCCACCTCGCCGTTACCCGCGAACCGCGGTGTGGCGGATCCGCGCGGATGCATGGCGGACCAGAGCTTCTCGCCGCAGCGTCGCACCCAGCCCGCGCCGCCGATCCGCACGAAGATCAGCGCGGCGTTGTCGCCCTGTTCGCCGCCACGCGCGGTGGCCAGCCGCAAGGCCTCGCGCAGTGCGCCGGCCTGGTCGCGGCGGCGCGACAGCCGGCGCAGTTCCTGGGCGGACAGTTGTTCCCAGACGCCGTCGCTGCAGAGGGCGAAGGTCTGCCCGGCATGCAGGATCGCGCCACCGTGCTCGACCTCGGGGGCGGCGTCGCCGCCGAGCCCGCGCAGCAACTTGTGCTGGTCGGGGTCGTGGGCCAGCTGTTCCGGCGCAATCTCGCCACGGCGCAGCTTGAGCTGGGCGACGCTGTGGTCCTCGGTGCAATTGAGGCAGCGCCGGCCCTGGAAGCGGTACAGCCGGCTGTCGCCGATGTGGGCCCAGTACGCCTGCTTGCCGCGCAGCAGCAGCGCGACCACGGTGGAATGGGGTTCGCCCGCGACCAGCCCCTCGCGGCGGCGGACCAGCTCGACATGCGCTTCCTGGCACAGGGCCTCCAGGAACAACGCGCCGGGCTGCTCGCGCCACAGGCCCAACTCCCACAGGCGGCGGGCGGCCTCGATCACGCCTTCGGCGGCCAGCTCACCCGCGCCGTCACCGCCCATGCCGTCGGCGAGCACCAGCATCAAGGCATCGGTAGCGGGATCGTGCAGGCAGAGCAGCGCATCCTGCTGCGTCTCGCGGCCACCGCGGGCGCGACCCGCGGCAACCTGCGGCAAGGCCTGGAAGTCGATCGCCTGATCCATCGTCCGTCCCCCTTGAAACACCAACCCGTGGCGCGTGATTGGCGACTCAGCGCCGAAGATGGATTTCCTCGCCCTCGTGGTCGCGGTCCCAGCCGCGCAGCTCGTCGCGGATATGCGCGATGCGCTGGCGACCGAGCGCATTGCGTTCCTCATCCAGCACCTGGCCGTCCAGCAGTTCGGCCAGGCGCTGCGCGGTAGGCAGCATGGTGTCCCAGGCGACCAGCGCGGGCAATGGCGCCGGCAGCGTCATGAAGAAACTGAGGCCGGGCGTGCGCAGCGCATCGAGCCGCGCGAGGTCGAAACTGCCGGGCTTTAGCATGTTGGCGACGCTGAAGATCGGGCCGAGTTCGCGCTTGCCGTCGACCAGGCGGTGGTAGATGCCCATGTCGCCGAATTCCAGCCCGGCTTTCTCGGCGGCCACGATCAGGTCGGAGCCATGGAAGCTGCTGCCCTCGCGCGCGACCACGAACAGGGTGACGATGCGCTCCACCGGCATCTGCGCCGGGCGGCGCCCAAGGTCGGAACGCGGCGGCAGGCGGTTTGCCTGCGGCGCTGGCATCGCAGGAGCAGGTGCCGGTGTCGACGCCGGCGCGGGATCGACCGGCGGCGGCACGGCGGCCTCGGCCGAGGGCGACGGCGCGCGCAGCGCATCGACGATGGCGGCGGCCTGGCCGACCAGCTTGCTGCGCGACAGCGTGTTGCCACGTTCGCCGGACAAGGTGGCACCGAGGCGTTCGAGCTCCTCGCGCAGGCCGACGTCGAGTTCGCCCTGCTTCGGCGGCACCATTTCCTCGTCCAGCTGCAATGCGTCGGTGGCGCCGAAGGAAAGATCGTCCGCGTCGCCGCGTTCGCCCAGCGTGGGCTCGCGGCGTCCGCCACCACTGGCGGTGCCCGGCCCGGCCGGCATGCGCCGCTTGCCCTGCTGCTCCTTCTTGGGCTGGCCAAACAGCCAGATCAGCGCGAGCGCGACCACGCCGACGATCGCGAGCGGTATGCCGACCGCCGGATTCCAGGCAAGGGCAAGCACGGGTTGCAGCGTCATCATCGGTTCCTCGTGTAGCTCGAGCGCCGCCCGCGGGCGGCTTTCGAATCCGTGGAACCCGGCAGGCGCCGGGTCCCCTCCTCAATTCCTGCCTTGGCGCCGGTGGCGGCTCAGGCGGTGCCCGCCAGTTTAGCCGCTTCGGCCAGGTCCACCTGCACCAGCCGCGACACGCCGGGCTCGCGCATGGTTACGCCGCAGAGCTGGCTGGCCGCTTCCATGGTGGCCTTGTTGTGGCTGATGAAGATGAACTGCACCCGTTCGCTCATCTCGCGCACCATCGCCGAGAAGCGGCCCACGTTGGCCTCGTCCAGCGGTGCGTCCACCTCGTCGAGCAGGCAGAACGGCGCAGGGTTCAGGTTGAAGATCGCAAACACCAGCGCCACCGCGGTGAGCGCCTTCTCGCCACCGGAGAGCAGCGAGATGTTGGACGGGCGCTTGCCGGGCGGGCGCGCCATGATCGCCACGCCGGTGTCGAGCAGGTCGTCGCCGGTGAGTTCGAGGTAGGCGTGGCCGCCGCCGAACAGGCGCGGGAACAGCTCCTGCACGCCGGCGTTGACCTTGTCGAAGGTCTCCTTGAAGCGCGCGCGCGTCTCGCGGTCGATCTTCTTGATCGCGCCTTCCAGCGTTTCCATCGCGCTGGTGAGGTCGGCCAGCTGGTTGTCGAGGTAGGTCTTGCGCTCGCTTTGCTCGGCGTGCTCCTGGATCGCCGCCAGGTTGACCGGTTCCAGCCGCACGATCTTTTGCGCGAGTTCGGCCAGCTGCTGCTTCCATTGCGTGGCGTCGGCGTCCTCGGCGAGTTCGGCGAGCAGGGTTTCCAGTTCGAGGCCGGAGGCGGCGATCGCTTCCGCCAGTTGCTGTGCGCGCAGCTGCAACGCCTGCGCGGCCAGGCGCTTCTCGGAGAGGCTCTCGCGCAGGCTGGCCAGGCTTTGCTCGGCGAGGTGGCGGCGCTGTTCCAGCTGGCGGAAGGCGATGTCGCACTCCTCCAGTGCGCGGCGCGCCTCCACCATCTGCTTGTCCACCAGCAGGCGCTGGTCGAGATAGGTCTGCCGCTCGGCCTCCAGTTCGGCGATGGGGTCGGAGCCGGCGGCGAGCTGGGCGGCGATCTCGCCGCGGCGCGC
>JAJZET010000236.1 GCA_021805685.1 Pseudomonadota bacterium
GCCTTGCGCGACGAGATGGCACACAAGCTCGACACCTTCTTCGGCGCGGGCCAGGTAAAGGTGGAGATCGACCCCGAGCTCACCGCCAAGGCCGCCGCGGGCGCCACGCGCATCCGCCTGCGCGGCGGCGCCAGCTTCAGCGACTACGACCGCCACCAACTGCTCGCGCACGAAGCACTGGTGCACACGCTCACCGCGCTGAACGGGCGCGCGCAGCCGGTGCTGGCCTCGCTGGCGCGTACCTCGCCGCGCGTCACCGCCACCCAGGAAGGCCTGGCGGTGTTCGCCGAGCTGATGTCCGGCGCCATCGACATCGCGCGCCTGAAGCGCATCAGCCTGCGCATCCTTGCCATCGAGATGGCGCTGGACGGCGCCGATTTCGTCGAGGTGTACCAGTTCTTCCATGCGCGCGGGCAGGGTGTGGCGGACAGCTTCCATTCGGCGCAGCGCGTGTTCCGCGGCGTGCCGCTGGCCGGTGGCGCGGCCTTTGCCAAGGACAACGTCTACCTCAGCGGCCTGCTCACCGTGCATACCTTCTTCCGCTGGGCGTTCCGCGAGCGGCGGCTGGAGCTGCTGCGCTGCCTGTTCGCCGGCAAGCTCACCCTGTCCGATGTGGTCGCCCTGCAGCCTTATTTCGACTCCGGCGTCATCACGCCGCCGCGCTGGCTGCCGCCATGGATGCAACAGGTACACGGGCTGGCCGGCAAGCTGGCGTTCTCCGTCTTCGTCAACGGCATACGCATGGGCAAGGTGGGCGCGGACGACCTGGCGCGCGGCGTGTAGCCGATGGCCCGGTGCTACCATGTCGCGGGCCATTTCGTGGCTCTCCAGACCCCACCAAAAGTCTCTCCATGACCCATTCCGAAGACCTGCGCCGCGCCGCGCTCGAATACCACCGCCATCCGCGCCCGGGCAAGATCAAGGTGAGCCCGACCACGCCGCTGCTGACCCAGCGCGACCTGTCGCTGGCCTATTCGCCGGGCGTGGCCTACGCGTGCGAGGCCATCGTCGAGGACGCCAACGCAGCCAGCGAGATGACCGCGCGCGGCAACCTCGTCGCCGTGATCACCAACGGCACCGCGGTGCTGGGCCTGGGCGACATCGGCCCGCTGGCCGGCAAGCCGGTGATGGAGGGCAAGGGCGTGCTGTTCCAGAAGTTCGCCGGTGTCGACGTGTTCGACATCGAGTTGAACGAGCGCGACCCGGACAAGCTGGTGGACATCATCGCCGCGATGGAACCCACCTTCGGCGGCATCAACCTCGAGGACATCAAGGCGCCGGAATGCTTCATCGTCGAGCGCAAGCTGCGCGAGCGGATGAAGATCCCGGTGTTCCACGACGACCAGCACGGTACCGCGATCATCGTGGGCGCCGCCATCGTCAACGCGCTGGAAGTGGTGGGCAAGAAGATCGAGGACGTGCGCATCGCCACCACCGGCGCCGGCGCCGCCGGCATCGCCTGCCTCGACATGCTGGTGGCACTCGGTGCGAAGCCCGAGCACATCCTCGCCTTCGACCGCGAGGGCGTGATCTACAAGGGCCGCGACCACCTGGATCCGGACAAGGCGCGCTATGCGCGCGACACCGACAAGCGCACGCTGGCGGAGATCGTCGACGGCGCCGACGTGTTCCTCGGCCTCTCCGCCGGCGGCATCCTCAAGCCGGCGATGGTGGCCACGATGGCCGAGCGGCCGGTGATCCTCGCACTCGCCAACCCCGATCCGGAGATCCTGCCGGAAGATGCCAAGAAGGTGCGGCCGGACTGCATCGTCGCCACCGGTCGTTCGGACTATCCGAACCAGGTCAACAACGCGCTGTGCTTTCCGTACATCTTCCGTGGCGCGCTGGACGTGGGTGCCACCAGCATCAACGAGGCGATGAAGACCGCTTGCGTGCGTGCGATCGCCGAGCTGGCGCGGATGGAAGCCTCGGACCTGGGCAGCGCCTACGGCGGCGAGGTGCCCTCGTTCGGCGCCGACTACCTGATCCCGCGCCCGTTCGATCCGCGCCTGCTGGTGATGCTGGCGCCCGCGGTGGCGCAGGCGGCGATGGACTCCGGCGTGGCCACGCGGCCGATCGCCGACATGGATGCGTACAAGGAAAAGCTCGGCCAGTTCATCTATCGCACCGGCCTGATCATGAAGCCGGTCTACGACAGCGCCCGCGCCGACATCAAGCGCGTGGTCTACGCCGAAGGCGAGGATGAGACCGTGCTGCGTGCGGTGCAGTCGGTGATCGACTACAAACTGGCCTTCCCAATCCTGATCGGTCGCCCCGAGGTGATCGACATGCGCATCAAGCGCCTGGGCCTGCGCATGCGCCAGGGCGTGGATTTCGAGCTGACCAACATCAACGACGACCCGCGCTTCAACGAGTACTGGCAGCAGTACCACGCCATGACCGAGCGCCGTGGCGTGACGCCGGACGCGGCCAAGAACCTGATGCGCTCGCGCCACACCCTGATCGCCGCGATGATGGTGAAGCGCGGCGAGGCCGATGCGATGATCTGCGGCCTGGTCGGCCGCTACCACAAGAAGCTCGGCTACCTGCGCAGCGTGTTCGGCCTCGACCCCGGCGTGTCCTGCACTTCGGCGATGACCGGCGTGATCAACGACAAGGGCGCCTGGTTCTTCCTCGATACCCACGTGCAGGTCGATCCCTCGGCCGAGCAGATCGCCGAGGCCACCCTGCAGGCGTCGTACCGCCTCAAACTGTTCGGCATCGAGCCCAAGGTGGCGCTGCTGTCGCACTCCAACTTCGGCAGCCACGACAACCCCAGCGCGGCCAAGATGCGCAAGGTGCGCGAGATCCTCCGCGCGCGTGCGCCCAAGCTCGAGATGGATGGCGAAATGCAGGCCGACACCGCGTGGGACGAAGCCCTGCGCAAGCGCATGTTCCCCAGCACCACGCTGAGCGGTCGCGCCAACCTGTTCGTGATGCCCAACCTCGACGCCGCCAACATCGTCTACAACATGGTGCGGGTGATGACCGACGGCGTGGCGATCGGTCCGATCCTGATGGGCGTGGACAAGCCGGCGCACATCCTCACCTCCGCCTCCAGCGTGCGCCGCGTGGTCAACATGACCGCGATCGCCGCCGTGGATGCGCAGATCCGCGCCGCGCGCAGCTAGCAGGCTGTCGAAGGCAGCGCGCCAGCTGCGTGCAAAGTGGCGAGGCTCGGCGACGTTGCTGCGTCCTGAAACGCTGGACGGGCGAGCCCGCTCACCACGTTCGCCTCCTCTCCCCGCTGGGGAGAGGATTGAGGAGAGGGCGGGTGCTCGCGGTAACCTGCAGCGGGAGCACGCTTCGTAGCTTCCCCCGTCGCCAGCCCGTCCCCTCACCCCAGCCCTCTTCCCGAAAAGGAGGGGGGTAAAGCGCGCGCCATGCGCTGCCGCATGTGCCCGTAGACGGACGTCCAACTGGCAGCGTCCCGCCGCGAAAGCTAAACTCGGGCGTCGGCTCGCCGCTTCCCCACGGCAGCCGCTTCCCCTTCAGGCATTGCGCCGCCCGGCGCCGCGGAGAATCTCCCATGGATCAGCTCGACGACATCCTCAACCAGGATCTCGATCCCACCGAAACCCGCGAGTGGATCGACTCGCTCAATGCCGTCATCAACCATGACGGTACCGAGCGGGCGCACTTCCTGCTTGAGCAGATGGTCGACTCGACCCGTCGCGCCGGCGGCTACCTGCCGTTCGATCCCACCACCGCCTACGTCAACACCATCGCACCGGCCAACGAGGCGAAGATGCCCGGCGACCCGGCGATGGAGTGGCGCATCCGTTCGCTGATCCGCTGGAACGCGATGGCGATGGTGGTCCGCGCCAACCGCAAGCCGGGCGAGCTGGGCGGCCATATCGCCAGCTTCGCCTCGTCGGCCACGCTGTACGACGTGGGCTTCAACCATTTCTGGCGCGCGCCCAGTGCCGACCACCCGGGCGACCTGGTGTTCCACCAGGGTCATTCCAGCCCGGGCATCTACGCGCGTTCCTTCCTCGAAGGCCGCATTGGCGAGGAGCAGCTCGACCTGTTCCGCATGGAAGTGGCCGGCAAGGGCCGCGGCCTGTCGTCCTACCCGCACCCCTGGCTGATGCCGGACTACTGGCAGGTGCCGACGGTGTCGATGGGCTTGGGTCCCATCCAGGCGATCTACCAGGCGCAGTTCTGGAAGTACCTCGAGCACCGCGGGCTGATCCCCCAGAGCGACCGCAAGATCTGGTGCTTCATGGGCGACGGCGAGACGGACGAGCCCGAGTCGCTGGGCGCGATCGCGCTGGCCGGACGCGAGGGCCTGGACAACCTGGTGTTCGTGATCAACTGCAATCTGCAGCGCCTGGATGGCCCGGTGCGTGGCAACGGCAAGATCATCCAGGAGCTGGAAGGCGTGTTCCGCGGCGCCGGCTGGAACGCCATCAAGGTGGTCTGGGGCAGCTACTGGGATCCGCTCCTGGCGCGCGACAAGAACGGCGTGCTGCGCAAGCTGATGATGGAAACCGTCGACGGCGAGTACCAGGCGTGCAAGGCGTTCGGCGGCGCGTACACGCGCGAGCACTTCTTCGGCAAGCACCCGGAGACGCGCGAGATGGTCGCCAATCTGTCGGACGACGACATCTGGCGCCTCAATCGCGGCGGCCACGACCCGCACAAGGTGTACGCGGCCTACCACCAGGCGGTGAACACCAAGGGCATGCCCACGGTGATCCTGGCCAAGACGGTGAAGGGCTACGGCATGGGTTCGGCCGGCGAATCGCAGAACCCGACGCACCAGCAGAAAAAGCTGGACCACGACGCCGTGCGCCATTTCCGCGACCGCTTCAACATCCCGGTCAGCGACGACAAGCTGGGCGACGTGCCGTACTTCCACCCGGGCAAGAACTCGCCGGAGGTGGAGTACATGGTCGAGCGTCGGCGCGCGCTGGGCGGCTTCCTGCCGCAGCGTCGCCGCCACGCCGACGCCAAGCTCAAGGCGCCGGAGCTGTCCGCGTTCGAGCAGATCACCAAGGGCACCGGCGAGCGCGAGATCTCCACCACCATGGCGCTGGTGCGCGGCATGAACCTCTTGCTGCGCGACAAGCAGATCGGCGAACGCGTGGTGCCCATCGTGGCCGACGAGGCGCGCACCTTCGGCATGGAGGGCATGTTCCGCCAGATCGGCATCTACGCGCCGTTCGGCCAGAAGTACCGCCCGCAGGACGCCGACCAGCTGCTCTACTACCGTGAGGACCAGAAGGGCCAGGTGCTGCAGGAAGGCATTTCCGAGGCCGGCGGCATGGCGGCGTGGATGGCTGCGGCCACCAGCTACAGCATCAGCAACCAGGCGATGCTGCCGTTCTTCATCTACTACTCGATGTTCGGCTTCCAGCGCATCGGCGACCTGGCCTGGGCCGCCGGCGACATGCGCGCGCGCGGTTTCCTGATCGGCGGCACCGCCGGCCGTACCACGCTCAACGGCGAGGGGCTGCAGCACGAGGACGGCCACTCGCACCTGATGTCCGGCACCATCCCGAACGTGAAGTCGTACGACCCGACCTTCTCGTACGAAGTGGCGGTGATCCTGCAGGACGGCACCCGCCGCATGCTGCAGGAGCAGGAGGACGTCTACTACTACATCACCGTGATGAACGAGAACTACAGCCACCCCGACCTGCCGCAGGGCGTCGAGGAAGGCATCATCAAGGGCATGTACCTGTTCAAGGACGCCGGCAAGCCGAAGAAGGGCGAGCCGCGCGTGCAGCTGATGGGCTCGGGCACCATCCTGCGCGAAGTGATCGCGGCCGCCGAGCTGCTGGAGAAGGACTTCGGCGTCACCGCCGACATCTGGTCCTGCCCCAGCTTCGTCGAACTGCGCCGCGACGGTTTCGATGCCGAGCGCTGGAACCGCCTGCACCCGGAAGCCGAGCCGCGCGTGCCGCACGTCACCGGGCTGTTGCAGGGCCGCCAGGGTCCGGCGGTCGCTGCCACCGACTACGTGCGCGAGTACGCCGACCAGGTCCGTGCCTTCATGCCCGACGGCATGCGCTACACGGTGCTCGGCACCGACGGCTTCGGCCGCTCGGACACGCGCGAGCACCTGCGCGGCTTCTTCGAGGTGGATCGCTACTGGATCGCCCACGCCGCGCTGGCCGCGCTGGCGAAGGACGGCAAGGTCAACGCCAAGGACGTGGCGCGCGCGATCAAGGAATACAAGCTCGATCCCGAGAAGCCCAACCCGCTCACGGTCTGAACGGGTAGCGACGAAAACAGGAAAACCCGCCAACGGCGGGTTTTCCTGTTTGGGGCGTCCGGCCGCGGAGGTATGCTGGTCCGATGGCGGACTGCCGAGGTAACCGTCGCCGGTTATTCCGAGAGCCGGCGCTGGATCGCTTCCAGCGCATGCCCGCGCGTTTCGACGCCGTGCCGCGCCAGCAGCCAGCCGGCGGCGGCCATCGGCAGCGCGATCAGCAGCGCCGACAGCGCGAAATGCGCGAACAGACCCAGCACGCCCAGCCCGGCGCCGAGGATGCCGCCGAACTTCGAGCTGGCCGCGATCAGGCCCGAGCCGCTGCCGCGCAGGTGCACCGGGTAGATCTCCGCCGCATACGGGATCATCGTGGCGATCACGCCGCCGCTGCTCACCAGCAGCCCGGCCGTGGCGATGACCATCGGCGCCGCGGCCTGCGCGCCGGCGAAGGCCAGCATGCAGAACGCGAGCAGCGACATCGCGGTCAGCGCGATGAACAGCACCAGCGTGCGGAAACTGCTCCAGCGTTGGTACAGCCACACCACCGCCGCCGTGCCCGGCACCGCCAGCAGCGCCGAACGCGCCAGCAGGGCGCTGGCGGCATGCGCGTCCATGCCGAGGCTTGCCAGGTTGGCCGGCAACCACAGCAGGAAGCCGAAGTTCACCAGGCCCCAGGCCAATCCGCACGCGCCCAGCCCCAGCGTGAGCCGTGCGTGCCGGCCGCGCAGCAACTGGCGCAGGTCGGCCGCCGGATGTGCGCTTTCCAGGATCGGCGGGTCGCTGTCCACGTCCGTGGGATCTTCGCGCAGCCTCGCGGGTGAGCCGGCGAAGCGCGCCAGCACCGCACGCGCCTGCGCGTGCAGTCCGGCATCGGCGAGGAAGCGCGGCGACTCCGGGATGTAGCGGTTGATGAACACGATCAGCGCGCCGGTGGGCAGGTTGAGCAGCCACAGCGCGCGCCAGCTGAAGGTCGGCTCCAATACGGTGGCCGCGCCCGAGGCGGCGAGATAGCCGGCCGAAGTGCCCAGCCCGCCCAGCGCCACCAGCAGCCAGCCGCGATGGGCGGCGGGCACGGTCTCGGCCATCAGG
Source organism: Pseudomonadota bacterium (assembly GCA_021805685.1). GTDB lineage: Bacteria > Pseudomonadota > Gammaproteobacteria > Xanthomonadales > Rhodanobacteraceae > Rhodanobacter_A. The sequence goes on from JAJZET010000236.1 coordinate 7,310, forward strand.
GTGAAGGCGATCGGCAGCATGCCGCCGGCCGCCGCGCCCATCATGAAGCACATCGCCAGGTTCCATTCGAACGACGGCATCGTGCCGCAGATCGCGGTACCCATGAACAGCAGCGCCGACAGCAGGATCGCCGCACGGCGCCCGAACCGGTCGGCCATGCGGCCCCACACCAGCGAACCGAGCGCGGTGCCGGTGAGCGCGAACAGTGCCAGCTTGCCGGCGACCGTCATGTCGATGCCGTATTCCGCCGCGGCTCCGGGCATCACGAAGGCCAGCGAGGCCGGCTTCATCACGTCGATCACCAGCGCCACCGCCAACGCCGCCGCCAACGTCCAGTGGGCGCGGTTCAGCGGCACGCCGTCGGCGACATGCAGGTGCGGCCGTTCGCCGTGGCCGTGCCGGCCGTGGCGCAGCTGCGCCAGCCGCGGCATCAGTCCGTAGCCGGCCAGCAGTACGCCGCAGGGGATCAGCACCATGCCGACCATCATGCCGGTATCCATCGCCATGCCGGCGAGGCGGTAATGCATCGGCGCCGCCATCAGGTACATCGGCATGTGCAGCAGCACACCGGCTGCCACGGCGACGCAGCCCAGCCAGAACGCGAACGGGTGATGGAAGCGCAATTCCGGTGACATGGCAGCGGGCGGCAGAAAGCCGCCAGCTTAGCAGCGGTCCCGGCGTGCCGAGGTGCACGGGCGCGCGGATGGCGCCCGCTGCCGCGCCAGCGCTGGACTCAATCCCCGTCGCGCTCGCGCAGCACCCGCTGCAGCAGCAGGAACGCGCCGAGGGTGCCGGCCACGATCGCGGCGGTCGCGACCGGGTGGCGGTTCACCTGGCGCCTCAGGCGCCGGTAGCGATAGCTTGTCTCGTCGGCGAGATCCTCGGCTGCGCGCGTCAGGCGGCGCCGGTATTCCTGGCCATCGAGACGCGCTGCCGCGCGTCGTCCGCGGGCGATCCAGCCGCGGGCCGCGTCGCTCGCGTCGTCGGCATGGCGCCGCGCGCGGTCAGCGAGTTCTTCGATGCCCTGTTCGATGTCGTGGCGGGTGCTCATGACGTGCTCCTGTGGGGAACGCCACGCTGCCAGCGCGAACGTGAGAGACGTGTAAAAGCGGCGTGATCCTGTTCAGCCGGCCAGCGCGTAGGCGCCGCCGCGTTCCAGCGCCCGCTGATAGGCGGGCCGCGCATGGATGCGTTCGAGGAAAGCGGCGAGCCGCGGACGGTTGGCGCCGAGGCCGGCGCGCGCGGCGGCCGCCTCCAGCGGGAAACTCAGCGCGATGTCGGCGACGCTGAACTCTTCGCCGCCGAACCACGCAGCCTTGCCCAGCTCCGCTTCGAGGTAGTCCAGTTGCAGTGCGATCTGCGGATCGACGAACGCATGTTGCACCTTGCCCGCGATGCCTTTCGCCACCCGCCGGGCCAGGAACGGCGCGGGCGCGGTCTCGACACGCTGGAACACCAGCTTGAGCAGCAGCGGCGGCATCAGCGAGCCTTCCGCATAGTGCAGCCAGTAATCGCAGCGCAGGCGCTGCGGCGTGCCGTGCGGCGGCATCAGCGTACCGCCGCCGTGGCGGTCGCCGAGATAGCCGAGGATCGCGCCCGATTCGGCCAGCACCAGGCCGTCGTCATCGATCACCGGCGACTTGCCCAGCGGATGCACCGCGCGCAGTTCCGGCGGCGCCAGCATGGTCCGGGGATCGCGCTGGTAGCGTCGGATCTCGTAGGGCAGGCCGAGTTCCTCCAGCAGCCAAAGCACACGCTGCGAGCGCGAATGGTTCAGATGGTGCACGACGATCATGGTTCGGCTTTCCAGGGACGGAATTCGGCGCGCACCGGCGCGCTGCACAGGCGGCGGATGATCCAGCCGAACAGCACGCACAAGGCCAGCGCCACCAGCGTGCCGAACACCTGCACGGCACGCATGAATCCGTGCATGAACGCATCCACGTCGGCGGGCATGCCCGGCGCGCGCATGAAGGCATCCATCGACCCCATGAACCACCACTGCCAGACCAGTCCGAACAGCTGGTACGCGATGGCGAGGCCCATCAGGCCGATGAACAGGCGGCGCGCCCATTCGTGCCGGCGCAGCAGGCCGATCGCGGCGACCAGCGTGGTGGCCGCAACCAGCAGAAAGGCGCGGAAGAACCACGCCATATGCCCGAACATCCACTGGGTCGGTGCTGGCAGGCCCGGCGGCAGCGGTGGCATGGCCTGCGTCCGCATGGCCGGAAGAAGCAGCCACTGCAGCATCAGGTTCTGCAGCACGGCAATCAGCGTGGCGAACCCGGTCATGCCGATGAACAGCCAGGCCAGCACGGTGACGAAGCGGGAGCGCAGCGGCGGCGGCGTGGACATGCGCGGTTCTCCGGGGCGGGAGGGGTGCCCGCAAGCTTGGCCGGATGGCGTGCCGCGTACAAGCTCAGAGCGTGTCGCCTGCGGCTTGCGCGTCGTCCGCGGCGGCCACGTGCAGTTTCTGCCGCCGCCGCAGGCTGGGGAACATCGCCATCCACAAGCCCACCACCAGCAACGTGCCGATGCCGCCGACCACGGCGGAGCCGACCGCGCCCAGCCACGCCGCCAGCATGCCGGACTCGAATTCGCCGAGCTGGTTGGAGGTGTTGATGAAGATCGAGTTGACCGCGTTGACCCGGCCGCGCATCGCGTCCGGCGTGTCCAGCTGCACCAGCGAGCCGCGGATCACCATGCTCACCATGTCGAACGCGCCCAGCGCGAACAGCGCCGCCAGCGAAAGCCACAGCGTGGTGGACAAGGCGAACACCAGCGTGGCTGCGCCGAAGCCGGCCACCGAAGCGAACATGACCATGCCCACCCGGCGTTGCAGCTCGTGCCGGGCCAGCCACAGCGACATCAGCAGCGCGCCCACCGCCGGTGCCGCGCGCAGCAGGCCCAGGCCCCACGGGCCGGTGTGCAGAATGTCGCGCGCGAAGATCGGCAGCAGCGCGGTGGCGCCGCCCAGCAGCACGGCGAACAGGTCGAGCGAGATCACGCCCAGCACGTCCTTGCGTTCGCGGATGAAGTGCACGCCGGCGAACAGCGTCTTCAGCGTGGCCGGCTCGCGCTTCGGCGGCGCCTGCTCGTAGCGCAGCAGGGCCATCATGGTCGCCGCGACCATGTACAGCAGGGCGGCGCTCAGGTACACCACGCCCGGTCCCGCCACGTAGAGCAGGCCGCCCACCGCGGGGCCGAGGATCATCGCCATCTGGAACGCCGAGCCGCTCACCGCCACCGCGCGCGGCAGCACCGCCGTCGGCACCAGCGCCGGCAGCAACGACTGCATCGACGGTGCCTCGAAGGCCTTGGCCACGCCGATCACGAACACCAGCAGCAGGATGCCGATCTCGTGGATGCGGCCAAGCAACGTCAGCGCGGCCAGCAGCACGATGGCCGTCCATTCCACGACCTGCCCGAGCAGCACCACGCGCCGCCGCTCGAACTGGTCGGCCACGTGCCCGGCGGGCAACGCCAGCAGCACGGAGGGGATGAACTGCGCCAGGCCGATCAGGCCGAGGTCGAACGCGCGCCCGGTGATCGCGTAGACCTGCCAGCCCACCGCCACCGACAACATCTGGAAACCGAAACCGGAAGCGATGCGCGAGCACCAGAACTGCACGAAGGCGGGGTGGCGCAGCAGCGAATCGGAGCGTAGGCGCATGGATCGAGTGGGCCGAAAAGGAGCCAGTCTAACCGGCTTCCCGCACACGCACGCTGCCATTGCCGTCGCCGGGATGGCTATGCCTGCGGAGCGCGCCGCACGGCGTTCAACCCGTCCGGGTGAAGCCGTCCGCGCTCCACGCCTCACTGCCGACGCCGTGGTGCACGAAGAACAGGCCGTCCGGGTCGTACCTGCGTTTCGCCGCGGCGAGGCGCGGGTAATTGCTGCCCCAGAATCCGCGCTGCCAGTCGCGCAGGAAGTAGTCGCTTTCCGAGACGTAGGAGCCGGCGTCGGGCGCCACGGCGCGGATGGCATCCATCGCCTGGTCGATGGCCCCCGCTTCGCGCCGTGCCGTGGCCAGATCGGGCTTCGCGCCCGGCATGCCGGGGTAGGCGGGTGCGCCGCCGTTGGCGCAGATCAGCAGGGCGAAGGCATCGAGCACCTGCGGATGCGTGGCGGTGTCGCGGGCGCGGGCGATCGCGTCGGCTGGCGCGCCGGCCAGTCCCTTGTTGACGTGCAGGGCGAAACCCCAGTGCTGCGAAGCGGCGAACAGGGCGTCCACCAACCGGGCCTCTCGCCCCGGTTCCAGCAGCGAAGCCGGCAGCCAGGCCGACTGGTAGGCATGGATGAACCAGCCGACCTGGTCGCGGTCGCCGGCCCACAGGATGTGGTCGCGCGGTGCGCCCGGCCGGCCGTCCGGCACGATCAGCGAGGGGGCGTGCTGGCGGAAGAACTCGGCGTCCCACAGGTGCCGTGCCGGCATGGCCATGGTCTCGAAGGGCTTGCTGAAGCGGCAATCCTTGCGGGCGCGCACCCAGGCTAGGAAGGGCGCCCAGACCTGTTCGGCCTGCGGCTGGGTCAGGTCCTGGAACACCATCATGATCTCGAGCGTGTGGCCGCCCTGGAACCTCAGTTGTTCGCCCCAGTGCGGGTTGAACAGTGCGCGCCGGTAGAAGTCCATCGCCTCGCCGATCAGCGCGCGGTAAGCCGCATCCGAATCGGCCTGGATGGTGCCGGCCACCACGCCCGCCATGGCCGGCAAGTCGAAGGTGCGCAGTGTCAGCCGCGTGACCACGCCGAGGCTGCCGCCGCCGCCGCCCTTGAGACCCCAGAACAGCTCCGGATTCGTGCGCGCATTGGCAATGCGCACCTGGCCGTCGGCGGTGACGACCTCCGCCTCCAGCAGGTTGGACGCCGCGGTGCCCCAACGTTTCGAGAAGCTGCCGAAGCCCCCGCTCTGCACCAGACCCGCCACGCCCACCGTGGTGCAGCCGCCGCCCTGCACGTAGCGGCCGCCGCGGGTGGTTACGGCGTCATAGGCATCGATCCACATCGCGCCGGCATCCACGCTCACCGCCGGCAGCGGCGCCGCATGGCCGGCGCAGCCTTGCGGCACGAAGGCGTCGTGCAGGCCCACCCGGTTCATGTGACGGGTCCACACCAGCAACGAATCCGGCGCGTCCGAGGTGCCCTGGTAGCTGTGGCCGCCGCCCTTCACGACCAGCCGCAGGCGGTGCTTGCGGGCGAAATCGACGGCCGCCACCACGTCGGCCGTGCTCTCCGCCGCCACCGCGTAGGCGCTGGGCTGCGAGGCCCAGGCATCGGCCCAGCCGCTGGTCTGGGTCAGCGCCGGGTTGTCGCCCACTGCGAACGGGTTGTCCAGTTGCTTGAGCACCGGCGCCGCGTCGCCGCCGGCGAACGCCGATTCCAGTTTCAGCAGCCGGCCGCCGACCTGCCGGTTCAGCTGCTCCCATTCCGCGCTCGTGGGCCAGCCAGGTCCGCCCGGGCGGACGCGTGAGCGCAAGGTGGCCGCGACGGCGCCGGCGCCGTGCGCCAGGGCTGTGCCGCCGCGCATCAACAGGGGCAGCAGGGGCAGGGTGGCGGCAGCCTTCAGCAAGTCGCGCCTTTTCATCGTATCGCTCCGGACGGGATGGACGGCGGCCAGCATGGGCCGGCATCGCCACGGTTCCCAGCACAAAGGGACGGATCGCAGGCGGTCGGGGATGAGTCGACTGCAGCCCGGGACGGGATGCGTGGGATATCGCCGCGCCACGTAGAATCGCCGGCATGAGCGAGCAGGCGGACGTCGAGTACAGGGATTTCCAGCGTTGGCCCCGCTCGGTCGAGGTGGCCTTCTGGGTGGCGCTATACACCCTCAACACGGTGTTCAACGGCCTGGTGGCACAGATCGACCATGCCCGCACGGCGGCCTGGGAGCCGTGGGTCTGGGAATCGACCAGCGCGCTACTCGTCCTGCTGCTGATCCCCTTCGTGAAGTGGGTGGAGCGGCGCTGGCCGTTCCGCTTCGACACGTGGCGCCACAGCCTGCCCCGGCACCTGCTCGCCAGCGTGGCGTTCAGCCTGGTCCACGTGGTCGGCATGGACGGCTTGCGCAAGCTGGTCTACGACATGGTTGGCCAGCATTACCGGCTGGGCGCCTGGTGGCCGAACTTTGGCTACGAGTACCTGAAGGACATCCGCAGCTATTTCCTCATCGTCGCGCTGATCTGCCTGTCGCGGCTGTGGCTGCTGCGACAGCAGGGCGAGGCGACACTGCTGGCCGAACCGGACGAGGGTCCGCCGGTGGAACCGGTGGACCGACCCGAGCGCTTCCTGGTGCGCAAGCTGGGCAAGGAGTTCCTGCTCGCCGCCAGCGAGATCGAATGGCTGCAGGCCGCGGGCAACTACGTGAACCTGCATGTGCGCGGGCGCGACTATCCGCTGCGCAGCACCATGGCGGGCATCGAGGTGCGGCTGGATCCGGCGCGCTTCCTGCGCGTGCACCGCGGCTACTTCGTCAACCTCGACTATCTTGCCGAGATCGAGCCGCTGGACACCGGCGATGCGCGCCTGCGCTTGCGCGACGGCATGACGATTCCGTGCAGCCGCCGCTATCGCGCCGCGCTGCGCGAACGCTACGGTGGCCAGCCCGTGGCGGGCGACTGAGCTTGCGCCGCGGCCTGCGGTCGTTCCAAGCTAACCGCTGGTTCCGCTCCGGATGATTCGCCGATGATGCCCGCGCCGCCCCGTTCCCGCTTCGCCCTTGCCGCCGTTGCCGGTGCGCTGATCCTCGCCGGTTGCTCGCAAGGCGGCGCGCCCGCGCCCGACGCCGCGCAGCAAAAGGCGCAAGTGCAGGCCACCGAGGCCGCGCGCGACCTGAACACCTATCGTCAGTTGCTGCGCATCCACAACGACCAGATGGCGGCGTCGATGGGCGAGGACATCGTGCAGCGCTACCCCGCCAGCGCGGCGGCGAGGGAAGTGCAGCAAACGCTCCCCGCGGTCGAGAAGCGCTGGAAGGAAAAGAGCGAGAAGGCGCGCCTCGCCGCGCTGTGGCAGTACCAGGTGGCGCCGATGGCGGGCGGCACCCAGTCCACGGCGGCGATCTACGACAGCCAGCCTGCGGACGTGCGGGTGCAGCTGGTGCTGCGCCGGCACAGCAGTTGGGGCCAGAGCGCGTTCCTGTACAGCGACGCGCATGGCTTCGTCTGCAGGGGCGATTGCACCATCGAGGCGAAGTTCGACGACAAGCTCCACCCGATCAAGGCCTATGCGCCGCCCACCGGCGAACCGGCGCTGATGATCCGCGACGACAAGGGCTTCATCGCGCTGCTGGAGAAGGCCAGGAAGATCAGCCTGCCGGTCACCATGCAGGATGGCGAGAAGAAGGTGGATCTGGTCTACGAGGTGGGCGGGTTCGTGCCCGACCACTGGCAGCCGCTGCCGAAGCAGGGCGGCAAGAAATAAACGGTGCACCCGCGCGCCGTTCGCGCGTTCCAGTGCGCATCGATGATGGAGGAGTTGCAGCCATGTCACGCAAAGCTTCGTGGATCGCCGTTGCGCTGGCGACGGCATTGGCCGCCTGTTCCAGCGTGCCGTATGCGCAGCGCATGGCCCAGCGCCAGGCGGCCTATGCGGCGGCCGCGGGTGCGTCGGTGCGCAGCTTCCACTATTTCGATTTCTACTCGTGGGAGCCGCTGGGTGACAGCCAACTGGCGGTGTATACGCGGCCCAACCGCGCGTGGCTGCTGGATGTGGGCGTCTGTCCGAACCTGGAGTACGCCAACGCCATCGGGCTCAGCTCGTTCGGCGGCGAAGTGTCGGTGAACTTCGACAAGGTGTTCACCGGCCGCGGCTTTCCGCCGTGCTTCATCAGCAAGATCCGTCCGGTCGACATGGCCAGGCTGAAGCTGGAGCAACTGGCGCAGCGCAAGATCGACGCGGAGTCGCGCGAGCAGGCGCCGGCGCCTGCCGCCCATTGAGCGGATTCAGCGCGCCGCTGTCATCGCACCACCGTCACCGGCACCTGCGCGCGCGCCAGCACGTTGTCGGAAACCGAGCCAATCAGCCATCGCGCGAGCGCGCCGCGCCCTGTGTGGCCGACCACGATGTGGTCGATGCCGTGCTGGGTCACCTGGCTCAGCAGCACGTCGCCGGGCATGCCGTGGGTGAGTTCCACGTCGACGAGGCGCGTGGTGTCCGCATCGAGCGAGGTCAGTTCATCGCTCAGCTCCTGCGCGCGCTGGATGCCGGAATCGGACATCATCAGGGCGCAGGTGTCGCCGCCCTCGGCCACCTGCAGTACCGACACTACACGCACCCGGCCGCCGCACGCGCGCGCCAGATCCATCGCGAACGCAAAGGCGCGGCGCGCGGCCTCCGATCCGTCGTAACCGACCAGCGAGTATTTCGGCATGCCTGCTCCCGTCGTGGCGAAACGTGGTTGGCCGCAGTGTGGATGCCGTTGCGTTAGCGAAACATCAAGATGAACGGAAGCGCGCAAGGCTCACGCCGTCGTCACGATGGCGCATCGACGCTGCATCGTGCGTCCCCGCCGGAAGATCCGACAGCGACGCACCGAATCCGCAGACGGAGGAGAACACAATGAGCAAGCGCACTCTCGCACTGACCGCCGCCCTGCTGCTTGGCGCAGGCGCCCTGGCTACCGTGCCGGCCACGCCCGCCCATGCCGCCGAGGCGAACGTGAAGTGCCATCTCGAATTCAGCCTGTCGGGCTGGTCGATCCTCTACAAGCACGCCGAAGGCAGCGGTACCGTGCGCTGTGACAACGGCCAGCAGGCCCCGGTGAAGATTTCGGTGGTGGGTGGCGGTCTCACCGCCGGCAAGTACCGCATCGACCACGGCACCGGCGACATCACCCATGTGCGCAGCATCGACGACGTGTTCGGCAGCTATGCGCAAGCCGGCGCCGAGGCCGGCGTGGTCAAGAGCGGCACGGTGCAGGTGCTGACCAAGGGTACGACCTCGCTGGCACTGGCCGGCCACGGCGAAGGCGTCAATCTCGGCGTGTCGGTGGGGCGCTTCACCATCAGCCGTCGCTGACCGATCGGAGGGCGGCAGCGAAGGGCGTCGTGCGACGCCCTTCGCCAGCGCGGCGGCGTACACTGGGCGTCGCCATTCCCGTGGAAGCCCCCATGCGCCGTCTTTCCCTGCTGTTCGCATTGACCCTGCTGTGCGGTCTGTTCGCCGTCTCCGCGTCCGCCGCCGACGCCATGCCGCAAGTCGGCACCG
>JAJZET010000215.1 GCA_021805685.1 Pseudomonadota bacterium
GCGCGGTGAGCGTCACCAAGGCCGGGGCCAAGGGATTCCAATCCACATTCGGCCTGGCGATGTGAGCGCGATGCTCGATTTCCGCCGAGTGCCAACAGGATGGGCGCCATCCGAGTATCTGGACCGACAATGGATCTGATCAAGCCGCTTGTGGACACTGCCTGCCGGCGAGCCTGCGCCCATCGCGGAAGTTCAGGCCCATGAGGGTGAGCTGTACGACACCGACAAGAAGTTCCACCGCCTGGACGGTATAGAACGACGCGTCGAAACGACCGGCCGCGGCTTGGCTGTTCAGGAAAAGCGCCGCCGGAATCATCACCAGCACGCCATTGGCGGCAATGAAGCGCATGCGCATCTGCTTTCTCGTCACCAGCCGTCCACGACGCGTGCGCGCCAAGATAAAACCCGAGCCGCCGGTGGCGACCAAGGTCGGCACCAGCAGGAACAAGCCGTACACGATGGCGTGTTTGACGGCGGCTACCGCGGCATGGCCCAGGAACAGCTCCGAAATCACGGTGGCCATCCAGAAGCTGGCGATGGTCAGCATCGCGGCGCCACCGGCGACCGCATGGACGACCAGTTTCATGAGGCGGAACCTTTTTTCGGTACCGGGAAATCGAGCCCCTCATAGAGGGTGTCCAGCGTGCGCAGCGTCTGTTTGAGGTCTTGCAGCGGCAGACCTTGACCCAGTGCGCGCGCCCAAACCACCTCCAGCGCCATCGCCTCGGCGTACGCACGCAGACCGATTGCGGTCAGGGCATAGAGCGGCGAGCGCTCGTGGCGCGGATTCGGACGCTGCTCAAAGAAACCTTCCGCCACCAGGGCATTGAGCTGCTTCTGCGCCCCCTGACGGGTCATGCCCATCGACACTGCGATCTGCGGAGCGGAACGTGGGGATCCAGCCAGCGCCACCGCCCCCAGTGCCTGCCAGCGGGCGCTGGTGAGCCGAAGTGGCCGAACCAGTTCATCGCCTTTCTCCAGCAGACGGCCATGCACGCGGAATACCGCGAGCATGATGTCGGTCAGGACGCGCACCTTCGGGGATGGCTGGGTTGTCGCGGTGGATTTCTTCATAACTGCCCGGGTTTCGCAGTGGGTGTTTGACAAGGCTCGCTATCCATAACGGTAACAAGTTTCCAATAATGGAAACTGGTTGTCAATGCCCGAGCCGGCTCAGCGCCCGCGAAATTCACGCCGGTAGACCGAGGGCGTGGTGGCGAGTGTCGCGGCGAAATGTTGGCGCAGCGACAGCGAGGTGCCGAAACCCGCGCGTTCTGCGATGCGCTCGATCGGCTGGCCGGTGGTCTCCAGCAGGCGTTGCGCCAGCGCCAGCCGCTGCACCAGCAACCATTGCCCGACCGTGGTCCCGGTGTGCTGGCGAAAATGGCGGGTGAAGCTGCGCCGGCTCATCGCCGCGCGCGCCGCCAGCGAGTCGAGATTGTGCGGCTCGTCGAGATGGCGCGCCGCCCAACCGAGGACCTTGGTCAACGGACTCTCGGCCGCGGTCGCCTGCACTGGCTGCTCGATGTACTGGGCCTGGCTGCCCTGTCGATGCGGCGGGACCACCAGCGTGCGCGCGATGCGGTTGGTCGCCTCCGCGCCGAACTGCCGCCGCACCACGTGCAGGCAGCAATCGATGCCGGCGGCGGTGCCGGCCGAGGTGAGCACGTCGCCTTCATCGACGTACAGCACGTTCGGATCCACCCTGACCTTCGGATAGCGCTGCGCGAACCGTTCCGCCCAGCGCCAGTGCGTGGTGGCGCGGCGACCGTCGAGCAGCCCCGCTTCGGCCAAGGCATAGGCGCCCAGGCAAAGCCCGACGACCAGCGCGCCGCGTCGGTGCGCACGGCGCAGCGCTCCGAGTAGCGATGCCGGCGGCACCTCGTGCGCATCGCGCCACGAGGGCACCACCACCACCTGCGCGCGCTCCAGTTCGCGCAAGCCGTAGCCGGTGCCGATGGTGAAGCCGGCCTGGCTGCGCAGTTCGCCCGGCTCCACCGCGCAGACCCGCACTTCGTACAAAGGCTCGGTGCCGGCCGGTTCGCCGAACACCGCACAGGGCACCGACAGGTGAAACGGCCGGATGCCATCGAACGCCGCGATAGCCACCTTGATCGCCGCCATGATCCGACTCCGCGATGAGGATTGGCCCGATAATAACTATAAATGGTAATCAGGCCACTACCGCGGCGGCGGTCCGCGGTGGAACATGTGCGCACCAGGACATCGTCCCATCCGCCCAGAGGATTGCCGCCATGAGCCAGACCCCGCGCCGTGCGCTCGTCGTCGTCGACGTGCAGGACGAATACGAGAGCGGCGGCCTGCGCATCCTTTATCCGCCGGTGCAGGACTCACTGCGCAACATCGGCCGCGCCATGGCTGCCGCGCAGGCCGCCGGCATTCCGGTGATCGTGGTGCAGCAGATGGCACCCCGCGATGCGCCGCTGTTCGCCGAAGGTTCCCGTGGTTGGCAGCTGCACGCTATCGTCGTCAGCCGCCCGCATGAGCACTACGTGCCAAAGAAGCTGCCCAGTGCCTTCGCCGGCACCGATCTTCGCGACTGGCTCGCGCAGCACGACATCGACACACTGACCGTGGTCGGGTACATGATCCACAACTGCAACGACACCACCATCAAGCATGCTTTCGATGCGGGCCTGCAGGTGGAATTCCTGATGGACGCCTCCGGCAGCGTGCCCTACGCAAACCGTGCCGGCTTTGCCAGTGCGGAGGAAATTCACCGGGTGTTCGCCATCGTCGAGCAGTCGCGCTATGCCGCCGTGCTCACCACGGACGAGTGGCTGGCCTGCCTGGCCAACGGCACGCTGCCGGAGCGGGACACGATCCACGCCTCACACCAACGCGCGCTGATGCGCCTGTCCAACGGCAAAGCAGTCGGCTCTTGATCGATAGGCGCTGTGGCTGTTGAACGCCAAATGGTCAGAAGCGAATACAGACTTTCCCGACGTGCCCGCCCTTTTCCAGATACCTGAACGCCTCGGGCGCGTGCTCGAAGGGAAACACGCGGTCGATGACGGGCTTGAGCTTATGCAGGGCGATGGCGTCGTTCATCTGTTCGAACATCGAACGGCTTCCGACATAAATGCCCTGCAGGCGGATTTGCTTGAAGAGCATCGGGTGCATGGAAATTTCGGCGCTGCTACCGGACAAAACCCCTATCAGACTGATATGACCGTTGATCCGCACCGCATTGAGCGAGCGTGGCAGCGTCGCCGGGCCGCCGACCTCGACGACGTGATCCACGCCCTTGCCGCCGGTGAGCCTGAGCGCCTCTTGATCCCAATCGGGAGTCCGTTGGTAATTGACGGTTTCGTCAGCACCCAGGCGACGCGCCTGTTCCAGTTTTTCGTCGCTGCTGGAGGTGACGATCACGCGCGCGCCCGCCACGTGGGCGAACTGCAAAGCGAACAGCGAAACGCCTCCGGTGCCCTGCACCAGCACCGTCTCGCCGGGCTTTAGCGTGCCACGCACCATTAGCGCGCTCCATGCGGTCACGGCGGCGCAGGGCAAGGCGGCCGCCTCTTCATCCGTGAGGTGTTCAGGCACGCGCACCACGCCATCCTGAGGCAACACGACCTGCTGTGCCAGAACACCGTCCGTTTGCCCGCCCAGGCTCAGGCTTTTCTCCGGCAGTTCGCCGGACAACCAGTTCTGATCGAAGATAGCTGCCACGCGGTCGCCCGGTTTCACGCGCGTCACATGCTCGCCAACGGCCACCACCGTTCCGACACCGTCGGACAAGGGAATAAGCGGCAAGGGCATGATGGGGTAGAGGCCGTTCAAAACCAGTTTGTCACGATAATTCAGCGCCGCCGCCCGCATCTGGATCAGGACTTCCTCGCGCCCCGGCACCGGATCCTCGCGCTCGGCGAGGGTCAAGGCATCCAGCCCGGTTTTATCTCGCAGTTCGTATGCTCGCATGATGTGATCCTATTGTTCGTAAACGATAGAACAATAGAACCGTAGCACGAGTCCGTGCGATACTGCAAGCGTGAGAGCATTACAACATCCGCCCAGAAAAAGCCTGATGTTGACCGGGGTCTTGTACGCCTTGAGCGACCCGGTGCGGCTGACCATCGTCAAGCATCTGGCCGAGGACGGC
>JAJZET010000150.1 GCA_021805685.1 Pseudomonadota bacterium
GCACAGCCACACGATCCACGGTTTCATGGCATTCCTTCGCCCCGGCGCCGGACCAGGGCTGTGCGGTCATCACGGGAGTCGGACGAAACCCTCGCCATGCTGCGCGCCGCGCGGGCATCGCCGCGGTCGGTTTGCGGCAAATTTCCGGGCAGGCGTTGCGGCTATTCCTCGCGCAGCCAGCGCGCCGCGTCCACCGCGAAGTAGGTGAGGATCGCGTCGGCGCCGGCGCGCTTGAACGCGACGAGGGTTTCGAGCACCACGGCCTTTTCGTCCAGCCAGCCGTTCTGTGCGGCGGCCTTGAGCATCGCGTACTCGCCGCTCACCTGGTAGACCAGGGTGGGCATGCCGAAGGCGTCCTTCACCCGGCGCAGCACGTCGAGGTAGGGCAGGCCCGGCTTCACCATCACCATGTCGGCGCCCTCGGCGATGTCCAGTTCGACCTCGCGCAGCGCCTCGTCACTGTTGGCGACATCCATCTGGTAGGTGTGCTTGTCGCCCTTGCCGAGGTTGGCGGACGAACCCACCGCGTCGCGGAACGGGCCGTAGAAGCTCGATGCGTACTTGGCTGAGTAGGCGAGGATGCGGGTGTGGATGTGGCCGGCTTCTTCCAGCGCCTCGCGGATCGCGCCGACGCGGCCGTCCATCATGTCCGAGGGCGCCACCACGTCCATGCCGGCTTCGGCCTGCGCCAGTGCCATCTTCACCAGCGCCTCGACGGTGGGCTCGTTCATCACGTAGCCGTGTTCGTCGATCAGGCCGTCCTGGCCATGCGTGGTGTAGGGGTCGAGCGCCACGTCGCCGATCAGGCCGAGCCCGGGGTATGTCGATTTCAAGGCCCGCGTGGCGCGATGCATCAGGTTGTCAGGATTCCAGGCCTCGCGCGCGTCCTCGCTCTTCACGTCCTGCCCCGGCGAGGGAAACAGCGCCAGCGCGGGGATGCCCAGCCGCACGCATTCGCCGGCCAGTTCCAGCAGCCCGTCGATGGAAAGGCGATCCACGCCCGGCATCGACGGCACCGGCTCGCGCTTCGCCTCGCCCTCGATCACGAAGGCCACCATGATCAGGTCGCCGGGCAGCAGGCTGTGCTCGCGCATCAGCGCGCGGGAGAAGGCGTCGCGGCGCATGCGGCGGGGACGGACGGCACGGAAGCTCATGGTGGAATCTCATAAGGGCAGCCGCGCGATTTTAGCGCCGCCCCGCCCCTCGCACGGCCGGAATGGGCGTTTTGCCGCAAGCGCCGGTGCAACATACGTGCGCAGATAGTGGACGCGCACCCGCGCGGCGTTGCACCCTAGGCGTTTTCGCGACTGCCGAGCGAGACCGATGTCCCACGGAACCACCGCCACCCTGCTTGCCGATCTGGGCGGCACCAATGTGCGTTTTGCGCTGGCCGGCGAAAGCGTCGAGGCACCGCTGCGCATGGACAGCATCCGGCGGTACCGGGTGAAGGACTTCGAATCGCTGGCCGACGCCGCGCGCCGGTACTTCGCCGACACCGGCTGCACCGCGTCACGCGCAGTGATCGCGGCGGCCGGTCGTATCGCCGACGGCGAGACGGTGAAGGTCACCAACAACCCTTGGGCGATTTCCGCGCCGGCGCTGCGGGCCAAGCTGGACATGGACGCCGTGCGGCTGGTCAATGATTTCGCTGCGCAGGCCATGGCCGTACCGCTGCTGAAGACGGACGCGCTGGCGCCGGTGGGCAAGCTGGGCCCGGCCACGCTGGACAGCGCGCTGCCGCAGACCTTCGTGGTGATGGGCCCCGGCACCGGCCTGGGCGTGGCGGGCCTGCTGTGGCGCGAAGGCCAGTGGGTGGTGCTGGAAACCGAAGGCGGCCACGCCGGCTTCGCCGCGCACACCACCGAGGACGTCGAGATCCTGCACCGGCTCAACGCGCGCTTCGGCCGCGTCTCCAACGAGCGCATGATCTGCGGCAACGGCCTGGTGAACCTTTATCTCGCGCTGGCCGACATCGCCGGCGAACCGGCCGAGGAGTACACCCCCGAGGACATCACCGCGCGCGCCGAGGCCGGCAGCGATCCACTGTGCGTGCGTACGCTGGAGACCCTGGCCGGCATCTTCGGCAGCGTGGCCGGCGACCTGGTGCTCAGCCTCGGCGGCTGGGAGGGTGTCTACCTCACCGGCGGCGTGCTGCCCTTCCTGCTGCCGTGGCTGCACCGCGGCGGCTTCCGCGAACGTTTCGAGGCCAAGGGCCGCTTCCGCGAGACGATGGAACGCGTACCCACCTCGGCAATCACCCACCCCGAACCCGGCCTGCTCGGCGCCGCGGCGATCGCGCTGCGCGCCGCGGGACTGCCGCTGCACCCGCAACACTGATCGACGGATCCGCCATGCCACGCCGCGACACCGCCTTCCTGTTCGATCTCGACGGCACCCTCGTCGACAGCGTCTACCAGCACGTGCTGGCGTGGAAGGAGGCGCTGGACTCCGAAGGGATCGACCTCTCGGTGTGGCGCATCCACCGTCGCATCGGCATGAGCGGCGGCCTGTTCACCCGCGTACTGCTGCGCGAGACCGGGCTGGAGATCGCCGAGGAACGCCGCCAGCGGCTGTACGACGCGCATGCCGATGCGTTCAACCGGCTGCATGCGCAAGGCGCCGTGAAGCCGCTGCCGGGTGCGCGCGACCTGCTGGACTACCTCACCGGGCAGGACATCCCCTGGGCCATCGCCACCAGCGGCCAGCTGCGCACCGCGCGGCACAACCTCGAGGCGCTGGGCGTCGACCCGGCCCAGGTGCCGGTGGTGACGCGCGACCAGGTGCGCCACGCCAAGCCCGATCCGGACCTGTTCCTCGCCGCCGCCGAGCGGCTGGGCGTGGACATCCACCGCTCGATCGTCGTCGGCGACAGCGTGTGGGACATGCTCGCCGCGCAGCGTGCCCGCGCGCTGGGCGTGGGCCTGCTCAGCGGCGGCTACGGCGAGGACGAGCTCGCCCGCGCCGGCGCGCTGCGCGTGTACGACGATCCCGCCGACATGCTGAAGCGCATTGACGAGGTGGCGGCGCGGGGCTGACTATCCGGCCATCGCGCGTTGCGAAGCTGCGACAGGAGAACCGGACCATCATGCGAGTGCGGCTGGAAGACGTGGCGCGGGCCACGGGCGTTTCGCAGAAGACGGTTTCGCGCGTGCTCAACGAGGAGCCCTCGGTCAAGGACGCCACGCGCCAGAAGGTGCTGGCCGCGATGGAGGCGATGAACTACCGCCCCAGCCCCGCCGCACGCGGACTGGCAGGCAGCCGCTCGTTCCTGGTCGCGATGCTGTACGACAACAACGACAACCCCGCCTCGACCTACCTGGCCGAGATCCAGGACGGCGTGCTCGAGGCCTGCGAGGCGCATCGCTACAGCATGATGGTCTGCCCGCTGCGCCTGCACGGGCAGGATTTCATCCGGCGCATCGACGCCCTGGTGACCGACCACCATATCGACGGCGTCGTGCTGACGCCGCCGCTCACCGACAACCGCAAGCTGCTCGCGCGACTGCAGGAGCACGGCGTGGCGCATGCCTGCATCTCGCCGGTGCGCCGCAAGGGCGTGGTCGGCGTCGGCATGGACGAGCAGCAGGCGGCCAGCGATCTGGTGGCCCACCTGATCGGGCTGGGCCATCGCCGCATCGCGCACGTGCTGGGCATTGCCGACCATGGCGCCAGTCGCTGGCGCCTGGCCGGCTACGAGGCGGCCATGGCCGCCGCCGGCCTGGCCTGCGATCCGAAATACGTCGTGCAAGGCGGCTTCACCTTCGGCTCGGGCGTGGTTGCGGCGCGCCAGCTGTTCGCGCTCAAGCGGCGCCCCACCGCGATCTTTGCCGCCAACGACGACATGGCCGCCGGCGTGATGTGGGCCGCCAACGAAATCGGCCTCAAGGTGCCGCGCGACCTCTCGGTGTGCGGCTTCGACGATACGCCGATGGCGTCCCAGCTATGGCCGACCCTGACCACCGTACGGCAGCCCAGCCGCGAAATGGGCCGGCTCGCCGCGCAGCAGTTGCTGGAGCAGTTGCGCGGGCGCGGTACCGGCCGGCTCGTGCAGATCCCCTACGAACTGCAGCTGCGCGAGTCCACCGCCGCCGCGCCGGCGAGCAGCG
>JAJZET010000284.1 GCA_021805685.1 Pseudomonadota bacterium
ATCGAAGATCACGCCCTTCGGCGCTGACGGCAGCGCGCCGGGATGCGGCAGGCGCATCGACTCGCCCTGGCCCAGGCGCAGGGGCTGCCCGCGATGCAGGAATTCCAGCGCCTCGCCGTCGCTCAGCGTGTAGCGCACGCCGCCCGCGTCCACCTCCACGCGCAGGTGCGCGCCGCGCCAGCGCAGGCCGAAGCGGTAACTGCGCCAGGCCTGCGGCAATTGCGGCGCCAGCGCCGGCTGGCCGCCCTGTACCCGCAGGCCGCCATAGCCCCACACGAGTGCCAACCAGCTGCCGGCCATCGCCGCCATGTGCAGGCCATGGCCAGCGTTGCCGTGCGAATCGTCAAGATCCACGCGCAACGTGTCCAGGAAATAGCGGTAGGCATCCGCTGTGCGGCCGGTTTCCGCGGCAAGCACCGCGAAGGTGGAGGCCGACAGCGTGGAGTCGTGCACCGTGACGCCTTCGTAATAGTCGAAGTTGCGGCGCTTGGCCGCGGCATCCACGCCTTCGCCGGCCAGCACCAGCGCCAGCAGGGTGTCGGCCTGCTTGCAGACCTGGTGGCGGTAGATGGTCAGCGGATGCCAGTGCAGCAGCAGCGGGCGCAGCGCGGGGTCGCGCATCTGCTCCGGCGTCAGCTTCGGCTTGTCGAGGAAGCCGTCGTCCTGCGGGAAGATGCCCAGCGCGCCGTCCACCGGCAGGTACATGGCGTCGGCGGCGCGGCGCCATTGCGCGGCTTCGTCGGCGGCCAGGCCGATGCGCCGGGCCAGCGTGGCGTGCGCGGCGGGATGCGCGGCGGCCAGCCATTCCATGGTGGCGGCCGCGTCGCGCAGGTGCCGCTGCGCCATGCGGTTGGTGTAGTGGTTGTTGTCGACCAGGGCGGAGTATTCGTCCGGCCCGGTCACCTCGTGGATGCAGAAGGCATCGCCGCGGCGCGGGTTGTAGTGGCCGATATCGAGCCAGATGCGCGCGGTTTCGCAGAGCATTTCCGCGCCCATGTCGCGCATGAACGCGTCGTCGCCGCTGGCGTCCACGTAGAGCCGGATCGCCCAGGCGATATCGGCATTGATGTGGTACTGCGCCGAACCGCCCGGGAAGTAGGCCGAGCATTCGTCGCCGGCGATGGTGCGCCACGGGTACAGCGCGCCGCGCGCATGGTTCAGTTCGCGGGCGTGGACGCGGGCGCGATCCAGCGTGGCGTAGCGCCAGGCCAGCATGTGCCGCGCCAGCTCCGGCGCCGACAGCGCCAGCACCGGCAGCATGAAGACTTCGGCGTCCCAGAAGCAGTGGCCTTCGTAGCCTTCGCCGGTCAGTCCCTTGGCGGCCACGCTGCCGCGGTCGTCGCGGCTGCAGGACTGGAATACCTGGAACAGGTTGAAGCGCAGCGCCTGCGCCACTTCCGGCGTGCCGTCGATGGCCAGGTCGGCCGCGCGCCAGAGTGCGGCGAGTTGCCCTGCCTGGCCGGCCCGCAGGGAGGGGAAGCCTGCGTGGCCGGCCGAGGCCAGCGCGTTCCTCGCGCTGGCCAGCAGGGAAGGATCGACGCTGGCGTCGGCGCCCGGCTGCGACCAGGCCCAGGCCGCGAACTTGTCCAGCGCCACTTCGGCGCCGGGTACGAGTTCGCCGGCGAAAGCCTGTGCCACGCCATGCGCGGTGCGTGCGGCGTCATGGAAGGCCAGCGGGCCGGCGGCAAGCTGGTGCGCCTGCGCACACGCCAGCCGGATCCCGCTGTGCGTGGTGTGCTGGGCCACCCAGGCGATCTCGGCGTCGGCGTGGGCGGCGTGCCACTGCAGGCCGCCGCTCAGGTGCGCGCCGATGCGCGGATCGTCGCCCTGGGCCACCGCAGCACGCGTGGTGTCGATGGCGGACTCGAGCACGATCGGGCCGCGATAGTCGATCGAGCGCACCCGGTAGCGGATCGCCAGCACGCCGTCGCGATCCAGCGGCACCAGTCGTTCGGCGACGATTTCCAGCGTGCCGCCGCCCGGTGCGCGCCAGCGCAGCGTACGGCGGTAGCAGCCGTCGCGCAGGTCAAGCGTGCGTTCCAGCGACAGCCACTCGCCCTCGTCCAGTCGCACGGCGGGGCCACCGAGCCGCAACCGGATGCGGCTGGCGTCGGCTACCGGCACGCGCGTGTCGGTGTGCCGGGCGTAGCCGGCAAAGCGCTCGTGGTAGGCGATCGGCGAGCGTTCCCACACGCCAGCGAGGAAGCAGCCCTGGCTGGGGCTGTCGTCCTCCTCCAGGCCGCCGCGCACGCCCAGCGAGCCGTTGGCGAGCGCGTACAGGCTCTCGTCCTGGGCGAAGCCGGCGCGATGGATGCCGCACCGGCGGATCATCCAGCTGGCGGCTGCTTCTTCCGCATGCGGCTGCGCAGTCGTGTCGGCTTGCACGTGCTGATCCCTCTCCCATTGGGCCTGCCCGGGGCTCCGGGCCTTGGTCGGCGCGCAGCATACGGGCGAATGTTACCGATATCAAGACATCGGTAACATTGATTGGCGCGGCAGCGTGCCTGCCGTGCATTCCCCGTTTGCGGTTGGATGCGGTGCGGGCGACACTGGTGGGTGTGCACCCCACGTCAAGGATTGCCGCCGTGAGCTCCGCCCGGAAAAAGCCGCCAGCCACCGCATCGTCCGCCCCGACCATGGCGGACCTGGCGAAGCTGGCCGGCGTCTCCAAGATCACCGTGTCGCGAGCGCTGGGCGACAGCCCGCTGGTGACGTCGGAAACCCGCGAGCGCATCCAGGCGCTGGCGCGCAAGCACGGCTACAAGCTCAACCTCAGCGCGCGCAACCTGCGGCTCCGGCGCAGCCACACGGTGGCGGTGATCGTGGAGATGAAGCCCTCGTCCGGCCGCACGATGTGGGATCCGTACCCGCTGTCGCTGCTGGGCGGCATTTCGCAGGAGCTGACCTCGGCCGGCTACAGCGTGCTGCTGACCACCCGCCATGACGCGGGGAATGCCGCGGTGCGGGCCGCTGATGGCCTGATCCTGCTGGGACAGGGCGTGCACCAGGATGCGGTGAAACTGTACGACCGCCTCGGTTTGCCGATGGTGGTGTGGGGTGCGGAATCGGCGCACGACAGCCATGTCGTGGTGGGTAGCGACAACCGTCAGGGCGGCGCCAGCGTGGCCGAGCGCTTCCTGTCGATCGGGCGGCGCCATCCGGTGTTCATCGGCAACTCCGACCACCCGGAAATGGCGCAGCGCCTGCACGGTTTCGTCGACGAGCTGGCTGGCCACGGCATCAAGCCGCTGCTGCTGCGACGGGTGGACTGGACGCTGGAATCCGGCGTGGAGGCAGTGCGCTCGCTGACCCGTCGCAAGGTGCGCTTCGACGCGATCTTCGCCTGCAGCGACCTGCTGGCGATGGGCGCGATCCGTGCGCTGGTGGAGCTGGGGTTCACGGTGCCGAACGACGTTTCCGTGGTGGGCTACGACGATACCCCGCACGGCGCCGGTTTCCTGCCGCCGCTGTCCACCGTGCGGCAGAACTGGCAGGAGGGCGGCATGCTGCTGGCGCGCAAGGTGCTGGCGTTGATCGACGGCCAGCCGGTGGCTTCGCAGATGCTGCCGACCAACCTGGTCGTGCGCGCCACCTGAGTGCCGGCACGGGGCGTCCGCCCCCTTTGCGCGGGTCGGCTGCCCCTGCGCGGTGCCGCGTGCTCGCTCACACCGGCTAGCCGGCGACGGCCTCGCCCGACATGCGCGCCGTCTGCGCTGGCGTGAGCACCAGCCGGAAGCAGCTGCCGCCGCCGGCCACGCGCACATATTCCAGCGAGGCCTGGTTCGCCTCGGCCATCTGCCGCGCGAGGTACAGGCCGAGGCCGGTGCCGTATTCGTGCGTGGTGTAGAACGGCTCGAAGATCTGCGCGGCCACCTTGGGTGCGATGCCGGGACCGCGATCGGTCACCTCGAGGATCGGCTCGCCGTGTTCGCCGTTGCGCACGATCACCATCACGCGCGCCGGCTCGCCGGGCAGGCGGCCGTAGCGCAATGCGTTCTGCACCAGGTTCCAGACCACCTGCTGCAGCTGCTGCGGATCGGCCACCGCGGCTACCGCGGTGGCGCCGCCCACGACCACGCGCAACGTGTCGTTGCCGATGTCG
>JAJZET010000011.1 GCA_021805685.1 Pseudomonadota bacterium
GCCGCGATCCTGCAGGCGCCGTTCTTCGACCCGAAGGCCGACGCCGCCGCCAACTACGGCGCGATCGGCGCCATCATCGGCCACGAGATCAGCCACAGCTTCGACAACACCGGCGCCGACTTCGACGCGCAGGGCAAGATGGAAAACTGGTGGACCCCGGCCGACGAGGCGCACTTCAAGGCCGCCACCCAGCGACTGGCCAAGCAGTTCGACCAGTACGAGGCCCTGCCCGGCCTGCACGTCAACGGCGAGCAGACGCTGGGCGAGGACATCGCCGACGTCTCCGGCCTCACCATCGCCTACCTCGCGTACCACAAGTCGCTGGGCGGCAAGCCCGCGCCGGTGATCGATGGCCTGACCGGCGACCAGCGCTTCTTCCTCGCCTTCGGCCAGGCCTGGCGCTCGAAGATCCGCGACGCCGCCCAGCGCCAGCGCCTCGCCACCGACGTGCACGCGCCCGCGCAGTTCCGCGCGCTCACCGTGCGCAACCTCGACGCGTGGTACCCGGCGTTCGACGTCAAGCCCGGCCAGAAGCTGTACCTGGCCCCGGACCAGCGCGTGAAGATCTGGTAAGCGCCACCATCGCGACGGAAGCCAAGGCCGCATCCGCGAGGGTGCGGCCTTTCTGTTGATCCGCACCGCAGGCGCAACCGGCCCGAAGTGTCGATCGCGCCGGCTCCCGTTCGTCGCATGGGTACAACCTGCCCCAAAGGAGAACGCCATGCAGTACATGATGTTCGTGGTGCACGACCCCGACGCGGAACCCTATGCGCCCGAGCTGGACAACATCAGCGAATGGGTGACCAAGCTCTCGGCCAACGGCACGCGGATCACCGGCGACCGGCTGCGCCCGCCCTCCCACGCGACGACCGTACGTGTGCGCGCCGGCAGGACCCTGGTCAGCGACGGGCCGTTCACCGAAGCGAAGGAATGGATCGCCGGCTTCGATCTGCTGGATTGCGCGAGCCTGGACGAAGCAGTCGGCATCGCCGCCAGGCACCCGATGGCCCGCTTCGGCAGCATCGAACTGCGGCCGTTCTGGCCGATCGACGTCGAGGAGGATCCTCGTGCGCGGGTAGCCCGCGAAGCGGAGGAATAAGCCCTGGTTCAGCGCGCCCGGCTCTCCGCCAGCGCCCATCCCAGGGCCAGCCATGAGAGGCCGAGCATCGCCAGCCAGGTGCCGGCGGACGAAGGCAGCAAGCCCGATGCGACGAAAGGTAGCGCCGAAACGGCGCGGCTTTTCCCATAATGGCGGCCATGAACAACGCCAAACCAATCCCACCCGCGCTGCGCCGTCTGCTGGACGAAGCCACACAGGCCCACGCCCGCGGCGACCACGCGCAGGCCGGCCAACTCGCCGTGCAGGCCACGCAGCTCGACCCACACTGCGCCGAGGCCCACCACCTCGCCGGGCTGGCCTGCCTGGAGACCCGGCAACTCGGCCGCGCACTGGAGCACCTCAACCGCGCCGTGGCGATCGAGACCGAGAACGCCGAATACGCCACCCACTTCGCGCGGGCGCTGGCGGCCGCTGGACGCTGCGGCCATGCGCTGCAGGTCGCCAACATCGCCTATGCGCTGACGCCGGCTGACCCGCTGACGCTGGATGCGCTGGGCGGCGTCTACCTGCAGTGCAACGCCCACGGGCGCGCGCACGCGCTGTTCCGCAAAGCCGTGGCGCTGCTGCCCGACGAGGCGCGCTTCCGCTTCAACTTCGCCTTGACCAGCACCTTCACCGGCGACCTGGTCAAGGCGGAGGCGCAGTTCGACACCTGCATCGACCTCGCTCCGGAGCACTGGGTGGCCTACGGCCTGCGCTCCCGCCTGCGCCGGCAAACGGTGGAGAACAACCATGTCGACGCCCTGCAGGCCCTGCTGGCCGCGCATCCCGACGATGTCGACGCGCAGATCCACCTCAACGGTGCGCTCGGCAAGGAGTACGAGGATCTCGGCGGCTACTCCGCCGCCTTCGAACACATGCGCAAGGGCAAGGCCGCCGCGCGCACGCGCGTGGACTACCGGCCCGAGCAGGATCGCGCACTGGTCGACGCGCTGATCGCGGCGTTCCCCACGACCATCGCCACCAACGGCGGCTACGGCAGCGACGAGCCGATCTTCGTCGTGGGCATGCCACGCTCCGGCACCACGCTGGTGGAGCGCATCCTGTCCAGCCACCCGGACGTGCATTCCGCCGGCGAGCTGATGGATTTCGGCATGCAGGTGGGTCGCCTCGCACCCGAGGGCGTGCCGCCACGGCTGTGTCCGGAACTGCTCGCGCAATCGGCGCGCTTCGACTGGCACCAGCTCGGCCTGCGCTACGTGGACGGCACCCGGCCGCAAACCGCGCTCAAGCCGCGCTTCGTCGACAAGCTGCCGCACAACTTCCTCTACCTCGGGCTGATCGCCAAGGCGCTGCCGAAAGCGAAGATCGTCTGCCTGCGCCGCCATCCGCTGGACACCTGCCTGAGCAATTTCCGCGAGGCCTTTGCGGAAGACTCGGCAACCCACGGCTACAGCTTCGACCTGCTCGACATCGGCCGCTACTACGTCCAGTTCGACCGCCTGATGGCGCACTGGGACACCGTGCTGCCCGGCCGCATCCTGCAACTGGACTACGAGGCCCTGGTCGCCGACCAGGAAAGCACCACCCGCCGGCTGCTCGCCCACTGCGAGCTGGAATGGCACGACGCCTGCCTCGACTTCCGGCGCAACACCGCCGCCGTCGCCACCGCCAGCACCGCGCAGGTGCGCGAAGGGCTCCATCGCCGCGCCGTCGGACGCTGGGAAAAATTCCGGCCCTGGCTGGGGGAATTGGAGAAGTTGCTAGACGAAGCCGGCATCGACACTGCGGCAACGGCAACGCGTTGAGAGCGCTTTGAAGTTGCGGAAGCACCGCGTCGCTGATCTGTTCCTCAGCGCCCAGATGCGGCGCGCTCCCTACAGGAGAGGGGGAAAGCGACTCAGTGCCGCTTCCGCCACAGGCTCACGCGCCGATCCAGACCGATCGGCTCCCATCCGAACCGCCGCGCAATCCACTCCAGCGACTGCCCGGAATGGAACCCCACATGCGTCGGATCGCGGTGGTAATGCCAACGCGAGAACGCCGTCCGCGGCGGGCGCAGCTCGGTCATCAGCCCCAGCACCCCGCCTGCGACGAGCAGGCCGTCGATGCGCGCGAGATCGCGCAATGGCGCGTGCATGTGCTCCAGCACTTCGGTGCAGGTGACGAAGCCGTAGCGCGCGGCAAGCGGCGTTTCGTCGGGAGCGAAGAACGGGTCGTAGCCGACCGTGGGAAAGCCCGCCTCACCCAGCATCACCGCCAGCGCGGGCGCCGCGCCACAGCCATAGTCGAGGCCGCATGTTCCCGGCACGAGCTGCGCCATCAGCGGCTCGGCGAGTTGCGCGAGGAAGCGTCGGTAGCCCGGATCGTCGATGCGGTTGTCGTGCGTGCCGTAGTACGCACGCTCGGCGGCGGCATCCAGCCAGCTAGCCGGGTCGCGGCTGACCAGGTCGCAGCACGCACAGTGCCGGTAGATGCCGCTGGTCTCGCGCCACGGCAGGCCGGTCGCCGCCCCGCACAGCGGGCAAGCGACCGGCCGGTCAGCGGATGCCGAGCCCATCGATGCCGATGGCCTCGACGGCGAAGCCGGCCAGCTCGGCGAAGCGACGGCCGCGTTCGGCGTAGTCCTTGAACTGGTCGAAACTGGGCGCGCCGGGCGACAGCAGCACCACGCCACCGGCGGGCGTGACGGTGCGCGCCATCGCCACCGCGTCAGCGAAATCCTCCGCTTCGCCCAGCGGCACGCTGGCCCCGGCGGCGCGCAATGCCTGCGCGATGCGCGGGCCGTTGGCACCCTGGGCGACGATGCGCAGGTCGCTGCGATCCTTCGCTGCATGCACGAAGTCCGACCAGTCCAGCCCGCGCTCGTGGCCGCCAACGATTACCGTGACCTCGCGTCCGGCGAGGCTGTCCAGCGCGGCCAGCGTGGCCTGCGGGGTGGTGCTGATCGAGTCGTTGATCCAGGCGAAGCCGTCGTGCAGGCCCAGCGGTTGCAGGCGATGCGGCAGCGGGCGGAAATCCGCCA
>JAJZET010000111.1 GCA_021805685.1 Pseudomonadota bacterium
GATGAACGTAAGTCGCTGAAAGAAGTGGTGGCCGGGGACGGAATCGAACCGCCGACACGGGGATTTTCAATCCCCTGCTCTACCAACTGAGCTACCCGGCCAGAGCCGCGCATTAGACCGAATATGCGGCGGGTCGTCAAGACTGGGCATCGGGCGGGGTGTAGCCGGTGGCCCGGTCGACGTCGCCGCCGAACAGGAATTTCTCCATCTGTTCGGCGAGGTACTTCCGTGCAGCCGGGTCGAGCGGATTGAGCCGGTTTTCGTTGATCAGCATGGTCTGGTGGGCCAGCCATTGTTGCCATGCGGGCTTGCTGATGCCGGCGTAGATGCGCTGGCCCAGCGGGCCGGGCCAGGGAGCGAAGTCGAGGCCTTCGGCGTCGATGCCGAGCTTGGCGCAGTGGACGGTGCGGCTCATGCGGTGATTCCTTCGAGGTTCTGCAGCAGCTTGCGCACGGGTGCGGGCAGGCCGAGCAAGGCGAGTTCGCCGGCATCACACCAGCGCAGCGCGGGATTATCCGCGATGCCGTGCACGGCCGTCGCGCCTTCGAACAGCAGCGGTTCGACGCGCAGTCGGTAATGGCTGAACACATGCGTGAACGGCGCGAGCGCCTGTGCGTCGTCGATGCGTGCGTGTTGCCGCGCCAGGCGCCAGGCGCCGTCGATGTCCGCGGCTTCGGGCAGGCTCCACAGGCCGGGCCACACGCCTTGCGCGCCGCGCCGCTCCAGTAGCACGCGGCCATCCGCGTCGCGCAGGATCAGCATCACGGTTTCGCGGGTGGGCGCGGCCTTCGCGGGCCTGGGCGACGGCAGCCGGGCAACGAGGTTGTCGCGCCGGGCGACACACTCCGCGGCCAGCGGGCAGGCTTGGCACAGTGGCCGGGTGCGCGTGCACGCGGTGGCGCCCAGATCCATGATCGCCTGCGTGTAGTCGGCCACGCGCGCCGTCGGCGTGTGCGCGTCGGCGTGCAGCCAGAGCTGTTTCTCCACGGCGCTCTCGCCGGGATGGCCGTGGATGCCGTGATAGCGCGTGAGCACGCGCTTCACGTTGCCATCGAGGATGGGAAAGCGCAGGCCGTGCGCCTGGGCGAGGATCGCGCCCGCGGTGGAGCGGCCGATGCCGGGCATGGCGGCCAGCGCGTCGAAGTCGCGCGGCAGTTCGCCGCCGTGGCGCTCCACGCAGAGTTGCGCGGCGCGATGCAGGAAGCGCGCGCGGCGGTAGTAGCCAAGGCCGGCCCATAGCGCGAGCACCCGGTCTTCCGGCGCGGCGGCAAGCTCGCGCAGGGTCGGCAGCGCGGCGACGAAGCGCTCGAAGTAGCCGATTACGGTGGCCACCTGCGTCTGCTGCAGCATGATTTCCGACAGCCACACGCGGTAGGCGTCGCGCCGGCCGTCGTCCAGCGTGTCCTGCCAGGGCAGGTCGTGGCGGCCGTGGTCGTCGAACCACGCCAGCAGGGCGGCGGCGAACGGGTTCACTTCGCGGTGCCGTCGGTGCCGGGCTTGGCCGCGGCGCTGCTCGCTGCGGCGGGCGTGCTGGCGTCGGACTGCACGCTCAGGCCGCTGATGGCGAGGCTGCCGATCTGCAGCTTCGCCATCTGCAGCGTGCCGCTGCCCGGCGGCAGGCCGGGTTGCGACGCCGTCTGCGTGTCGGGCGTCGTGCTCAGCGTGTTCCACCAGTGCACCAGCGCCAGCGGCGGCAGGCGGATGTCGGCATGGTCGTCCGGCCCTTCCAGCTTGAGGTGCAGCAGCAGCGGGTCGGTCTGGTTGGCGGGCGTGAGCGTGAGTGCGATGTCGTAGCTGCCGCCATCGGCCCGCCTGAATTTTCCGCCCAGTCGTGCGCTCGCGTTGGCGGCGCCCCGCCAGTAGGCGTCACCATGCAAGGCGAGCGCGGTGCCGCCGTTCCGCGCAAGCCTCAGCTGGATATCGCTCAGCTGCAGCGCGTTGCCCAGCATGCGCGGCGTGGTGGTGAGCTGCAGCTGCAGCGGCGCGCCCGAGGCGGTGGTGGCCGACATGTACAGGGGGAACTGGCGATCCGGCGCCAGCATGCCGGCGGTCAGCGTGACGTTGTTGAGCAGCAGGCGGTCGCCATGCACCACGCTGCCGTGTTCGATGCTGACGCCGGTGTCGATGCGCGGGATCGCCGGCACCGAGTCCGCGCTGCTGGACGGCCGCGCGGCGAGCCAGCTTTGCAGGGCATCCAGATCCACGCGCGGCCCGTCGACTTCCATCTGCGCGATCGCGACCGGGCCGCCCAGCAGGGTGCGCCAAGGCAATACCAGCTGCCCCCTGGACGCCAGCAGGATGGGGTTGTCGGCGCCTTCGGCGTTGAGCGTGATGCCGCGCAGGTCCAGCGCCGGACGCGGAAATACGGTGGGGCTGGCGGGGCGGGCCAGGTGGAGCACGAGGCCCGCCTGCCGCGCCTGCGCCTGCAGCAGCGCGGTGAAGCGGTCGGGCCGCAGCAGCAGGTAGACCGAGATCGCCAGCGCCAGCAGCACGGCGAGCGCCAGGGCGCTCGCGGCCATCAGCAGGCGTCGCAGCCGAAGCGTCACGTCAGTCGCCGGTCATCGGCAGCAAACCGTCGACGAAGGCGGCGGCGTCGAACGCGCGCAGGTCGGTAGCGGTTTCGCCCAGGCCCACGAAGCGGATCGGCAGGCCGAACTCACGCGCCAGCGCGAACACCACGCCGCCCTTGGCGGTGCCGTCGAGCTTGGTGACCACCAGGCCAGTCACGCCGACGATCTGGCGGAACTGGCGCACCTGGTTCACCGCGTTCTGGCCGGTGGTGCCGTCGATCACCATCAGCACCTCGTGCGGCGCTTCGGGGTCGAGCTTCTTCAGCACGCGGGCGATCTTGCCCAGCTCGTCCATCAGGCCGCCCTGCGTATGCAGGCGGCCGGCCGTGTCGGCCACCAGCACGTCGGCGCCGCGCGAGCGCGCGGCCTGCAGTGCATCGAAGATCACGCTGGCGGCGTCGGCATCCTGGCCCTGCGAGATCACCGGCACCTGGTTGCGCGCGCCCCAGGTCTTGAGCTGTTCCACGGCGGCGGCGCGGAAGGTATCGCCGGCGGCCAGCAGCACGCTGCGGCCCTCGTCGCGCCAGCGGCGGGCGAGTTTGCCGATCGTGGTGGTCTTGCCCGCGCCGTTGATGCCCACGGTGAGCACCACGAAGGGCTTGCGCCCGGACGGGTCGAGCGGCTGCTGCACCGGCTTGAGCAGCGCCACCAGCGCTTCGCGCAGTGCGTTGCGCAGCCCGGCCGCGTCGGCGAACTCACGCTTGTGCATGCGCTGGCGCAGGTCTTCGACCAGCGCGGTGCTGGCTTCCACGCCGACATCGGCGGTGATCAGCGTGGTCTCCAGCTCGTCCAGCAGGTCGTCGTCGAGCTTGGGGTTGCGGTTGAACAGCGAGCCCAGCCCGCGGCCCAGCGCACTGCCGGCAAGCCGTTCACGCCAGCCGCGGCGCGCCGGGGCGGCCTCGTCGGTGCCGGTTTCGGGCGGCGCTGCGGTCTCCTGCAGTGCATCCGCGGCAGGGGCTTCGGGCGCGGCCTCGGGCGAAGTCCCGGCGGGCTTCTTCTTCCAGAAATTGAGCATTGCGGGGGCGATTCAAAGACAATGGGCGGCATGCTAACACCCCCACCCGTACTGGCCGCTGAGTTGGAGCGGGCCGCATGAGCGGCCGTGCCGGCCGCATCCGCATCGTCGGCGGCAGCCTGCGCAATTCGCGGCTGGAGGTGCCCGAACTGCCCGGCCTGCGGCCCACGCCGGAGCGGGTGCGCGAAACGCTGTTCAACTGGCTGGCGCCGGTGCTCGAAGGTGCGCGCGTGCTGGACCTGTGCGCGGGCACGGGGGCGCTGGGCATCGAGGCGCTGTCGCGCGGCGCGGCGGCTGCCGTTTTCGTCGAGCCCGATGCGCGGGCCGCGCGGGCGCTGCGCGACAACCTGGCGCGGCTCAAGGTTGCCGGCGCGGACGTGGCGGTCATGGACGCGCAGGGTTTCCTGCGCGGCGCGGCGCGGCCGTTCGACCTGGTCTTCCTCGACCCGCCATTTGCGGCCAACCTGTGGACCGCGCTGGCGCAAGGCCTGGA
>JAJZET010000285.1 GCA_021805685.1 Pseudomonadota bacterium
CGACGGATCTGCGGGTGACCGTGGAGCCGCTTGCTTGAACGCGCCGCTGCCGCGCTGGTGCGTGCTGATCCCCTGCCTGAACGAGCAGGCGGCGATCCGCGGCGTGGTGGAGTCCGTGCTCGCGCTCGGCGCGCCGGTGATCGTGGTGGACGATGGCTCGAGCGACCGCACGCCCGGGATCGTGGCCACGCTGCCGGTGACCCTGCTGCGCCACGACCGTCGCCGCGGCAAGGGCCAGGCCTTGCGCGACGGCTTCCGCGAAGCGCTGCGCCAGGGCTACGAGGCGGTGCTGACGATGGACGGCGACGGCCAGCACCTGGCTGCCGACATTCCACGCATCGTGGCCGCCGCCGCCGTGCATCCGGGCGAGCTGGTGATCGGTGCGCGCCTGCTGGACAAGGCGCAGCAGCCGAAGGGGCGCCGGCGCGCCAACGCGGTGGCGGACTGGGGCATTTCCTGGGGTTGCGGCCAGCCGGTGGCGGACACGCAGAGCGGGCAGCGCTGGTATCCGCGCGCCGCGCTCGACCTGGTCGACCTGCCCGCACAGGATTTCGTGTTCGAGGCGGCCATCCTCATCGCCGCCTCGCGCGAGCTGGGCATGGGCGTGCTGTCGGTGCCGATCGCCTCGCGCTACCCGCCGAACGCGCGCCCCAGCCACCTGCGGCCGGTGTTCGACGTCACCCGCATCACGCTCTACACCATCGCCCGCGTGCTGCACTACGGGCACGTGGTGCAGAGCTACCGGCGCGCGCACGGCGCGCCGCGGGTCGTCGCGGGATAGGTGGATCAGACCACGCGCGCGAACAGGCTGCCGTGGGCAGGCAGGCGCAAGCGGCCGCCATCCAGCGTGCCGGAGGCGAGGCCGTGGCCTTGCAGCGACTGCAGCCCGCCGATCGGCGGCAGCTCGCATTCCGCCGCCTCGGCGCCGAGATTGAACGCCGCCAGCACCCGCTCCTCGCCCAGCTCGCGCACGAACGCCAGCACCGGTTCCGGCGTGTCGAGGAAGCGGATGCTGCCATGGCGCAGCGCGGGCAGGCCGCGGCGCCAGTGCATGAAGCGGCGGTAGCCGTTGAGCGCGGAAGCGGGATCCGCCTGCTGCTTCGCCGCGTTCAGCGCGCGATGCTCGGGCGGCACCGGCAGCCACGGCACGGCGCTGCTGAAACCGGCATGTTCGTCGTCGCTCCACGGCATCGGCGTGCGGCAGCCGTCGCGCCCCTTGAACTCCGGCCAGAACGCGATGCCGTAGGGATCGCGCAGCGACTCATAGGGCAGCTGGGCCTCGGTCAGGCCGAGCTCCTCTCCCTGGTACACGCACACGGAGCCGCGCAGCGAGCAGACCATCGCGGTGAGCTGGTTCGCCATCGCGGCGGAGGCACTGCCCCTGCCCCAGCGGCTGAGCACGCGCTCCACGTCGTGGTTGGAGATCGCCCAGCACGGCCAGCCTTCGGTCATCTTCGCCTCCAGCGCACGCACGGTGTCGCGGATGTGCGCGGCGCTGAAGTCGTTGGTGAGCAGCTCGAAGCTGTAGCCCATGTGCAGGCGGTGGCCGCTGGTGTACTCGGCCATCGTCGCCAGCGAATCCTCGGAGGAGATTTCGCCCAGCGTGGCGATGCCGGGGTAGCGATCCATCAACGCGCGCAGATCCTGCAGGAACGCGAGGTTCTCCGGCTGCGTGTTGTTGTGGAAGTGGTACTGGAACGCATAGGGGTTGTCCGCGCTGAAGCCGCGGCCGGTGCGCATCGCCTTCGGCTTCGCCGGGTTGTCGCGCAGCAGCGCGTCGTGGAAGCAGAAGTTGATGGAGTCGAGGCGGAAGCCGTCCACGCCGCGATCCAGCCAGAAGCGCAGGTTGTCCAGCACCGCGGCGCGCACGTCCGGGTTGTGGAAGTTCAGGTCGGGCTGGCTGGCGAGGAAGTTGTGCAGGTAGTACTGGCCGCGCCGCGGCTCCCACTGCCACGCGCCGCCGCCGAAGATCGAGAGCCAGTTGTTGGGCGGCGTGCCGTCCTCGTTCGCGTCGGCCCACACGTACCAGTCGGCCCTGGCGTTGTCGCGGCTCTGCTTGCTTTCCTTGAACCAGGCGTGCTCGTCCGAGGTATGGCTGAGCACCTGGTCGATCATCACCTTCAGCCCGCGCGCATGCGCTTCGCGCAGCAGCCGGTCGAAATCCGCCAGCGTGCCGAACAGCGGGTCGACGTCGCAGGAGTCGGCGATGTCGTAGCCGAAATCCGCCATCGGTGACTTGAAGAACGGCGCGACCCAGATCGCATCCACGCCCAGGCCGGCCACGTAGTCCAGCCGCTGGATGATGCCGGGCAGGTCGCCCACGCCATCGCCATCGGTGTCGAGGAAGCTGCGCGGATAGATCTGGTAGATGACGGCGCCGCGCCACCAGGGAGTGTTGGTCATTGAGCTGTGCCCCATGCGCGGGCGAGCCGCCCGGTCCATCGAATGGCGATCAGCTTAGTGGCAGCCCATGGGCACCCCCCACTGTGCTGCATACGTATTCATGGATGCTGCGGTTGCGTCATGCGTGCAAATCAAATGGACGTCCAAACGATTTTCACGGAATTGCAACGACACGCTCAAACGGCTCAACGGCGGGGGTTTGCGCAACGCGATACGAATTCGCCGGACAGGAATGCTGCGATGCATCAGGCGCCGCTTCGTCACGCCATGAATACGTATGCAGGAATCGTTCGCGCCGAAAATGCAGCCCTACCATGGATTCACGCGACGAGGCGTGCAAGCACGAGCCTGCCGCCCACGGTCGTCGGCTACGGACTCGCCAGACGGTTCGCGCGACAACCACAACACCATCTCGAGGGGAGACGAAACATGTTGATGAAGCACAAGCTGCTGGCCTTGGCGATCGCATCTGCGTGCCTCGGCGCCAGCGCCGCGGCCAGCGCGGCGACCGCGCCCGCCACGCAACCGCAGGACACGCAGGCGACCGCGAAGTCCGATACGGCGAATACCAAGACCGATGCTTCCGGCAAGAAGGACAAGCGCGGCGAGGCCAAGCAGATGCAGGCCGTGCAGGTGAACGGTTTCGTCAGCAGTATCGAGAACGCCACCGCGCTGAAGCGCAACGCCAGCACCATCGTCGAAGCGGTCTCCGCCGAGCAGGTTGGCAAGCTGCCCGGCGTCTCCATCGCCGACGCGCTGGGCCGCCTGCCCGGGCTCGCGGTGCAGACCGTGGACGGCCGTCCGCAGGTGCTCTCCATCCACGGCCTGGGCCCCGATTTCTCCACCGCGTTGATCAACGGCGGCCAGCAGGTCAGCACGAACAACAACCGCGACGTGGCGTTCGACCAGTATCCTTCGAGCTGGTTCGACAACGTGGTGGTGCACATGAGCCCCGAGGCCGACCTGATCGGCCAGGGCCTGGCCGGCACCGTGGACATGCACACGATCCGCCCGCTGGACAAGTCCGGCCCCGAGGCGGCGGTGAACGCCAAGTACATCTGGAACGACATGTCCCAGCTGGCCAACGGCCCCGGCGTGAGCAACACCGGCCACAATGTCAACGGCGTATGGGTGGACCAGTTCGCCGACCACACCGTTGGCGTGACCCTGGGCGTGGACCTGGAGGACAACCCCTCGCAGATCCAGCACCAGGCACCGTGGGGCTACCCCACCTTCTCGTTGGCTGGCGGCCCCCCGGGCAATTTCGGCGTGGTTGGCGGCTCGAAGAACTACGGCATCACCGACACCCTCAAGCGCAACGGCGTGTTGGCCACCGTGCAGTGGCAGCCGAACGAGTTCTATACCGGCACGGTCGACATGACGTACGACAACTTCAAGGACGTGCAGCAGGCCAAGGGCATGGAGTTCCCGCTCTACTGGAGCGCCGCGCAACTGTCAGGAAACGCCTATGCAGTGCCAGATCCGCATCTGGCGACGGCGACAGCCCCGGGCTACTTCGTGCAGAACGGTACCTACACCAATGTCAAGCCGGTAATCCGCAACGACTACAACAGCACCAGCGCCCGCGTCTACAACTTCAACTGGGACAACAAGTTCACCATCAACGAAAACTGGTCGGTGGACGCCGACGCGAACTACTCGCGCGCCACCCGTCATGACGTCAACCTCGAGAGCTACTCCGGCACCGGCTACGGCTCGAGCGGTGGCGCACTCGACACGGTCGGCTTCAACGAGCTCGGCAACGGCATGCTCCAACTCAGTCCGTCGCTGGACTACACCCAGGGCGTGATGCTGACCGACCCGCAGGGCTGGGGCGCCGGCAACGACGTGGTGCAGGCCGGCTTCATCAACGCGCCACGCACCGTCGACTACCTCGCCAACGTACGCCTCTCGGTGGAGCGCAGCTTCGCCAGCGGACCGTTCTCCAGCCTGGTGTTCGGCGTCAGCAACAGCCGCCGCAACAAGACCTATCACATCGACCAGGCCTTCCTGACCCTGGGCGGCGGCACGCTCAGCGGCGGCAGCGCCGTCAAGACCGCACCGATCCAGGGTGCCAGCAGTTGCGACCCGCTGTCGTGGATGGGCATCGGCCCGCAGCTCTGCTACAACCCGTTCGCCCTGATCGACAACGGCACCCTGGTCAACGTGCCCACCTTCGGCTCGTCGCTGTCGACGCCGCCGGACTGGAAGACGCATGAGAACGTCTTCACCCCGTTCTTCCAGTTCAACATCGATACCAACCTGGGCGCCGTCAGCCTGCGTGGCAACTTCGGCGTGCAGATGCAGCACACCGCGCAGCGCGCCACCGGCGAACGCGTGGCACCGGGTAGCGCCGTCACCGGCAATGCGATCTCTCTGATTCCGGTCAGCGGCAGCGCCAGCTACACCCGTTACCTGCCGAGCGCGAACCTGATCTTCGGCCTCACCGACAACGACGACCTGCGCGTCAGCGCGGCCCGTACCCTGGCCCGCCCGCGCATGGATCAGATGAATCCCAGCCTCACGGTGACCGGCAACGTCACGCACCTGCAGTCCACCGATCCCAGCCAGGCCTTCTTCAGCGCTTCGGGCGGCAACGCCAAGCTGAAGCCGACCATGGCCGACAACTACAACGTCAGCTACGAGCACTATTTCTCGGGCGGCAGCAGCTACCAGTGCAATGCGGCCGACCGGAAGAACTCGGAACTGTGCAGCGGCGGCGGCGGCTACTTCTCGGTGTCGGGCTACTTCATCAGCCTGCACGACTACATCGACCCGAATGCGGCCTTCCCGTATGACTTCGGTTCGTTCCTGCCGTTCGGCCTGACCCCGGCGCAGCTGAGCCAGCTCGGCACCACCCAGGGCTACGTCTCCGGCCCGAACAACGATGGCCACGGCTACGTCAAGGGCGCCCAGGTGACCTTGAACCTGCCGTTCAACCTGCTCACCCCGGTACTCGACGGCTTCGGCACGATCCTCTCCGGCACCCGCACCAAGAGCTCGCTGGTGTACGGCGGCAACCCGACGCCGATCACCGTGCCGGGCCTGTCGAAGTGGGTCGCCAGCGGCACGTTCTACTACCAGCACAACGGGTTCGAGGCACGCGTGAGCGACAACTATCGCTCCAGCTTCCTGGGCGAGGTGTCGGGCATCAGCGCCTCGCGCATCGAGCAGACGCTGAAGGGCGGCAGCACCTACGACGCCCAGGTGAGCTACACCTTCGATCATGGCTCGTTCAAGGGACTGACCCTGATCGCGACAGGCTCGAACCTCTCGAACAAGATCTTCACCACCTATCAGAACAACGACCCGCGCCAGGTGCAGACCTGGGAACGCTACGGTCGCACCTACTCGCTGGGCGTCTCCTACAAGTTCCAGTGATGTTCTGACAAGCTTGACTCCCCGTGTGCCCCGCCGTGCGGATTCCGGCGGGGCATTTTTCTCTCCAATCCCGCCGTGCGTGGCGGGCAACACAGGAGCCAGCGCATGGGCGACACCGGCGACACGCGCATCCGTCAGCTCGTCATCGTGGGCGGCGGCACGGCGGGCTGGCTGACCGCCGCCCTGCTGGCCCGCGCGCTCGGCTCCCAATTGCAGATCCGGCTGGTGGAATCGGCCGAGATCGGTACCGTCGGCGTCGGCGAGGCGACCATCCCGCAGATCCTGCACGTCAACCGCTTCCTCGGCATCGACGAGGACGACATGCTGCGCGCCGTGCATGGCACCTTCAAGCTCGGCGTGCAGCTCAACGGCTTCGGCCGGCTGGGCGACTCCTACCTGCACGCCTTCGGCGACTTCGGCGTACCCGTGGGGCTGACGCCGTTCCACCACCACTGGCTGCGCAGCCGCGGCCGGCCCGGCGCGCAGAGCCTGTGGGCCCATTCGGTGAATTCGGCCGCCGCCGCCCAGAACCGTTTCGCGCGGATGGACGCGGTGCCGAACAGCCCGTTGGGTGGCATCCGCTACGCCTACCATTTCGACGCCTCGCTGTACGGCCAGTACCTGCGCGAACACATCAAGCCCGGCGTCGTGCAGCGCATCGAGGGCAAGGTGGTCGACGTGCGCCTGCACGCCGACGACGGCCGCATCACGTCGCTGCTGCTGGACGATGGCGCAACGGTCGAGGGTGACTTCTTCATCGACTGCTCCGGCTTCCGCGGCCTGCTGATCGAGGGCGCGCTGAAGACCGGCTACGAGAACTGGCAACACTGGCTGCCCTGCGACCGCGCACTGGCGGTGGGTAGCGCGCCGGGCGGCCCGATGCGCCCCTACACCCAGGCCAGCGCGCGCACCGCGGGCTGGCAGTGGCGCATCCCGCTGCAGCACCGCACCGGCAATGGCCACGTGTACTGCAGCCGCTTCATCAGCGACGACGAAGCCGCCGCGCAGCTGCTGGCGAACCTGGAGACCGAGCCGCTGGGCGATCCGCGCCCGCTGCGCTTCGTCACCGGCATGCGCAAGCTGGCATGGAACCGCAACTGCCTTGCGCTGGGCCTCGCTGCCGGCTTCATGGAGCCGCTGGAATCGACCAGCATCCACCTGGTGCAGTCGGGCGTGAACCGCCTGCTGGCGATGTTCCCCGACCGCCACTGCGACCCCAGGCTGACGGAGGAATACAACCGCCAGACCCGCTTCGAATACGAACGCGTGCGCGACTTCCTGATCCTGCACTACAAAGCCACCGAGCGCACCGACACGCCGTTCTGGCAGCACTGCGGCGCCATGGAGATACCGCCGGAACTGGCGCGTCGCATCGAGCTGTTCCGGCACACCGGGATGATCTTCCGCGAGGGCGACGAACTGTTCACCGAAACCGGCTGGCTGCAGGTGCTGCTGGGGCAGCACATCGAGCCGGCACGCCACCACCCCATGGCCGACGAACTGGACGACCAGCAGCTCGACCGCTTCCTCGCCGACGTCCGCACCCTGGTCGGCCGCGCCGTGAACCTGCTGCCGCCGCACCATGAGTTCGTGGCGCGCCATTGCGGCGTGCCGGCACCCGTCGAAGCCTGATCCGCACCGCAGGAGATTCCATGAAAGCCCCACTCCGCCTCGCACTCCTGCTTTCCGCCGCACTGCTGTCGCCTGTCGCGCCAGCAGCAGCGGCACCGCCCACCGCCGCCACGGCCCACGCGCCTTCCGACACCTACTACGAGATCTTCGTGCGCAGCTGGTACGACACCAACGGCGACGGCGTGGGCGATCTCAACGGCGTCACCGCCAAGCTCGACTACCTGAAGTCGCTGGGCGTGGACGGCATCTGGCTGATGCCGATCAACCCCTCGCCCAGCTACCACGGCTACGACATCACCGACTACGAGGCGATCAACCCGCAGTACGGCACCATGGCCGACTTCGAGCGGCTCGTGCGCGAGGCGCACCAGCGCGGCATCAAGGTGGTGCTCGACCTGGTGATCAACCACACCAGCGACCAGTCGCCCTGGTTCAAGGCTGCGCAGGACCCGCGCAGTCCTTACCACGACTGGTACAGCTGGGCCACGCCGGCCACCGACCTCAAGCAGATCAGCGCCACCGGCGGCCCGCTCTGGCATGCGGCAGGCGGCGGGCAGGCGGCTTCAAGGCCGCATTATCTTGGCGTGTTCACCGCGCAGATGCCCGACCTGAACTACGACAACCCCGCCGTGCGCGCCGAGATGATCAAGGTGGGCCGGTTCTGGCTGGACAAGGGCGTGGACGGCTTCCGCCTCGACGCGGCGCAGCACATCTACGACAACAGCGAGACCGACGGCGACAGTCCGCTCGTGCTCAAGAAGAATCTCGCCTGGTGGCACGAATTCCACCAGGGCATCGACGCATCGAACCCGCATGCATGGCTGGTCGGCGAGGTGGCGCGGCACAACCCCGACAACCTGGTGCCGTGGATGGCCTCGCTGGACGCGGTGTTCAACTTCCCGCTGGCCACCCGCCTCATCGACAGCGCCGAACAAGAGCGCGACCGCGACATCGGCGCCACGCTGCAACGCCAGTACGACGCCTACCGCGCCACCGCGCACGGCCGCTTTGACGACGCGCCGTTTCTGTCGAACCACGACCAGGAACGCGTGATGAGCCAGCTCGACGGCAATCCCGAGCACATGCGCACCGCCGCCGCGATGCTGCTGACCCTGCCCGGCCATCCCTTCGTCTACTACGGCGAGGAACTCGGCATGCGCGGCGAGAAGCCCGACCCGCACCTGCGCGAGCCGATGCGCTGGTACCGCACCGGCAAGGGCCCGGGCGAGACGACCTGGGAAGGCTGGAACGCGGGCGACGGCAGCGCCGTGTCGGTGCAGGCCGAGCAGGCCGATCCGCATTCGCTGCTCAACTGGTACCGCATGCTGATCGGCTGGCGGCGCGACATCCCCGCGCTGCGCGACGGCACCTTGCGCAACTGGCGCGATGCCAACCTGCACGTGGCCGCGTGGGAGCTGGACGACGCACATGGCGACGTGCTGGTGCTGCACAACCTCTTCGACCAGCCGCAGACTGTGAGCTTGCCCACGCAACGCTTCAACCATCTGTTGAAGCACACCCTGCCCGGCACCCGCATCGTCGACAATCGACTGTCGTTGCCCGCTTACGGCAGCGCGATCCTGGGGTCCGACTAGCGGCGACATGCCGGCGGCAACCCCGCCGCGGACGGACGGCGAAGCTGCCGCTGCAGCTTCGCTGCCAACCCGATTCCATTGAATTCATACGGAGCCGCACGATGACGACATCGAAACCGCTTGCCTTCGCACTGGCCGCCCTGCTGGGCTGCAGCCTCAACGCCGTCTCCTCCGCCGCGTTCGCCGCGCCGGACGCCACGGCCGCCCAGGCAAGGCACGACGGCCGCGTCGGCGTGCAGTTCGCCCTGGACAGCGGCACGCTCACGTTGCAGATGCCGGCGCCCGGCGTGCTGCACGTGCATTACCTGCCGAAGAGCGGCGCCACGCCCGCCAGCCTGGTGATGGACCCGCACCCCGCCGACGCGGCGCCGTTCCAGCCGCAGGTGCAGCGCACGCGCGACACGGTGACGCTGCGCTCGGATCGCCTGGTGGCGACCTGGCACCGCGCCAGCGGCACGCTCGACGTGAGCGACGCGCAAGGCCACCCGCTGCTGCGGCAGGCCGGTCTCGCCGCGCTGGCGCAGGGCCGCATCGTGCTCGACCACGCCGCCGGCGAGCCGCTGTACGGCATCGGCGGCTACGACGCGTTCGACAAGGACACCCGTGCCGGCCTGCTGCGCACCGGCGCGCAGGTGGCCAAGGCCGGCGAGCAGGGCCATCCCGGCGCGCCCTTCGTGTGGAGCACCGCCGGCTATGGCGTGCTGGTGGACTGCGACGGCGCGGACTTCGACCTCGCGCAGGGCCGCATCACCGTCGACAAGTTCGCGCGGCCCGACGCCGACTACTACATCCTCGCCGGCACGCCCGCCGAGCTGTTCGGCGAACTGGCCGACCTCAGCGGCCACGCGCAGATGTTCCCGAAGTGGGCCAACGGCTTCATCAACAGCCAGTGGGGCATCGACGAGAAGGAATTCCGCGGCATCGTCGCCACCTACCGCGCCAAGCACATCCCGCTCGATGCGTTCACCTTCGACTTCGACTGGAAGGACTGGGGCAAGGACTGGGGCGAGTACCGCTGGAACGCCAAGAAATTCCCCGATGGCCCCACCGGCAAGCTGAAGGCCGACATGGACGCGCTGGGCGTGCACATGACCGGCATCATGAAGCCGCGCGTGCACGTGGACACGGTGGAAGGCCGCTACGCCACCGCGCACGACCTGTGGCTGCCCGGCGAGAAGGCCAGCCCCGACTACTTCTCGCATCTGCCGGTGAAGGACATCGACTTCGACAAGCCTGCCGCGCGCGCGTGGTGGTTCAACCCGCACCTGCAGCACAGCTTCGACACCGGCATCGTCGGCTTCTGGAACGACGAGGCCGATACCACCAAGAGCAACACGCAGTTCCTCAACATGCAGCGCGCCACCTACGACGGCCAGCGCGCACATTCCAAGCTGCGCGTGTGGTCGATCAACCGCGACTTCTGGCTGGGCGCGCAACGCTACGCCTACGGCCTGTGGTCGGGCGACATCCCCACCGGCTTCGCCAGCATGGCCGGCCAGCGCGAGCGCATGCTCAGCGCCATCGACGTGGGCGAGATGCAGTGGGGCATGGATGGTGGCGGCTTCCACGGCCACCCCTCCGACGAGAACTATGCGCGCTGGATCGAGTTCGGCGCGTTCACGCCGATCTTCCGCGTGCACGGCGAGTTCAACGAAAAGCGCCAGCCGTGGCGCTATGGCCCGGTGGCCGAAGCCGCGGCCACCCAGGCGATCCGCCTGCGTTACGCACTGCTGCCCTACATCTACAGCTACCAGCACCGCGCCAGCGTGCAGGGCGTGGGCCTGGTGCAGCCGCTGGCCTTCGCCTGGCCGCACGACGCGAACGCGCGCAACGACGTGGACGCGTGGCTGTTCGGCGACTGGATGCTGGTGTCGCCGGTGGTCAAGCAGGGCCAGACCGCGAAGCGGATCTACCTGCCCGCCGGCAGCTGGACCGACTGGGCCACCGGCAAGGTCTACCCGGGCGGCCAGACCATCACCGTGGCGACGGACGCGAAGACCTGGCGCGACATCCCGCTGTTCATCCGCGCCGGCGCAATCATTCCCACCCAGCCGGTGATGGACTACGTCGGCGAACACCCGGTCGCCACCGTGGCCGTGGACGTGTTCCCCGCCGCCGCAGCCAGCCACTTCGATTACTACGACGACGACGGCGAGACCTACGCCTACCAGCACGGCGACTATTACCTGCAGCGGCTCGCCACGCAGCGCAGCGGCGATACCGTGAGCTTCAGCGCCGCGGCGCCGCAGGGCAGCTACCGCCCCGCCCTGCGCCATTGGCTGGTGCGCGTGCACGGCATCGCGGCCGCCAGCATCACCGCCGGCCAGGCCACGCTGCAGCACTACGCGACGCCGGCCGAGCTGGCCGCCGCCGGTGGCGAAGGCTGGGTCACCGGCAGCGACCGCTATGGCCCGCTGACCGTGCTCAAGCTCGACGCGGGCGCGGCCCGCACGCTGACCCTGCACGGCGTGGCAGCGCATTGACGAGGGATGGCGCCGCGCGCACGAGCGCGCGGCGCACGGGAGCTTCACGGCCGGACATGGCCACCATCGCCGTCACGCGAGGAGACGCCGGCCCTGGGCCCCGGCCAGCGTGGCGGCATTCGTCCAGTCCGATCCAGGAGGGGTTCCGATGACATATCCGACCAAGCGCGCGCGCCGCGGCCTGCGCAGGCTGCCGCTCGCACTGTGCCTGACGCTGGCCTTGTCCGGCGCATCGCTGTGGAGCAGCGCCGCATGCGCCGCCAGCAACGACAACAACGTGGAATGGGCCGGCCTGTTCCACGACCAGGGTCCGCTGTACGACAGCGCCCCGGAACCCACCGCCAGCACGCCGGTGACGCTTACGTTCCGCACCTACAAGGGCGACATCACCAGCGCCAACATCAAGTACTACGACAGCGCCGACGGCCAGTACCACTGGGTGGCGATGCATTGGGTGGCCAACGATGCCACCGGCACCTACGACCTGTGGCAGGGCACCATCCCGGCCAGCGGCTCGGAGAAGTACTACCGCTTCCAGATCAATGACGGTACCGCCACCGCCTGGTACAACGCCGCAGGCATCAGCAGCAGCGAACCGTCATCCGGCGACTT
This sequence comes from Pseudomonadota bacterium, assembly GCA_021805685.1. Lineage (GTDB taxonomy): Bacteria > Pseudomonadota > Gammaproteobacteria > Xanthomonadales > Rhodanobacteraceae > Rhodanobacter_A. Next base: position 12,107 of record JAJZET010000285.1, read on the forward strand.
CTTCATCATCCCGGGCTTCAAGACGCCGGACTGGATGAAGAACGGCGTGATGTACCAGATCTTCCCCGACCGCTTCTACGACGGCGACACCGCCAACGACGTCACCAACGGCCAGTACACCTACGCCGGCTGTGCCACCGAGCAGCACGCCTGGGGCACCAGCGTCACCGCCAACGTCAGCGGCTGCAACAGCGAGGTGTTCTTCGGCGGCGACCTCGCCGGCGTCGACCAGAAGCTGGGCTACATCAAGAACACGCTGGGCGCCGACATCATCTACCTCAACCCGATCTTCGAGTCGCCCACCAACCACAAGTACGACACCGCCGATTACTACACGGTCGACCCGGCCTTCGGCAGCAACGCCACGCTGCAGCAACTGATCAGCGACATCCACAGCTCCGGCAACGGTCCGGCCGGCTACCTCATCCTGGACGGCGTCTTCAACCACAGCGGCGACAGCAACTGCTGGTTCGGCGCGCAGACCTACGGCGCGCTGAGCTGCCCGCAGCAGGGCGCCTACCAGTCGCAGTCCAGCCCGTACTACAGCTACTACACCTTCCAGACCTGGCCCGGCAGCTATTCCACGTTCTTCGGCATCTCCAGCATGCCCAAGCTGGACTACGGCGCCAGCGGCTCGGCTACCCGCAACCAGATCTACGGCAACGCCGGCTCGGTGGTGCAGACCTACCTGGCGCCGCCCTACGGCATCGACGGCTGGCGGCTGGACGCGGCGCAGTACCTCGACGCCGGCGGCAACAACGGCAGCGACGCCACCAACCACCAGATCATGCAGGAACTGCGCACGGCGGTGAAATCGGTGAACTCGAACGCCGCGATCGTCGGCGAGTACTGGGGCGACGCCTCGTCCTGGCTGGACGACGGCGCCGAGTGGGACGGCGCAATGAACTACAACGGCTTCACCCAGCCGATCTCCGAGTGGATCTGCGGCGTGGACGAGAGCGGCAACAGCGCCTCGCTCTCGCCCAGCCAGCTCGACAGCTGGCTGCACGGCACGCGCGCCGACCTGCCGGTCGACGTGCAGCAGACCATGACCAACTTCCTGGGTAGCCACGACACCTCGCGCTTCGCCACCCGCTGCGGTGGCGACATCTGGAAGACCTACCTGGGCCTGTTCTTCCAGATGACCTACGTCGGCACGCCCACCATCTACTACGGCGACGAGTACGGCATGCAGGGCGGCGCCGATCCGGACAACCGCCGCACCTTCGACTGGAGCCAGGCCACCACCGGCAACGCCGCGGTGGCGCTGACCCAGCAGCTGATCCGCATCCGCGACCAGTACCCCGCGCTGCGCACCGGCTCGTTCATGACCCTGCTGGCCGACGACACCCACGACATCTACGCGTTCGCCCGCTTCGACCAGAACAACCGCATCGCGGTGGTGCTCAACGGCACCGGCAATACCGAGACGGTGACGGTACCGGTGTACGAGGAGAGCATGACCAACGGCAGCCAGATCACCGACCTGATCACCGGCAACAAGTACACCGTAAGCAACGGCGACGTCACGCTGAGCGTGGAGGGCCACTACGGCGCAATCCTGGCGCAATGAATCATCCCCTTCCGCCTCGTGGCGGAAGGGTTTCCAACACATGCACGGATACATCTGCGTACACTGGCCCCGGACCCGGCCGCAGGGATGGACATGCGGCAGTCCGGCCAGGGGGGGCCGCTGCTACGCAGGCGGCGGGCAAGCGCATGAGATCGCTGCCCGCCGACCGGATCGAGGGAAAACCGCCATGAGCAAGACCTTTTCGCACGCCATCGTGCGCCCTGCCCGCCGCGCGACAACGTCCGCCACCCGGTGGAGGAGCCTCGCATGAGCATCTTCGGCAGCCTGATGCTGGCGCTGACCGCGGGCGCACACGGCCCGCTGTGGCACGACAACCTGCAATGGCGCGGCCAGCAGGCCAGCATCGAGATGCGGCCAGGCGGCGGCTTCCTGCTGCAGGCGGCGAACGGCAAGCGCCTGATCCCCGCACCGCCGTATGCGGTGCAGACCGCCAGCCCGCTCTTCGACGGCCTGTACGCGATGGCGCAGGACGACCTGCGGCAGGACTCCGTGGACGCGATCCGCGACGGCGCCTACGACCACAACCAGCCGATCCCCTGCCACTGCTTCGCCACCGGCGAGAAGTGGCCGTACGTGTGGACGCGCGACCTGTCGTTCTCGATCGACCTCGGCCTGTGGCGCTACGACGCCGCGCGCTCGCGCAACGGCCTGCTGTTCAAGCTCTCCGACACCCGCGTCCCCGGCGCGCCGAAGGGCCCGTTCGTGATGCAGGACACCGGCTCGGGCGGCAGCTGGCCGGTGAGCACCGACCGCGTGGCGTGGTTCCTCGGTGCGCGCCACCTGCTCGGCGACGCCACGTTCGCCAACGACACCTGGCAGGCGCTCACCAACACGCTGGCGCAGGACCGCCAGTACGCGTTCGACGCGCACATGGGCCTGTACCGCGGCGAGACCTCGTTCCTCGACTGGCGCGAGCAGACCTATCCGGCGTGGACGCAGAACGACGTGGTGCCGATCGCGCAGTCGTTCTCGCTGTCCACCAACGTGCTGCACTACCAGGCGCTGCGGCTTGCCGCGCGCCTGGCGGCCGAACGCCACGACGACCGCGCGGCCGGCTACCAGGCGCAGGCCGATGCGCTGAAGGCGGCGATCAACGCGCATTTCTGGCGCGACGATCGCGGCATGTACATGAGCTACATCGGCGGCGACGGCGCGCCGTACGACACCTACGACCTGCTCGGCATCGCATTCGCCATCGAGAGCGGCGTGGCCGACGGCGACCGCGCCCGCCAGGCGCTGGCGAACTACCCGGTGTGGCCGGCCGGCAGCCCGGTGATCTGGCCCGAGCGCACCGACCAGCCGATCTACCACAACCGTGCGATCTGGCCGTTCGTGAGCGCCTACGCGCTGCGCGCTGCGCGCAAGCTCAACGATCCCGCGCACATCGCGTTCGAGATCGCCTCGGTGATGCGCGGCGCCGCGCTGGCCGGCTCCAACATGGAGAACTACGAGCTGACCACCGAAGCCCCGCACGTGGACGACGGTAAGTTCAGCGGCCCGGTGGTGGATTCGCCGCGCCAGCTGTGGTCGGTGGCGGCCTACCTCGCCGTGGTCGGCGAAGGCGTGTTCGGCCTGGAGAACGACGGCAGCATCCAGCCCAAGCTGCCGGTATCGCTGGTACCCATGCTGTTCGGCAAGGAGCGATCGATCAGCCTGCAGCTTCCAGGCAAGCGCATCACGCTGAAACTGCCGAAGAAGCTCAACGGCAACCTGCTGGTAGCCGGCGACACCTCGCAGCGCGGCGACGAGACCGTCGTGCAGCTGATGGCGATCAAGGTGCCCGCCCTGGGCCTGCGCAGCACGGTGCCCCCGTTCGCGCCGTCGGCACCCGCCGCGCCGCAGGTCGCGCGCGACGGTGCGAACTGGCTGGTGCGCAGCACGGCACCCGGCGTGCTCTACCTCAATGGGCGGCGCGTGGGCGCCATCGAAGGCAAGCTTACGGTGCCGGCCACCGATGCGTTGCAGTGCTTCAGCCTCACGCAAACCGGCGCGGGCGGCCTGGAGTCGCTGCAAAGCCCGCAACAGTGCGAAGGCCCATTCGCCAGCGTCGGCGGCGCGTGGCCGCGGACCTGGGTTGCGCCCTACGGCGGCAGCTACCAGGTGGCGCTGAACTACAGCAACGACCACGGACCGATCAACACCGGCATCACTGCCGCGGTGAAGACGCTGGCGATCCGCTGTGACGGCAGCCCCGAGCAGCGCGTACCGATGGTGATGCCGCACAGCGTGGGCGAGGAGCTGTCCACCACTGCGCGTTTCGCCGCCCGCGCCGGCGCGCATTGCAGCTTCGCGCTCGACGATGGCTTCAACATGAGCTACCTCGCGCACAACGCGCACTACACCGGCGGTGTCGGCGGCAGCGACGGGCCGCTGAATAGTGCCGACGTCGGTGCGCTGCGCATCGTGCCGCTGTCTTCCGCGGGGAGTGCTCCATGACGCGCAAGCCCGAGCTGTCGTTCTGGCAGATCTGGAACATGTGCTTCGGCTTCCTCGGCATCCAGTTCGGCTTTGCGCTGCAGAACGCCAACG
>JAJZET010000134.1 GCA_021805685.1 Pseudomonadota bacterium
AAACGTCCCGTACCACCGACGCCCTGCCCGGCCAGCGTGCCGCTCGGCGTGTCGAAGCCCACGCCGTCCAGCTTGAACTGCCCGGACGACTGCACTCCCTCGCTCCCCGTATCCAGCGCGAGGTCCGCATCCAGCCGGCCGCCGGTGGGGCGGCCCGACCATACGGTGCCGAGCAGCCCCTGCAGCCAGTTGGCAGGCAGCTGCCGCAGGCTGATCTGCGCGTGGCTGGGCTGGTCCAGCGGCAGCCATGCGCTGGCCTGCGCCTTGTCCTGCGCCACTTCGACCTGCATGGTGTCGGCGCCGGGGTTCACTGCCCAATGCAGCTGTGCATCGGTCAGCGCGCCACCGGGCGCACCGCGCAGCTGCACTTGGCCGTCGAACAGCCAACGGCGCTGCGCGTCGTGTTGCAGGCGGCCGTCCAGGCGCAGGCCCACGCGGTGCCAGCCCAGCGCGGCGACGTCCGCCTGGCTGGCCTGGATCTGCAGGTGCAGGCCACCGGCCGGATCCTCGCCGATCTGTGCCTTCATGTCCTCCAGGTGCAGTCCAGGCAGGTCGAGCTGCCTGGCGGCGACCGTGATGTCCGCGTGCGCAGGCCGCATCAGGCCGAGGCTCGTCAGCAGGAACAGGCACAGCAGCAAGTGGCTTGAAGTCGGACGCATCTCCGGCCATTCTGCCAAAGTCAGCTGAACCAAGGATCCGGTCATGCCCACCAGCCCTGCCGCCACCCCATCGCCGCGCGTACTGGTCGCCGACGATGACGCGGCCAGCCGCCGCTTCCTGAGCGATGCGCTGCAAGCCCTGGGTGCCTGCGTACAGGACTGTGCGGACGGCCACGAGGCGCTGCGATGGGCGCGCGACCAGTGCTTCGACCTGCTGTTGCTGGACTGCCGCATGCCGGGCGCCGGCGCATGCGAGGTGCTGGCGGCACTGCAGGCAGGCAACGGCGCCTCATCGGGCAGCCTTGCCGTCGCCAGTTCCGCCGAACTGGATGCCGTCGCGGAACGCGAGCTGCTGGCGTGTGGCTTCCGCGACGTGCTGCGCAAGCCCTGCGGCCTCGCCGAGTTGCGACGCGTACTGGCCCTGCTGCCCGGCAACCTGCCCGTGCTGGACGACGAAGCGGCGTTGCGCGCCAGTGGCGACGCCACCACCATGCGCGCGCTGCGCCAGCTGCTGCGCAACGAACTGGCCTTGCTGGACCGTGAGCTTGGCTTGCCGCAACGCGACGACAGCCAGTTGGAGGATCGCCTGCACCGGCTGCGTTCGTCCTGTGGATTCTGCGGCGCCCCGGCGCTTGCGACCGAAACGGCGCGCCTGCAGCGGCAACTGGGCGAAGGAGCCCATGCCTTCGATGCGGCGCTCGCGCACTTCCGCGGCACCCTGCACGCAACGCTGCTGGCGCTGGACGCCTGAAGGGCCGCCCGCGGCCTCGGCGAAGCCCTGGGGCGTTATCGGGCGGATTCCGTACCTCAACGCTGCGGCTGCACGCCAGCCAGCACGCGCCACGCACGCAGCTCGCCACCGCCAAGGTGGTAGCGGATCACGTCACGCATCAGGCCGCGCAAGGCCATCAAGCCCGCGCGATCGGGCATGCGGTCCTCGGCCAAGGCAATCAGGTCGGCACCGCGCAGCGCATGCGGCACGCCCACCGAGCAGCGCATTGCGCCCTGCTCGACGTCGTAGCGGTAATGCGCCTGCGCTTGCAGCGGCTCGTCGCTTTCACCCTCGCGCCGCAATTGCAGCCCGTAGCCGATGGCCTCCAGCAGGTCGCGTTCGAAGCGGCGCAGCGTCCAACCCGCAGGCTCGCCGGTGGCCAGCCGTGCCAATGTTTGCGCGTAGGCCTCGAACAACGCCGGCTGGGCATCCTGCCGGGCAGTGAGGCGCACCACCAGTTCGTTGAGGTAAAGCCCGGCCATGCCCTGGTCGCCGGCCAGCCGGGATGGCGTGCCTACGGCTTCGCCACCGGCCAGCGTGGCCAGTTCGCCGCGCAACAGCAGGTCCAGCACCAGTGGCTGGAACGGTTCCAGTTGCGCGCGCCGCAAGCGCGCGCGCTCGCCGCGCACGCCGCGCGCGACCACGCCCAGCCGGCCATGGTCGCGGGTCAGGCACTCCAGCAGGAGCGACGTCTCGCGGTAAGGCCGCGCGTGCAGCACGTAGGCGGGTTGCTGGTCGAGGCGCATCGCGGCCCGGCAGGCGTCAGTCGGTGTAGCCGAACTTCTTCAGCATCGCCTCGTCGTCCACCCAGCCCTCGCGCACCTTCACCCACAATTTGAGGAAGACCTTGCGCTCGAACAGGCGCTCCATGTGGCGGCGCGCAGCCGTGCCGATGGCCTTGAGCTGGGCGCCGCCCTGCCCGATCACGATGGCCTTCTGGCCATCGCGCTCCACCCAGATCACGGCGTGGATTTCGGCGACGCCGTCCGGGCGGTCGTTGAACTGCTCGATCTCCACCGTGGTGGCGTAGGGCAGCTCCTGCTCGAGCCGCAGCATCAGTTGCTCGCGCACCATCTCCGCGGCCAGGAAGCGCTCGCTGCGGTCGGTGATCTCATCCTCGCCGTAGACCGGCGGCTGCACCGGCAGGCGGGCCAGGATGGCACGCTCCAGCTCCGCCAGGCCTTTCTTCTTCAACGCGCTGACGTAGTGGATTTCGTCGTAGGCATGCTTCTCGCTGAGCGAGGCCACGAAGGGCAGCAGCGCGCCCTTGTCCTTGCTCAGGTCCACCTTGTTGATGACCAGGATGCGCGGCGCCTTCTGCTCGGTGAGCGCGGCGTAGAGCGCCTCGTCCTCGTCGGTCCAGCGGCCCGCTTCGATCACCTGCACCACCAGCTCGACATCGCTGATCGCGGCGCGTGCCGCGCGGTTGAGGCTGCGGTTCATCGCGCGCTTGGCGCCACGATGCAGGCCGGGCGTGTCGACGTAGAGGATCTGCCCGGCTGCGCTGCTGGCGATGCCGAGGATGCGGTGGCGCGTGGTCTGCGGACGCGGGCTGACGATGGATAGGCGGAAGCCGATCAACGCATTGAGCAGGGTCGATTTGCCCACGTTCGGGCGCCCGGCCAGCGCGACCAGGCCGCAGCGGTAATCGTCGTGCGGCAGCGCGATGTCGGCGCCGGTTTCGATGGGATGGTCCATGGGATGGGTGCTCGTGAGGATGCGGGCATTGTAGTGCGCCGGCCCGCGCGCGACGGTGCGGTCAGGCGGCGCCCACCGATCCGGTCAGGCGTGCCAGCACCACTTCGGCGGCATCCTGCTCCGCCTGGCGGCGGCTGGGGCCGCTGGCTTCCGCGCTGTGCGGATGCGGCTCGCTGACCGTGCAGCGCACGTCGAAGATCTTGGCGTGGTCTTCGCCCCGGCTGTCGACCAATTCGTACTGCGGCAATGCATGGCCATGGCCCTGCAGCCATTCCTGCAGGCGGGTCTTGGCGTCCTTGGAGGACCGCTGCAGCGCCAGGACACGCTCGCCGAACAGTGCACGGACCACCTGCCGACATGCCTCGAGGCCGCCATCGAGGAACACTGCGGCCAGCGAGGCTTCGAGCGCATCCGCGAGGATAGAGTCGCGGCGGAAGCCGCCGCTCTTCAGCTCGCCGGGACCGAGCTTGAGCGCATCCCCCAGCTCCAGTTCGCGCGCGATCGCGGCCAGCGCCTGGCCGTTGACCAGTTGCGCGCGCAGCCGCGACAGCTCGCCTTCGCTGGCCTTGGGATGGGCCTCGTACAGCATCTCGGCCACGAAGGCGCCCAGCAGGGCGTCGCCGAGGAACTCCAGGCGCTCGTTGTTCGGCTTGCCGACGCTGCGATGGGTCAGCGCGAGCGCGGCAAGCGAGGGATCGCGAAAGCGGTAATTCAGCGCCAAACCGTTCGACTCACTGACCCACGTTGCCCTGGAGCGGCACGCTCTTGCTGAAGTGCACCAGGAAGTCGATGTTGTACATGAACGGGATGTCCTTGTCGTAGGACACGTTGAGCGTACTCGTGCCGCCGTTGTTGCGGGTGATCGTGATGTCGGAAGGCGTGACGGTGTTGTCGTCTACGTACTGGTTGTCAAACTTGAACATCAGGTCA
>JAJZET010000159.1 GCA_021805685.1 Pseudomonadota bacterium
GGTCTCGGTGACGGGCGCTACCGGCGGCACCTGGCGCAGTCGCGCATGGGCGCCGGGCACTTCCTCGATGCCGCGGGCGATCAGCCGCGCCAGCTGCGCGGTGTGGCCGTTGCGGCTGTAGTAGAGGACGAGGATGTCGTTCATGCGTGTGGGCGCCCGGCGGTGAATGCGCTAGTGTACGGTCGATCCCCGCGAGCTTGGCGAGCCGCTCATGCAACTGCGTTTCGACCGCGACCGCACGCACAGCTTCGGCCGTTTCCTGTGGCAGCGCTTCGTCGACGACAAGTGCTTCGAGACGGCCGGCGCGTTGTCCTACACCACGCTGGTGTCGCTGGTGCCGCTGATGGTGGCGGCGCTGGCGATGTTCGCGGCATTCCCGGTGTTCGCGCAGTCGCGCGACCTGCTGCTCGACTTCGTGTTCCGCAACTTCGTGCCGGCGGCGGGGCAGCACATCAAGGAGGCGTTGCAGGGCTTCGCCGGCAACGCGAGCCAGCTCACCGGCCTCAGCATCCTGATGATGCTGTTCAGCGCGGTCTCGATGATGGTGAGCATCGAGGATCGCCTCAATCGCATCTGGCGCGTGCAGCGTTCGCGCAGCTGGGCAGCGCGCCTGCTGCTGTACTGGGCGGCACTGACGCTGGGTCCGGTGCTGGTGGGCGGCGGCATCGCGGCCAGTTCCTACCTGAGCGCGCAGCCGCTGCTGCAGGGAGCGTCCTCCGCGGCCGCCTCGTCCGGCCTCGGCGCGTACGTGCTGCGGGTGGTGCCGTTCGTGGCCACCTTCGTGTCCTTGTGGCTGATGTACGTACTGGTGCCGAACCGTCGCGTGTCGCGCCGCGACGCCACCGTGGGCGCGCTGGTCGCCGCGATCCTGTTCGAATTCGCGCGCTGGGGCTTTCGCCTGTTCGTGCTTGGCGCGCACACCTACCAGCAGATCTACGGCAAGGCGCTGGCAGTGATTCCGGTGTTCCTGGTCTGGATCTACCTGTCGTGGGTCATCGTGATCCTCGGCGCATCGATCGCCGCCGCGATTTCGGCGTTCGAGTACGAGCCGCCCGCCGAGAAGTTGCCGGAAGGGGCGGAATTCCTTGGCCTGATGGTGGTGCTGAAGCATTTCGTGGATGCGCAGCGGCACGGCGAGAGCTTGGATCCCGCGCAGGTCTGTGCCAGCGAGCCGCGCCTGCGCGGCGCACCGGCAGGGGCGTATTTCGACGATCTGGCGCGTGCAGGCATGATCGAGCACGGCGAGTCGGGCGGCTGGCTGCTGAGCCGCAGCCTGGACAGCACCGACCTGCTGCGCGTATACCGGCACACCCGCTATCGCCTGCCGCTGCAACCGGCGCGGGAGGCGGAAGCGCTGAACCTGTCGTTGCCGCCGGAGTTGCTGGCGATGCTCGACGAGCTTGCGGCCGCGCTGCGCTCGACCTTGGGCACGCCGCTGCTGCAGGTGTTCCCACCGGCCCCCCTTGCCCCCGAGGAATCTTCCCCATGAAACCGCACCTCTGGCTCGCCGCGCTGCTGTTGCCGTTCGCGCTGGCGGGCACGGCGCACGCCGCCATGCCCAAGCATCCGGCCATCCGCGTCACCACGCTGGACGGCAAGCCCTACGACCTTGCCGCCGAGCGCGGGCACTGGGTGATCGTGAACTTCTGGGCCACCTGGTGCGTGCCATGCGTGGCGGAGATGCCCGCGCTTTCGCGTTACGTGGCCACGCACCCGAACGTGCGCGCCATCGGACTCGCCTACGACGACAGCGAGCCGGCCGACATCAGGGCCTTCCTTGCCAAGCATCCGGTGGTCTACCCCGTGGCGCAGGTCACCTTGGACAAACCGCTGAAGGATTTCGACCAGCCGCTGGGCCTGCCGACCACCTGGCTGATCGCGCCGGACGGCACGGTTGCGGCGCATTTCCTCGGCCCGATCGATGCGGCCAAGCTGGACGCGGCGATCGGCAAGGCGAAGTGATGCCTGCCGTGCGCTTCATCGTCGCCGGTCGCGTGCAGGGTGTCGGCTTCCGCGCCGGCACGCGCGAGCAGGCCTCGTTGCTCGGATTGGCCGGCCACGCGATCAACCTGCCGGACGGCCGGGTCGAGGTGCTGGCCGCGGGAGACCCCGAAGCGCTCGATGCGCTGGAGCGTTGGCTGCGGCAGGGGCCGCCCGTGGCGAGGGTGGATGCGGTCGAGCGCACGGCATGGCCCGCGCAGGTGGTGAGCGGTTTCCGCATCGCCTGATGCGCGTCTTGGCTGATTAGGTGTCCGGCACCCGGCACGCCTTCTTGGTGACGTGTTCCTTGCCCGGCTTGCCTTTCAGCTTGGGCAGCTTGATTCGGGGGATGGTCTCGTCGTGAACCGGCACCTGCTGCAGCAGGTGCCGGATAAGGTTGATCCGGCCGCGCTTCTGGTCGTTGAAATCGACCACGAACCACGGTGTGCGGTCGCTGTGCGTGCGTTCGATCATCGCGTTGCGCAGCCGCCCCATCTCGGCGTACTTGCGTCGCGCGTGCAGATCCACCGGCGACAGCTTCCAGCGTTTCAGCGGATCGGCGGCGCGCTCGGCAAAGCGCTGTTCCTGCTCGGCCTGGTCCACCGTCAGCCAGTACTTCAGCAGGATGATGCCGTCGTCGACCAGCAGCTTCTCGAACGCCGGCACCGCCTGCAGGAAGGCTTCGTACTGGGCCTGGCTGCAGAAGCCCATTGCTGGCTCGACCACGGCGCGGTTGTACCAACTGCGGTCGAACAGCACGAGTTCGCCCGCATTGGGCAGGTGCGCGACGTAGCGCTGGAAGTACCACTGCGTGGCCTCGGCGTCGCTGGGCTTGGGCAGGGCCACGATGCGGCAGCCGCGGGTGTCCAGCTTTTCGCTGATCGCCTTGATGACGCCGCCCTTGCCGGCCGCGTCGCGGCCTTCGAAGATCACCAATAGTCGCTTGCCGGTGCCGCGCAGCTCACGCTGCAGCCGGGTCAGCTCGATCTGGAGTTCCTCCAGCGTCTCGCGATAGTGCTTGCCCATGTCGGTTCCGCCGGGTGTCCTGATCGGGAAGACTATATCCGCCGGGCGCCGCGCGAGCGGCATCTGTCGGGCGTCAGCTGCCGCCCAGCGCCTGCAACTGGTCGGCCTGGTTTTCGCGGGTGAGCGTGTCGATCAGCTCGTCGAGGTCGCCCTGCATGATTTCCGGCAGGCGGTACAAGGTCAGGTTGACGCGGTGATCGGTGATGCGACCCTGCGGGAAGTTGTAGGTGCGGATGCGCTGGCTGCGATCGCCCGAGCCCACCTGCAGGCGGCGCGATTCGGCCTGCGCCGCGGTCTGCTTGGATTGGGCCTCGTCGAGCAGGCGCGCCTGCAGCAGGCTCATCGCGCGGGCGCGGTTCTTGTGCTGGCTGCGCTCGTCCTGGCACTCCACCACCGTGCCCGTCGGCAAATGTGTGATTCGGATCGCCGAGTCGGTCTTGTTGACGTGCTGGCCGCCCGCGCCGGAAGCGCGGAAGGTGTCGACCTTGAGGTCGGCCGGATTGATGGCGATCTCCTCGATCTCGTCCAGCTCGGGCAGGATCGCCACGGTGGCCGCCGAGGTGTGGATGCGCCCCTGCGATTCGGTTTCCGGCACGCGCTGCACGCGGTGCGTGCCCGACTCGAACTTCAGCCGCGAGTAGGCGCCCTTGCCTTCGACGCGCGCCACGATCTCCTTGTAGCCGCCATGTTCGCCGTGGCTTTCGCTGAGGATCTCCACCTGCCAGCGCTTACGTTCGGCGTAGCGCACGTACATGCGGAACAGGTCGCCGGCGAAGATCGCCGCCTCGTCGCCGCCGGTGCCGGCGCGCACTTCCAGGTACAGGTTGGCTTCGTCGCGGGGGTCCTTCGGCAGCAGCAGGATCTGCAGCTCCCCGTCCAGCCCGGTCAGCCGCGCTTCCAGCCGCGCGATGTCGTCGGCGGCCATCTCGGCGAGCTCGGGGTCGTCCAGCATGGCGCGCGCATCGGCGAGTTCGCGCATGGCGGCCTCGTGCTCGCGCAGCGCGACGACGACGGGT
>JAJZET010000183.1:0-303 GCA_021805685.1 Pseudomonadota bacterium
ATCGACGCGGTCGGACAAAGCAAGAGGGCGCGAATCGCTTCGCGCCCTCTTCCCAACGGTTTGCAACGCCGCGATTACTTCTCGGCGGGCGCTGCCGGCGTGGGCTTGGTGCCGACCAGGGTCACGTCGAAGATCAGCGTGGCGTTCGGCGGCATCGGCGGCTGCGGATCGGAGCCGTAGGCCAGGTTCGACGGGATGAACAGCTTGTAGTGGCCGCCCACCTGCATCAGCTGCAGGCCCTCGCGGAAGCCGGGGATCACGCCGGCGAGCGGGATGTCGGCAGGGCCACCACCCGGGTGCTTG
>JAJZET010000183.1:313-4018 GCA_021805685.1 Pseudomonadota bacterium
GGTGCTTGGCCGAAGCATCGAACACCTGGCCGTTGACGAAGGTGCCGGTGTAGTTGATCTTCACCGTGTCGTTCGGGCCCGGGCGGGCGCCGGTACCCTGGGTGATCACCTGGTACTGCAGGCCCGATGCGGTGACCTTCACGCCCGGCTGGGTGCGGTTCTTGGCAAGGAAGGCCTCGCCCTCCGCCTTGTTCTTTGCCGCCAGCTTGGCCATCTCGGCCTCGTAGTTGGCCTTGACCTTGGCCATGAACGGCTTCATCACCTGCTCGGCTTCGACATTGGTCATCGTCGGCTTCTGGCCGGAGAGCGCGGCCTTCACCGCGTTCGCCACGGCGGTGGGATCGAGCTCGCCGCGCATCGGCTCCGGAATCTGCTGGACCATCTGGTAGCCCACCACATAGCTGGCCTTGGCCTTGTCGACCGTGCCACTGGCGGCCTTGGTGGTCGTCTGGGCGGCAATCGCACCCGCCGACAGGCCCAGCGCCGCGGTCATCGCCACCGCCGTCAGCGTGGGACGCAGAAACTGCTTCATTCGGAACTCCCTCGTGTTTGGATATGCCGGTGCCGCCGGCCGGGCCCCCGTCGCGGAGGCATGGTCGCCCATTGTGGGACGCCCGCGACAGGCTTGCAATCGTGTCCGGCTGCGACAGTCGATCGAGGCAAAGGTTCCCTGCCGGGTTGCCACTCAGGCCGAATCGCCCCGTCCGGGCTTATCCAGCGTCTCCCTCAGCGCCGCCTGCAGGCGCGCGTGCAATTTCACCAATCCCCGCCACAACACGATCGCCAGCACCACTCCGGCGACCAGTAAGGACACCGCCACCCCGCGCGGCGGCAGGATCGCCGAGCCAAGCGCACCGACCAGCAACGCCAGCGCAAACAAGGTGACCAGCGGAATCACCCGTGCCAGCACCTTGCGGATCGGGTGCGTGTAAGCGCCGGCGTAACGCTCGCTTATGCCCATCTCGGCCAGCAGCATGCCCAGCGCTTCGGCCTTGCGATACACGGCAATCAGCATCGGCAACGACAGGAACAGCGCGCAAGCCCAGATCAGCGTGTGACGCAGCTCACGCTCGATGCCGAAGCGCGAAAACCAGCCCCAGCCGTGCGCATTCACGTAGGCGCCGATCACAAACAGGGTGACCACCAGCAGCACGTTGACGGCGATATGCCACAGCAAGCGGCGCAACATCGCCGCCAGCACTGCGTTGTCATCCACCGGTTTGAGGCTCTCCAGCCAACCGCTGTAGCTGCCCGCCAGCACCCGCACCGGCCTTGGCACGATACGCGCCAGGGCTGTCGCCAGGCGTTCCGACGAGCGATTGAGGTAGGGCGAGGCGGCCATGCACAGCACCGACACGGCCACGGTGATGGGGTAAAGGAAATCGCTGGTCGCATGCAGCGACCAGCCCAACGTGGCAATCACGAACGAGAACTCGCCGATCTGTGCCATGGCCAGGCCCGAGCGCAAGGCCGTGCGGGCGTCATGTCCCAGGGCGAGGATGCCGAAACTGCAGGCCAGCGTCTTGCCCGCGACCACCACGCCGGCAATCAGCAATGCCGGCAATGCGAATTGCCACAGCATGGCCGGGTCGATCTTCAACCCGATCGATACGAAGAACAGCGCCGCGAACATGTCACGCAAGGGCTCGACCAGGTGCAGCACGCGCCCCACGCTGCGCGCCTCGGCCACCACCGCGCCGGCGAGAAACGCGCCCAACGCGACGCTGAAGCCCATTTGCGCGGCAAGCAGGCTGGTGCCGAAGCATATGCCCAGGACGCTGACCAGCAGGGTTTCGTCGCGACCGAAGCGCGCCACGTAATCCACCAGTCGTGGCAACAGCAGCAGGCCGAGGATCATGCCCACCACCACGAACAGGCCGAGGTGGCCGATCAAGGCAAACGCCGTGCCGGCCTGCACGCTGCCGCCCAGCGCCACCGCGGTAAGCAGGGTGAGCATCACGATGGCAAGCACGTCCTCGGCAACCAGCAGCCCGACCACCAGCCTGGCGAAAGGCTGCCCCTGCTTGCCTTCTTCCTTCAGCGTGCGCGTGGCCACCATGGTCGAGGAAAGCGCAATGGCCGCACCCAGGAACCCGGCATCGACACCCTTCCAGCCGAACGAACGGCCGAGACCCGTGCCGATCCACAGCATCAAGCCGACTTCGAGTACCGCGACCAGCAGCACGCCAACACCGACTGCGCGCAACTTACGCACGCTGAACTCCAGGCCAAGCGTGAACATCAGCAGCACCACGCCGAGATTGGATATGTCGTCGATCGCGCGAGGATCGGCGACCAGCATGCCGGGCGTATGCGGACCGATCAGCACACCGGCCAGAATGTAGCCAAGCAGCACCGGTTGGCGCAGGCGCTGGAACAGGATCGTCGTGGCACCGGCGACCAGCATTACCAGTGCGAGGTCGCGAATAAAGCCGATCTCGTGCATCTCGTCCTCTGCGTCGCATCCGTGCCGAAAGCTTAATCGTGATGCGCTTCGCGCGTCGCACGCGTCAACCCGCGACTTACCCGGAGCACGCCTTGGCAGTCGCGTGAAAATTTCTTGAAAAAAAGCTTGACGGATATGCGAACCCTGCCTATTCTTTGCGGCTTCCAGCGGCGGGGCCATAGCTCAGCTGGGAGAGCGCCTGCATGGCATGCAGGAGGTCGGCGGTTCGATCCCGCCTGGCTCCACCAACCTGATACGTCCCCATCGTCTAGAGGCCTAGGACATCACCCTTTCACGGTGGCGACCGGGGTTCGAA
Organism: Pseudomonadota bacterium; assembly: GCA_021805685.1. Classification (GTDB taxonomy): domain Bacteria; phylum Pseudomonadota; class Gammaproteobacteria; order Xanthomonadales; family Rhodanobacteraceae; genus Rhodanobacter_A. Next base: position 3,076 of record JAJZET010000183.1, read on the forward strand.
TCCCCGTGGGGACGCCAAGGTTGGCTCGCAACGCTGGTAAACAAAAGTGGAGCGGTAGTTCAGTCGGTTAGAATGCTGGCCTGTCACGCCGGAGGTCGCGGGTTCGAGTCCCGTCCGCTCCGCCACTATCAAGCAAAGAAGCCGCCTTCAGGGCGGTTTTTTTGTGGGCGTTGGCGCGCCCGTCCATCGACAGGCAGAAGGCTTGCTCTCGGGAAAGCCGCTACGACCCGATGCTTGCAAGCGCCTCCAGCGTGCCGATGGAATGCCCCTGCTCCGCCAGGTACTCCAGCCAGCGTGCGAGGAAGCCGTTCATCTGCAGGCGATGCTGGAACACGGTATGCGCCGGCGCGAAGGGCCCAAGTACCTGCCACAGGTGCCGCCCAGGATGGCAATGCAAGGCTTCGGCCACGTGCGCATCGGTGTACATGCGCAGTTGCGCGGAGGGTGCGCGCTGACCGGTGTGCACATCGACGAAGCCGTAGGTAAGCTCCAGCTCCAGCGTGTAGGGATGGCATTCCTGCACGTGCAGATGCACGTCGAGCCCGTCGTCCACATTCGAGACGTAGCGACCGGGTAAAAGCTGCTGCGGTGCGAACAGCCGCGCCAGCCGATGGTAGTTCTCGGCGTACAGGCCCATCAGGAACTCGAAGCGTCCCGGCAACAGGCTGCGGCGATCGTCGAGTACGGCACTCATGATGGCTTGGTCGCTCCGTGGGCTGTTCAATACATGGTGCGCTCGATACCGAGCCTCGAGAAGATCTTGCTCGCGATCTCTTCGATCGACACATGCGTAGTGTTGAGGAACGGGATGCCGGACTGGCGCATCAGTCGATCCGCCTGTTCCAGCTCCCACTTGCACTGCTTGAGCGTGGCATAGCGGCTGCCCGCGCGGCGCTGTTCGCGGATCTGCGCCAGCCGCCCCGGCTCGATCGTGAGGCCGAAC